>CAYUYH010000001.1:0-59215 GCA_964449175.1 uncultured Planctomycetaceae bacterium
CGGGTATGTCAGCGAAGAGCAGCTCGTCGCCGTGCTGGCCAAGCGCCTGGGCGTGCGCGGCTGCGTGCTGCGCCCGGGTCTGGCGGACCCCGCCCTGCTGGAGCTGATCGGCAAGGACGAGGCGCTGCGGCTGAAGGCGCTGCCGATGTTCAGGGTCTGGGACACGCTGACGGTCGCGATGGCCGAGCCGCAGTCCCTGCCCGCCATCGACCGCCTCAGGGAGATGACCGGCTGCAACATCCGCCCCGTCCTCGCGCTGGAAGCCAACACCATCGAGTTCATCAAGAAGCACTCCTCCATGAAGATGGACATGGAGAACGTGCTCGCGTCGATCTCCGAGTCGGACCTGGCCGAGAGCACAGCCGGCGAAGAGGGCCCGGTGGTCGACCTGGACAAGCCCCGCGAGGGCGGCCCGGTCGTGAACTTGGTCAACATGGTGCTGCTGAAGGCGATCCGCGACCGGGCGAGCGACATCCATATCGAGCCGGACAACTCCGCCACTCGCGTCCGCTGCCGCATCGACGGGGTGCTTCACGACCTGGTGCAGCCGGCGGCGGAAATGCACCCGGCGATCGTGTCTCGCGTGAAGGTGATGGCCGGCATGGACATCGCCGAGAAGCGACTGCCCCAGGAAGGCCGCATTCGCATCATCGCCGAGGGCAGGCAGATCGACCTGAGAGTCTCCAGCATGCCCACGCTGCTGGGCGAGAAGATCGTCATCCGCATCCTGGACAAGGCCAACCTCCGCGTCCGCATGGAGGACCTGGGCTTCCGCACGGATACGCTGGACTGCTTCAGGCGCATGCTCAGCCAGCCGTACGGCATGGTGCTCGTGACGGGCCCGACCGGCAGCGGCAAGACAACCACGCTGTACTCCGCACTGGACTGCATGCGCAACAGCGAGGTGAACATAGTCACCGTCGAGGACCCGGTGGAGTACCAGTTGGACCTGATCAACCAGGTGCAGGTCCAGGGCGCGATCGGGATGACCTTCGCCCGTGCCCTGCGGAGCATCCTGCGGCAGGACCCGGACATCATCATGGTCGGCGAGATTCGCGACGAGGAGACCGCCAACGTGTCGGTTCACGCGGCCCTGACGGGGCACGTCGTGCTGGCGACGCTGCACACCAACGACGCCCCGGGCGCCGTGGCGCGACTGATCGACATGGGCATCGAGCCGTACCTGCTGTCGGGCGCGCTGAACGGCGTGGTCGCCCAGCGGCTTGTGCGGCTGAACTGCACCAACTGCGCGGCGAGCTACACCCCGGACCCCGTCGTCCTCCGGGACGCCGAGCTGACCGGCAAGGGGGGCAAGTTCACCAAGGGCGGCGGGTGCGACCAGTGCCATCAGACCGGCTTCCACGGGCGGACGGGCATCTACGAGGTCATGGAGATCACGCCCGAGCTGCGGAACATGATTCACCGCAGGGTGCCGACGGAGGAGTTCCGCGCCGAGTGGCGCAGTCGCGGCGGCGTGACGCTCCGCGAGGAGGGGCTGCTACTGGCGCAGGGCGGCAAGACGTCGCTGGAGGAGGTGCTGGGCGCGACGTACACCGACGCCGGCGTGGCCGACGAGCCGCACGAACAGCAACGCGTCGCCCAGGCGATGAGTGCTTAGCGAGGCAGTGACATGAGGCTAGAGGTTCGCGCCTTTGACAAGACGGGCCGGGAGGTTTGCAGCGTCCTGGAGGCGGGCAGTATTGGCGAGGCCGTCGAAAGGCTTCACCAGGAGGACCTGCTCGTCGCGGACATCGCTCCGGCCGGTCGCGCGGTGGCCGCTAAGCGGTGGCGTCCGCGCCTGCCGCGAAGCAAGGTCCACCGCCTGCGCGAGCTGGCCCTGTTCACTCGCCAGCTTTACTCGCTGATACGGTCCGGCACGCCGATGGCACAGGGCCTCAGGGCGCTGGAGCGGCAGTCGCGCGATTCTTCCTGGCGCAAGGTCATCGGCGACGTTCGCGCCCGCCTGGAGCGAGGCCTGTCGCTGTCGGAGGCCCTGGCGGCACACGGCGAGTGTTTTGATCCGGTCTACAAGGCGATGGTCGCCGCGGGCGAGAACAGCGGCAAGCTGACCGCCCTGCTGGACCGCCTGGCGGTCCTGATCCGCAAGCGTGCGCACGTCGTGAGCACGGTGCGGGCGGCGATGACGTATCCGATTCTGCTGTCGGCCGTGGCGACGGTGGTGTTCAGCGCGCTGCTGCTGTTCGTGGTGCCGCGCTTCGCGGATCTGTTCGAGAGCATGGGCGCGCCCCTGCCGCCCACCACCGCGGCGCTGATCGCGGTGGGCCAGGGCCTGCGGACTTACTGGTGGGCCCTGACGGGAGGAATCCTCGCGGCGGTGGTGGCGATCCGGACATACGTCAAGTCGTCGGCCGGCAAGACAATGATGGACACGATCGTCCTGCGTCTGCCGCGGATCGGCAGGCTCGTCAAGAGCTTCTGCACGGCGCGGATCATCCGCCTGCTGGGCATCCTCACCGACAGCCACTTGCCCATACAGGACATCCTCGCGCTGACCCGCGGGGCATCGGGCAACGTTCACTACGCAGCCATTCTCGACAAGGCAGAGGAGGTGGTCGGCCACGGCGAGCCGGTCAGCTCGGCCTTCCGCGATACGAAGCTGATCAGCCCGTCGGTGTACGAGTCTCTCCGCAGCGGCGAGCAGAGCGGCCAGGTCGGCCCGCTGCTGCTGGAACTGGCGGAGTTCATGGACGACGAGAACGAGTTCGCGCTGAAGTCGCTGACCAGCATCATCGAGCCGGTGATGCTGGTCATCATGGGCATCGCGGTCGGGTTTGTCGCCATCAGCGTGTTCATGCCGCTGTTCGACGTGACCGCCATGGTATCCGGTGGAGGTGCCCCTTGAGGTGGCCAAAGATAGCAGCTCGCACGATCATCGGTGTTGACATCGGCTCGCGCTACGTCAAGGCGGCCCAGGTGGTGGGTCAGCGCATCTCGGCCGTCTGGTTTCCGCGTGCGAGCAGCGAAGGGCCGGTGGAGGCTTTCGAGATCCGGCATCTCGCCGAGGCGCTTCAGGAAGGCGGGTTGCGGGGCAAGTCGCTCGTGCTGGCGGCGCCGCGCAAGGAGCTTCTGGCCGGCATCATGGAGCTGCCACCCAGGGCATCGGGCGCGCCCATCGACCAGCTCGCTCGCTCGGAGCTGGCCCGCCGACACAACGCCGACATGAACGCGCTGGAGATGGCCTGCTGGGACCTGCCCTCGCCGGCCAGGGCGGCCAACCGCACCTACGTGATGGCCGTCGCCTGCCCGCAGGCCAGCGCGGACAATCTGCTGGACACCGTCGAGGCCGAGGGGCTCAGCGCCGAGGCCATGGACGTCCATGCCAGGGCCATCAGCCGGGCGTGCATGCCGCTATTGTCTGACGTGGACCAGACCGCCGCCATCCTCGACGTCGGGTGGACGTCATCGCGGCTGGTGCTGCTGTATTGCGGCACGGTCGTCTACGAGCGAGACCTCGCCAGGAGCGGCGTGATCGCGCTAACCCGGCTGGCGGCGCCGCAACGCGACGGCGATACGGAAGAGGCCGAGCGAGTCCTGTTCACGCGGGGGATAGAGGAGCCCGCCCCTGCCGGCAAGACGCCCGGCCCCGCTCAGGCCCAGCCGGCCGGCACGCCGACACACAGCGTCGCCAGTCCCCTGGCCGCCCAGCTCGGCAACATGGCCGGCGAGGTGCGCACCAGCCTGGCATACCTGGTCGGTCAGTATCCCGACAGCCCGGTCAGCCGACTGCTGCTGGTGGGCGGCGGCGCCTGCATACCGGGGCTTCAGCAGCTCCTGGCCGAGAAGCTCCAACTGGATGTGCGCGTCGTCAACCCGTCTGACCTGGGCCAGTGCTCCGGGCAGGCCGGCGGGGCGTATGGGCCGTCGCTGATCTCAGCCATAGGACTGGCCCAGTATTCCGGGAGGGCGGAGAGGTGAACGCGGTGAACCTGATACCCAAGCAGCGGCGCGAGGCCAAGGCGCGCAAGGTGCACCTGATCAGACTCATCTCCGGTCTGGGCGTCTACGGCGTCATACTGCTGGGAGGCTACCTCCTATGCCTCCGCTACGTGGCTTCCGACGGTCGGTCGCTTGACGGCCGGACCACGGATGTCGCCGCCGGGCTGAACAGCTCCAACCGCCAGGTTCTCGTGCTGGCAGGGGAGTTGGCCGAGGCCAACCGGAAGCTCCAGGCGGTCCAGGCCGTGGGACGCCAGCCGGATTGGGGCGGGCTGCTCAAGGTCCTGGCCGAGAACATGGGAGAACGGACCGTGCTGGACTTCTGCCGGCTTCGCAGGGTTCGCCCGGTCGCCCAGACAGCCGCCGACAGCGACCCAGGGCGCGCCGCTTCCGGCAGTGACGATGAGGCCCCCAAGGCCGCCACCGACGCGCCGCTACTGCTGGAGCTGACCGGGTGGGCCGAGGCCCAGGCGGATGTGTCGGCGTTTCTGCTGCGACTGGAGCAGACGGGGCTGTTCGACAAGGTTAAGCTGGTCCGGACATCGCGGCGGCCCTTCCTGGACCGCACCGCGGTGGCGTTCCAGTTGGAGTGTGTCCTTGGCCAGTCCGAAGGAGCGATCCAGTGAAGATCCCCCCCCTGCTGACAAGATGGCGGTGTGTGCGGATTGACCTGGCGGCCTTGGGGCTGGCCGCGGCCGCCGGCCTGCTGTTCTTCTCGTTTGGCCTGCGGCCCGTTCTGCACGTCCACGAGCGGCGCGTCGCCCAGACGGCCCAGTTGGAAAGTCAGCAGAAGGACGTCGCGCTGATGGGCACCCGCGCCGAGGGCCTCGAACAGAGGCTGCGGGAAGTGCAGGCCGCCCTAGCCGACAGCCGCGTGCAGCTGGAGCCGGCCTCCGCCGTCAACAACAGGATCAGCCGTCTGGCGGCATTGGCGGCCGACCACGGCCTGAACGTCAACGAGATCCAGCCCGCTGAGCCGGTCTACGGCGACAACTGCGGATCAGTGCCGATTCACCTCAACGGCAACGGCGGTTATCGGACTTGGGCGGCATTCCTGCACGCCATGGCCAGGTCGTTCCCCGACACGACGGTCGAGTCCTTCCAGCTTTCGGGCAAGAACGAAGACCCGGGGGCCTTGCCGGACTTCCAGGTCAACCTGGTTTGGCACGTCATGCCGCGGCAGGCGCCCAGCGACGGGTAGAAAAAACTCGCCCCCTCATTTGCCCCAAGCCCGGCTGTATCGTCTACTTGCCGTATGGCAGTCTCAAAGAGACAAAAGGTGCTTATAGGCTTGTGCTGCATCGGGCTTGCGGTCGTCGCGCTGGACCTCCTGCACGGCGATTCGGCTATCTTGAGCCCCGAGGGCACCTACGCTTCGGTCGCCAGGTTCGATGAAGCCGCCCCCCCCACTGGCCTTGAGGATGTGGCCGCTGACGTAAACGTCGCCGCGGGCGGGGCCAAGGACGCCATCGCCAGGCGAATCGACATGGCGGCGGGCATAGGCCCACTGGAAGCGGACGACATGCGCGACGCATTCCAGCCGCCGGCGGCATGGGTGGCCGCTTCCCGCGGACGCAGCGACGGAGCGGACGGTTCCACGGCGCTGGCATTCATGCAAGCCCATAAACTAAAGGCTGTTATGGTGAGCCCCGAGGGGCGCGAGGCCATCATCGACGGCTCCTGCCTGGGCGTGGGAGACAGGATCGACGGCTTTGAGCTGGTTTCCGTGGGCGAGCGGGCGGTCATCCTCGCATCCGAGGACGGCTCCCGGCTGACCATGGAGCTGCCTGTCGGCGCCGAGGGCAGCCCCGGCGGAAACGAGGAGTGAGGTCCCGTGGGCTCAATTGCCGTCACTCTGTTCATGAGAAGTCCCCATGTGCTAATGAAGTCGCCCCGCTTCCAGGCCGATACTCACGCTAGCGGGGCCGGCCCGATCGCCCCACAGTACAGCCGGAGGCACGGAACTATGCAGAATCACAAGACACCCAGTAACACCGGCTTCAGCCTGCTCGAGCTGATGCTCGTGGTGGTCATCATCGGCATGATCGCGGCGATCGCCATACCGCGGCTCAGCCGCGGGGCCGCCGGGGCAGCCGACGCATCCTTGTCCGGCAGCCTGGCCGTGCTCAGGGAGGCCATCGACCGATACTCGGCCGAGCATCTTGGCGCGTTCCCGACCATCGCCAGGTTCGAGCGCCAACTCACCTGGTACAGCGACGATTCCGGGCGGGTCAGCCGCACCAGGACGACGACCTATATCTACGGACCTTACCTCCGTAAGATACCGCCCCTGCCCGTCGGACGCAGGAAAGGCCAGACCGGCGTCGCCGCCGCCGATGCAACCACGATCGGCTGGATATACGACGAGACCGCGGGCGACATCAGGGCCAACACGACAGGCGCAGAGGTCGACGTCACCGGTACGCGCTACCGCGACTATTGATGTAGCCCCGGTTGAAACGAACGTGGAAGGCCTGGCCGGTCGAGACGCCCGCCAGGCCTTCGCTCGCTTATGTGCGGCGACGAGGCAAGGCGCCGTAGCCGACTGCGGCGGCATGGAAGGTGAAACCGGATGACCCGCTTCGTGACGAAGGCTTCGTCGCTCCGAAGGGGATTCAGCATACTCGAGCTGGTCCTGGTGGTGGTCATCATCGCCATCACCGCCGCCATCGCCGTGCCCCGGTACGTCTCGTCGATCAACTTCTATCGCACGGACCTGGCCGCCAAGCGCATCGCGACGGACCTGGCCATGGCACGCGACAACGCCTGGACGACCGGCGCCCAGCGGACCGCGACCTTCGACGCCGCCGCCAATACCTACAGCATGCCCGGCATCCGCAGCCTGGAACGCTCGACGGCCGACTTCGCTGTCGACCTGTCGGGCAGGCCCTACTACTGCGACCTGGTGTCGGTCAACTTCCAGGGGCGAACCAGCGTCACGTTCGACGCCTACGGGCTCCCCAACCGCGGCGGGCAGGTCGTGGTCAGGTCGGGCCAGTTCCAGAAGACCATCGTCCTCAATCCCTATACGGGAAACGCGACGATCCAATGAACCGCGAGCAGGACAATCCATCCCGCGCCACGGATGCCCCGGCCCGGGCCCGCGGCGGGTTTACCCTCGTCGAGGCCGTCCTCGGCACGGCGGTGGCCGTCATCATCCTCTCGGCTATAACCGGCGTGATGTTCCTCGCCCAGCAGGGCCTGGCCGGCGGCGAGAGCAAGACCGCCAATATCGCCGCGCAGAACCGCGTGATCCAGATGATCACGCTGGACCTCAGCCTGGCGACGTCGTTCAGCGAGCGGACCTCCACGGCCGTCACCATGGTCGTCCCTGACCGCACCGGCGACGGAGTGGACGAGACGATCCGCTACTACTGGTCCGGCACGCCGGGCGACCCGCTGACCCGCCAGGTCAACGGCGCGGCCCCCGCCGCGGTCGCCGAAGACGTCCACGCCTTCAGCCTGGACTACCTGCTGACCGACTCCTCGCCACAGGCTTCCGTCGCGCCGCCGCAGGTCCTTTGGCTGGCGATGGGCCCGCGGGACTGCAAGGACCCCTGCCGATGAGCACCCGCCCTGCCAACAGCGCCAGAGGCATGACGCTCATCGAGGCGGCGATCTCGGTTGTGATCGTGGCCGTCCTGATCTCCATGATGGTGGGGACGTTCGGCTCGCTGGCCAAGGGGCGGCAGTCGAACATGGCCCGCAACACCGCCACCGCCCTGGCCACCCAGTTGCTGTCGGAGATCACCCAGAACTTCTATCTGGACCCGGCAGGCTTCGGCGTGTTCGGCCCAGAGAGCGGCGAGGCGGGCTCGTCACGCGCGCTATTCGACGACGTGGACGACTACCACAACTGGACCGCCTCCCCGCCGCAGATGAAGGACGGCACGGCCATCAGCGGCTTGACGAACTGGACGCGGACGGTGACCGTCGAGCACGTTGACCCCGACACGCTGGCCCCCTGCGGGGCGGCCGACCGCGGCGTCAAGAGGATCACGGTCACCGTCACCGACCCAAGAGGCATACCGACCACCGTCACCGCCCTGCGGGCCAAGGCCGGGGCGTGCGACAGGCGATCGGCCACGCAGACCACCTGCGTCGGGTGGATCGGCGTGGAGCTACAGATCGGCGGCGACAGCAGCACCAAGGCGTACTCCGGCACGAGCGTGCTGAGCGTCGTGGACGCGGGAGGCCCGTGACGAGAATGTCCGCACGCCGCATCCAACATCGCCGCGACCACCGCCCAATCCGCGCCGCCCGACGGACCGGCTCGATCTACATGCTCGTCCTGGGCCTGTCGGTGATCGTCACCATCATCGCCCTCGGCGCCATCGCCGTCAGCCGAGTCCAGGCCAGATCGACAGTCGCCTCGCAAGACTTCTCCGAGGCACAGTCGCTGGCCATCTCGGCCGTGGACCACGCCCTGGCAGAGATCGACCGGACGAGCAACTGGCGGTCCACCTACGACCGGCAGACGGTAAGCAAGCCGCTGTCGAGGGGAACGTTCACCTGGCGGTTGGCCGACGAGACCGACGGCGACCTGACGGACGACGGAACCGACCCGTTCACTGTCTTCGCCACCGGGACCGTCGGGGGAGCCAGCTATTCGCTGCGGGCGAGCATGACTATGCCGCTGGCCCAGATGGTCAATGGCATAAGCGCCCTGGACACCTTCACCGCGGACGACTCCACCATCGACAGTTGGGACTCATCCGACGGGCCCTACGGCGGGCCTAGAGTCACAGCCGAGGCCCGCGTGGCGGCCAACTCCACCGCGCCCGGCGGCGTCAGCCTCATATTCGGATCACAGATCAACGGCTCGCTGTTCGTCGGGTCGGGCGGCGACCCCAACACGGTCCTCAGCAAGGACGGCTCGAGCGGCATCAGCGGCACGGTCGGCGCGCTGTACGATTCGCTGGCGACGCCGGCATACTCCGCCCCCACGGGGATGGGGCCGAGCCTCGGCGACCGCACCTACACCGGCGGCGGCTCGCCGTCCATCAACGGGAACCTGCACGTCGACGACCTCACGATCGAGTCAAAGAACCCCGTGCGAATCATGGCCGACGTGATAATCCTCGCCGAAGGGGACGTGGACATCCTCAACAGCTCGGGCATCACCGTCCAGCCCGGCGCATCCCTGACGCTGTACTTCAGGGGCAAGCTGAAGGTCCGAGACGACGCCGAGCTCAGGGTGCTCGGCTCGAACCTCTCCCGGCTGACGCTGATCAATCTGGGTACCGGCACGGTCGAGCTTTCCGGCAGCGGCTCCAGCGCCGAGGGCGTGATCATCTCCCCCGGCGGCGACGTGCAGCTCAGTGGCGGCTTCGACATGTGCGGCGCGGTGCTGGGCAAGAACATCAGCCTGACGACCGGCTCGGCGATCCACGAGGACAAGCGGATCACCGGCCTGACCGATCCCGTCACGTTGCCCGGCACGGCCAGACCTCGCCCCGCCTCCTGGAACCGCGTCGTGGATTGACCCGGCCGCGGCGCTAGCAGGCACAACCACCGCCGCAAGGGCCAGCTTGGCAAGAGAAAGGGACTCTAGTCGAGACGGTCGCCGAGGGCTATTCCTGGTCATGGCTGATCTCCTTTCACCCACTCCGAAGTCTGCCCGTGCTGTGGCTATACGGCCCGCTAAGCGTCCGGAGCAGGGTTTTGCCGGCGTGGGCGACCTAACCGAGCAACCATCGCGGGTTGCACAAGGGCGGGAGCGGGCCTCTGAATGCTCACTCGAGAAGGAACCGCCCCACTGCAGGCGGCGGGGCGCCTAACTCTTCCCCTCGACCGCCCGGCGAGCAGCCGCCGATCGTGACGGTGAACGCGCCGGCCTCCAGGCGGGCCTCGCCGTCCTCGCCGATCAGCTCCATCATTCGAGGCGTGATCTCGAACTTGACGCGCTTCGATCGGCCCGGCGCGATGCGAAGGTGGCGAAATGCCTTCAGCGCCCAACGGGGCGTCCCCGCCGATGCCTCCTCATCCGTGAGATACATCTGGACAACCTCATCGGCCTTCCGCTTGCCGACGTTCTTGACCGTCACGCTGGCCGTCAGCGACTCGCCGGCCTTGATCCGCTTGGCCGATAGCCGCAATGGGCCATACTCGAACCGCGTGAAGCTAAGGCCGAAGCCAAACGGATACACTGGTGGCTCGCTCATGTATCGGTAAGTCCGCCCGGCCATCGAGTAGTCCTCGAACAGCGGCACCTGATCCAGCGAACGCGGAAAAGTGACGGGCAGCCTTCCGGACGGGCACTGATCGCCGAACAGAACATCCGCCACGGCCGCGCCGCCCTGCTGGCCGGGATACCAGACCAGCAGGATCGCGTCGACCAGGTCGTGCACTTCCTCCAGTGCCAGGGGCGAGCCGCCGGCAAGCACCAGCACCACGGGCTTGCCGTGTTGTGCAAGCTTGCGGAGGAAGTCCACCTGGTTCCGTGGCAGCGTGATCTCATCGCGATCACCCAGGGCCGTGGAGGCGATTGCCTCGCCCTCCTCGCCCTCCAGCAGAGGCGAGATGCCCATGACCGCCACGGTGACGTCATTCGCCCCGGCCCCGCCGGTGGTCCAGTCCAGCAGGTTGGCGTTCTCGCGGTCGAGTTGCGTCCCGGCGCGATAGCTGACCCTCCGCTCCCCGGCGCGGGCCACCACGCCCTCCAGCACCGTCACCAGGTGGTCCGCCACGCCGTAGTAGTTGCCCAGCAGGATGTCGGCGTTGGCCGCGTTGTTCCCCACTATGAAGATTCGCTGCACGTCGGGCCTCAGCGGCAGAAGGTCGTTCTTGTTCTTCAGCAGGACGATGGATTGCACTGCCGCTTGCCGGGCCAGTCGGATGTGCCGGCGGCAGGCCACTGCCTCGGGAGGGATCGAGCTGTACGGCACGAGCTTCTCATCATCGAACATGCCGAGCTTGAAGCGAGTCGCCAGCAGGCGAGCAACGGAGCGGTCGATCTCCGCCTCGATGATCAGCCCTTCCTGCACGGCCGCCGCGAGGGTCGAATAGCACGAGCCGCAGTTCAGGTCGCACCCCATGCGGACGGCCAGGGCGGCCGCCTCCGCCGGCGTGTGCGCGACCTTGTGGTTGGCGTGGATGTCTTGGATGGCCCCGCAGTCGCTGACTACGTGGCCCTGGAAACCCCATCGCCTGCGGAGGATATCCTCCAGCAGCGTCGGGCTGGCGCAGCAGGGCTCGCCGTTGACACGGTTGTAGGCGCCCATGACCGACTCGACGCCGGCCTTCACCAGCTCCTCGAAGGCCGGCAGGTATGTCTCGAACAGGTCCTTGCGGGTGACGCGGGCGTCGAAGTGGTGGCGGTCGCCCTCCGGGCCACTGTGCACGGCGAAGTGCTTGGCGCAGGCTGCGGCCTTGAGATACCTGGGATCGTCGCCCTGCAGGCCTCGCACAAACGCCTTGCCGATGTCGGCTGTCAGCACAGGATCCTCGCCGTAGGTCTCCTGTCCGCGGCCCCAGCGGCAGTCGCGGAAGATATTGATGTTCGGCGTCCAGAAGGTCAGGCCGTTGGCCTGGCCGGGCGTGCTGGCCCGCGCGGCTGCGTGATACTTGGCACGCGCCTCGGTGGAGATGGCCTCGGCTACTCGCGCGGCCAGGTCCACGTCAAATGTGGCGGCCAGGCCTATCGCCTGCGGGAAGACCGTCGCCCGCCCGGACCGGGCCACGCCGTGCAGGCATTCACTGCCCCAGTTGTAGGCGGGAATGCCCAGCCGCTCGACGGCGGGGCTGACGTGCTGCATCTGCGAGACCTTCTCAGCCAGCGTCATCCGCCGAAGAAGATCGTTTACTCGCTGCTGGATCGGCAGCGACGCATCGCGGTACGTCCCTTGGGTGTTGCTGTCTTGGTTCATGTTCGGCTCGACATCCCCCAAGCAGTCTTCCGCCCGTGATCATTTCCGGGTGTTATCCGGGGATTCTACTCTAAAAGCAGGCCCCAACAACCTGATTCTCGCAGCTAGCCAACCACACCCCTCTGCCCCGCCGCGCAGCAGAAGGGCCGAGCGGGAACGCACGCCCGGCCCAAAAGGGACACACCCGCCCAGTCAGCTACGATCGGCGTCCGCGCCGGCGCAGCATCGCCAGGCCGGCCGCGGCGAGCAGGCCCAGCGTCGTCGGCTCGGGGATCACCTCCAGCGTCAGGTCGTCGATAGTGTAGCCATACGGGCAAACGGCGGGGTTCTCAGCCAGGGCCGACTGCTGCCCGCGGAACCACCACCCCGTCCACTGGGTAGGATCGCCCAGCCGGGAGTCCTGGCTGAGCAGGCTCATCGAGACGTTCTGGAGGCCCGACGGGGCCGTGACCGCGCTGGTCGCCAGGTCCACGAACGACAGCGACATGCTGCCGTCGCCGCCGTTGGCCGTCAGGTCCATGTCCAGGGTGACCTTCAGCCAGGGCATCTGGCCGGAGGGGGGCATGCCCGTGGCGTCGAGGACCGACGGCGAGCCGTTCGCGCCGCGGACGCGCCACTGGCCGCCGGACATGCCGAACTGGCAGACCAGCTCCTGGTTGCTCGTCTCCATGCTGTTGACCGACGGGTCGATGCCGTCAACCCATATCCCCACCATGCCGCCGGCTGCGTAGTTCATTCGGCTGGTGAACGAGACGCGAACCAGCGTGTCGGCGGGTGTCAGGTTGAATACGCTGGACACGCTGTTGGGGTCAGCCATCGTGCCGACCGACTGCTCCTGGAGGCTGGACGACATGGAGTCGACGTACTTGTTGCCGGCGTCGTTGGGGTCTACGACCACCTCGAACACGTCCACGTTCCCGCTGATGCTGCGCCAGGTGACGTCCTCGCCGGTCTTGCCGTTGATGTCGCCCGTGGTCAGCGAGTCGAAATTGTAGGTGTTCACCACGGCCGCCTGGGTGGTCGAGCCGCCGGCGACGAACACCGCCAACAGGCCGATGAGGATGACGTTCTTGCGCATCTTCGGTCTCCTTTTGCGCAGCAGCAGGCACGCGCCGGCAACCAGCAGGCTCAGCGCAGCCGGTTCGGGAACCGCTGTCAGGACGAGGTCGTTGCCGACGGCATCGACCAGGAAGCCGTCGGTGACGGAATCGAAACCTCCGGTGAAGCTGCCGGCGGCGAGGATCTCCCATGTATCGTTGAGCTGGGGCGTGTAGCCTCCCAGCAGCTTGATTTGCAGGTCTCCGCCCAGCGTGGCCAGGCCGTCGACGATGACCTTGTCGAAGTCGAGCAGGGATGCGAGCTCGATCTCCATCGCGCCGTCTGTCAGCGTCAGGTCGCCGATCACGTGGGTGGCGCCCGTGCTGTCGCCCGGCGCGAGCAGGCCGCCGGCGTTGGTCAGATCGAACGCCACCTCGTCGGCGCTGAGCGTGCCGCCGGTGAAGCGGAACTCCCCGAAGCCGCTGCCGATGGCCAGTTGCGTGGTGCGGAGGGCGCCGCCTCTGAGGTCGTACAGGCCTCTGCTGGTGGGCCCATCGGCGATGACCACGCCGCCGCCCATCGCGCAGCTGCCGCCTGTCTGGACGAGCGTGCCCATGCCGACGGACCCGAGATGCAGCTTCCCGCCGGCCCGGAGCACGCCGCCGTAGACGTCCACCGTCCCGCCTGCCCCGGCTGCGGCGCCGACGTGGATGCTGTCAGCCACGGTCAGCCCGCCGCCGGACAGCATGGCCAGCCCGCCTGTGCCGCCCGGCGAGTTGCCCACGCGCATCGTGCCGGCCGCCTGGCCGAGATAGCTTACGTGGGCCCTGCCGGAGTTGATCTCGACGGCGTCCAGCGACGACGGCTGCCACGGGATGTCCCAACTGCTGATCCGCTCGTATTGCAGCCCCCCGCCGATGAAGACGATCGGCTTAGGCGCGGGGAACGCGGCCAGCTCGTTGACGTATTCCTCGATGTTGGTGTAGCCGTCGAGGTCGTGGTCGCCGTTCTGGTCGGCGGTGTTGGGGTCCAGCCCGTGGGCGATCTCCCACGTGTTGGGCATGCCGTCGGAGTCGGTGTCGAAGTCGCCGGGGCGGTGCACTTCCGGGTAATATGTCAGCCCGCCGACGTCGGTGGTCCAGTTCTTGATCGTCCCGCCGCAGGTGATGACGTCGTTGACGATGCGCGCGTCGACCGAGTCGCGATTCCACCAGTCCGCCCCGACATAGCTCAGCACGGTCTGGAGGGCGTCGGCGGCGGTCTGCGTGTGGACGGCTGCAGCGGGCAACTCCGACGCCTCGGCGACGTAGACGCCGGTGAACATGCCCCAGCCGGTGTCGGCGCCGTCGAACGCGCCGTTGATGTTCGGGTCGATCTTGTTGCCCGACTGGTAGAGGTGCGTGAAGGTGCCGGCCGCACTGAACGCCTCGGCCCGGTCGCCGCTCGAGGTGCTGTTGCCGGCGCCGTAGTAGTTGCCGACGAAATTGCCCCATGCGTAGTTGCCGCCGCCGCCCCCGCTGCTGTAGCCGCAGTTGCTCTCCCAGTTGTACATCACGTTGTTGCGCCAGTCGACCACGTTGACGACCTTGGCCTCGTTGCCCAGGCGCGGATTGCGGGACTTGTTGTGGGCGTAGAGGTTGTGGTGATAGCTCAGCGTGACGTTGGGCTCGTCGGACCCCACCAGCGACCCGTAGCCGTGGCCGGCGTAGTTCAACGCCTCGGAGACGACGGTGTACTGGACGGTGTTGTCGTAGCCCGGGTGCCAGCCCGACAGCCCCTCGTCGGTGGCCCACTCGACCGAGCAGTGGTCGATGATGGAGCCGGTGGCGTCAAACGAAATGCCATCGCCCGATCGGCCGAAGGCGTCCTCGCCGGGACGCATGTGGAGGTTGCGGACGATCACGTTGCTGCCGGTGAGCTTGAGCCCCTGGCCGTAGACGAAGATGCCGTCTCCCGGGGCGGTCTGCCCGGCGATGGTGATGTTGCTGGCCGAGGTGGTCAGCGTGTTTGTCGTCGCGTCCGGGCCAAGGGTGATCGTGCCGCCCACGTCGAACACGACCAGCCGGTTGCCGGCGGAGACGGCGTCGCGAAAAGACCCCGCCCCGGAGTCGTTGAGGTTCGTGACGTGATAGACGTCATAGCCGCGTCCGCCGCTGGCCGTCGCGCCGGCGCCCTCGGCGCCGGGAAAGGCCGGCAGGGCCTGCCCTGATGCCTCCCCCGCAACCACAGCGGCCGCCAGGACCGCCAACACCAACGGACAACACAACCCACGCACCGCACAGGCAAACATGCTCTCCTCCTTCCTGTCGGCCCACGCGCAGACAGACCACGGCACAACATGTTCGAGCAGAAGCGAAAGTCGGAAGCACAGCTCCGCGGGTAAGCAGGCCGCGGGCTGCCCATCTCTCCTGATTGGCCATATAAGATACCCGAAAACACGCACTTAGTCAATAACGCACTTGGGGTTTTCCGCGTGGCCCGGCTGCGGCGGGGATGCGAGTACTTGCAGGTTGGCCGGCGGGGATGTATGTATGTCCTGACCGAAGTCCGCGACGTCGAGGACGAGCGGCGCGCGGGCTGGGTGTCGGGGCAAAGGGTGTCAGGATGGCAGCGATTGACGGCAGGACGCCGGCTGGAGGCGGGCGAGGCCACGGAGTGGCATGGCGGCATGTGTGCGGGCTGCTGGTAGTGCTGGCGCTATTGGGGGCGGTGCGGGCATGGATGCTGAGCCGCAGTGAGGTAATCGCCCGCGACGGCATCTGGTACTCAGCGATGGCCCAGCAGTGGTCGTCGCAGCCGATGGAGGTGGTGCGGGGCTACGCCCATCACGTCGGCTATCCCGTGGCCGTCGACGGCATGCATCGGTTGCTCGCCGCGGCTGGTCAGGCAGACAGGCCCGACAGTTGGGACCTGGCGGGCGGACTGGTGTCGCTGGCAGCCAGTCTGGTCGCGATGGCCGGGCTATGGTACTGGGCGGCGAAGGCCTACGGCCGGGGCGTGGCGATCGTCACGGTGCTACTGGCGGGCCTGGGCCGAAAGTGGGCCGGCCTGGGGGCCGACGTACTGTCCGACGCGACGGCAATCGCATTCCAGGTGTGGTCCCTGGTGCTGGTCCACGGCATGCTCCAGCGCCTGAAGGCGCGGCGCTGGTCGGCGGTGGCCCTGGCGGCCGGCGCGGGCCTGGCCGGCGGGCTGGGATACCTTGTCAGGCCTGAGTCGCTGCTGATACCGGCGCTGGGGGCGATAATGGCAGTGGGCTTCCAGGTCCGCCACAGGCTGCGGTGGCGTGTCACCTTGACATCGGCGGCTGTGCTGGGCGGGGTGGCCTTGGCGACCGCCTTGCCGTACATCATCGCCATCGGCGGGCTATCGAAGAAGAAACACCTGCTCGAATTGTTGCGCGATCTGGCCTCCTCGCGCGGGGCGACGGCGCCCCTCGCAGCGGTGGCTGCCGGCGAGCCGTACTCGTTCGCTCACAAGTACGCCAACCAGCTCTTCGAGGCGATGCACCCGGCGCTCGGGTTCGTTCTGGCCCTGTTCATCGCGGCGGTTATCTGCCGCTGGATATTCCGCTGGCCGGCCCTGAACGAGGCGAAGCTGCCATCGGCGACCGCCGGGGCGCTGATGGTGCTGTACGCCGCGGCGATGGCGGCCATTCTGGCCGGGCTGAGTCGCGGCTACGGGTACCTCTCGTATCGGCACCTCATGATGACTGCCTTGGTGCTCTCGCCGCTGGTCGGTCAGGGCATCTTCATGCTGGCCGGCTTGGCCAGGTGGGCGATGCGGCTGAGATGGCGGCGCGCGCCTGGGGTGTCCGCCATCGCCGCCGTGATAACGGCGATCTTCGCCGTGGCGATCCTGGCCCACGCCGTCGGCATACCCCTCCACCGCGGCAAGGGCGTCTACCGCGCCGCTGCCCTGGACATCGCCAGCCAGACGCCCGCCGACGAGGGCATCCTGGAGACCACCAGGTGGGTCGGCCACTATGTCCGGCAGATCGATCCCGACCGCCGCGTGCTGCTCGAGCTGGACCTGCCGATGACCGCCGAGCACATAACAGAGAAGGCCAAGCTGCACCGGGTCGGCTATGTCGTTCTGCCGGCCCAGAAGCCGCGCCGCGTGGCGCCGAGCGATGAGGAGATGGCCGCGGCCGGCTTCGTGCTCTGGCGGCGCTATGACGCCAGCGACGGCAAGGTGCTGCGGGTCTTCCGCGCGCCGCGCGAGGAGGCTGGATCGTGAGAGTCGCCCTGGCACATGACTGGCTGACCGGCATGCGGGGCGGGGAGAAGGTGCTTCTGGGGATGTGCGAGCTGTTCCCCCAGGCCGACCTGTTCACGCTGGTGCACGTCCCGCGGCTGTGCCACCCGGTCATCCGGCGCCGCCGCGTCATCACGAGCTGGCTGAGCCGCCTGCCCGGCGTCGAGCGATACTACCGCCACCTGCTGCCGGTGATGCCCTGGGCGGTCGGCTCGCTGGACCTGCGCGGCTACGACCTGATCGTCTCGAGCAGTCACTGCGTGGCCAAGGGGCTGCGGCGTCCGGTCGGGGCCGTCCACGTGTGCTACTGTCACTCGCCCATGCGCTACGCGTGGTCGCAGGCGCGGGCATATCGGCAGACGATGGGCCTGGAGGGGCTGGCGCTGGGCCTGCTCGGCGGGCCGCTGCGGCGGTGGGATCGCCGATCGGCCGACGGCGTCGACGTGTTCGTGGCCAACAGCCAAAACGTCGCCGACCGCATCCGCCGGGCCTACGGCCGACAGGCCGCGGTCGTCTACCCCCCCGTGGACACGGCCTTCCACACCCCGGCGGCGGTCGAGCGGGAGGAGTTCTACCTCATCATCGGCGCGCTGGCCCCCTACAAGCGGATCGACCATGCCATGGAGGCGATGCGGCGGCTGCCGGACCGGCGGCTGGTGGTCATCGGCTCGGGCCAGATGGCCGGCGTGCTGCGGCGGTCGGCCCCGCCGAACGTGACATTCCTGGGCTGGCGGAGCGACCAGGTCGTCCGAGACCACTACCGCCGGGCGAAAGCCCTGCTGCTGCCGGGGGAGGAGGACTTCGGCATCGTCCCGGTGGAGGCGATGGCCTGCGGCTGTCCGGTGATCGCGTATCGCGGCGGCGGAGCGACGGAGACGGTTCTCGACGCCGCCCAGGGGCTCCGCCCGGCGACGGGAATCTGCTATAGCCCGCAGACGCCGGAAGCCCTGGCGGCGACAATCGAGGGCTTCGAGAGATTCAACGGCGGCTGGGACGCCGCCGCGATGGCCCGCCACGCCGGGCGGTTCGGAGCGGCGAGGTTCCGCGCGGAGATCAACGCGGTCGTCCAGGCCGCGTGTCAGGGACGACCATGCTGAGAGGCCGCAGCAGCGTGTTTCTGTTGGGCTTTCGCCTGCTCGACGTGGCGCTGGTGCTGGCCGCGTGGGCGGGCGGCTACGGCATCCGTCTGCTAGGCAACCAGCTTGGCTGGTCGTCCCACGCGGTGCCCGAGTTCAAGGACTTCACGTTCCTGGTTGTCCTGTCGGCCGCCCTCACGCCGGCGGTGTTCACATGGCAGCACGCCTACAGGCCGCGGCGCACGGAGTCGCTGACGCGCGAGCTGGCGCTGGCCATGCGGTGCGCGGGAATCGTCTGGCTGGCGACATACGTCTACTCCACGCTGGTGGCGCATCTGCTGCTGTCGCGGCTGCTGCTGCTGGGGATGCTGGTCAGTTGGATCGTCCTGCTGGTCGCCGAGCGGCTGACCGTCCGCGGCCTGCTGAGGTGGGCGCGCAGGCGAGGATACAACCAGCGATACGCTGCCGTCGTCGGCACGGGCCAGCTCGCCCAGCGGCTGTTCTGGACGATTCGGCATCAGCGATGGACGGGTATCCAGGTATCTTACTTCGTCGATACGTCGTCCAAGCGGACATCGCTGTGCGGCGTCCCCGTCCACGGCCTGGCCGACGGGCTGGGCGACCTGATCGACGAGCACCCGGTGGACATAGTGTTCCTGGCGCTGCCGGCTGAGGATGCGGAGGCAACCCGCGAAGCCCTTAATGAGGTTGGCCGCACGAGCGCCCAGTTGGCGATCGTGCCGGACCTGCCCACAGCACGTCTGCTCCGGCAGAGGGTGGTCGAGCTGGGCGACCTTCACTTGCTGGCCGTGACCGACTCGCCGATGTTCGGGTGGGGAGGCGTCGTGAAGCGCGCGATCGACGTGGCGGGCGCCGCAGTCGGGCTTGTCGTATTGGCGCCCGTCGTGGGCCTCGTGGCGCTCCTGGTCAAGCTGACCAGCGCCGGGCCCGTGATCTACCGTCAGCGGCGGTGCAGCACGGACTGCCGGGCTTTCACGCTGTACAAGTTCCGCTCGATGTCCGCCGACGCCGAGGCCGACAGCGGGGCAGTCTGGTGTGCCCACGCCGACAGCCGGGTCACGCGGCTGGGACGCTTCCTCCGCCGATATAACCTCGACGAGCTGCCGCAGTTATGGAACGTGCTGTCGGGCGACATGTCGCTGGTCGGCCCCCGGCCGGAGCGGCCTGAGCTGATCGCCGCCTTCAAGCAGATGATCCCTCGCTACATGCTTCGCTCTCACGTCAAGGCCGGTCTGACCGGCTGGGCGCAGGTTCATGGCTATCGCGGCAACACAAACTTGAGGAAGCGGATTCAATACGACGTGCACTACATCTCGCACTGGTCGCTCGGGATCGACGCGTGGATAATGTTGTGGACGTTTGTGCAATGCTTCGTGCCCGCGTTCGGGCGGCGCGCGGACGAGAAGGGCTCGGACGATGTGCCGCAACCGGCCCCGTCCCGGGGAGCGCCGCCCGCCGGCCGTCGCTGAAAAAAACTTGAATCTTCTCTTGCCAAGGGTTGGACAGGCCGCGAACGCCCCGCTAAACTCCCGTGTATCGAAGGCTCACGACAGTTGGGTCTTCGCCCTATCCGGCAACCGGCACGTCTGATGCGTACTCGGGGCCAGCACGCCGGCGCGAACCGTTTGGGGAACGGGTATTGATGCGCCAGTGTATTTCGGCCAAGGATACTTCATAAGATACATCATGTAGTTGACAACCGAGCGTCTGCACAAGACTATAGTTGTGTGTTGTGGACGCCATGCGTGTTCTGAGCCACTGACGGCCTGAACGGAATCCGGCACGAGCGACGTGGGTGTATGGCATGAGGCCAACACAGCCGCAATTCAGTGAGCTGACAGGCTGCATGTTGACAAGGGGACTTGGCCCGCGGTTGGCTCCGCGGGCCGAGCCCGGCATCACCTCCCCCGCCCTCCTGGATGTATTCCAGCCCGGTTTGTCACGAAATGCCTTATCGCTCGCTATTGGATGTCCCCGGTTTGCGCTCGCGACGTGGATGCACATCGGAATCCAAGCAACAGCAGCGCTTCTCGCCGTAGTGCGAGACCTTCTCTGTAGCAGTCGGCCAGGACGCCGCGCATCGGGACGGCGGCGTTCGTGCCGACGTAGGCAAGCCTGAGCGCACGGACGATCTCAGGTACTGACAGACGGCAGGTCGCGATACGAGGAGTGGCTAACGATGGCGCCAGAGAACGGGAATGGATTCGAGATTCTCAGCCATGCACCGACACGCATCAGTTTCGCCGGCGGGGGGACGGACATATCCCCCTACCCCGAGATGTACGGCGGGCTCGCACTGAATGCCACGATCTCGATCTACATGATCGCCCGGCTGCGACCCCGCAAGGACTCCAAGGTGATCATCCACGCCAACACCCGTCCTAAGCCCATGGTGTATCCAAACGTACATGACCTCCGCCCGGACGGGCACCTGGATTTCATCAAGATCATTGTAAACAGGATGTGCCCCTTGGGCAGCGGGCTGGAGATTTACATCTATTCCAGCCTGCCCCTGCAGAGTGGGCTGGGCGGCTCGGCCTCGATGTGCGTCGCCATGCTGAACGCCTTCAGACACCTGACATGCTGCGAAGACCTTGACAACCGCGCCCTTGCCGAGCTGGCCTACGAAATCGAGACCGAGGGACTGGGCAATCCCTCCGGCCGGCAAGACCAGTATGCCGCGTCCGTCGGCGGACTGAACCTGTTCGAGTTCAACGGCGGCAAGAACGTCAAGGTCACGCCCGTGGACGTGTCCAGTGCCGGCTGCCGCATGCTGAATCACGCGCTGGTGCTGTTTCGGGTCGGCGGGCGCAGCCCGTCCGGACGAATCGTCCGAGACCACGTCGCCGGGATGCGGGCGGGGGGCGCACAGCTCGATGCACTGCACGAGACCAAGAGGCGCGTCCCGGAGATGCTCGACGCCATCCGTGCCATGGACATCGGCGAGATCGGCAGGCTCCTGGATGGTCTGTGGCAGGAGAAGAAGCGCTTCAGCCGCTTCATCTCCAACGACTACATCGACATGCTCTACTCGCGCCTCCAGGACGCGGGCATGCTCGGCGGCAAGATCACCGGCGCCGGCGGCGGCGGCCACTTGCTGGCCTGCTGCGACATGGAGCGACGCGATCAGGTGATCGCCGCCGGCGAGCGGCTCGGACTGCGGGCCATCCCCTTCTCCTTTGTCCACGAGAGCGTGCTGAGCTGGGAGTCGCAGGTCCGGACCGTGGAGGATTTGACTCTGGGTACGTTTGTCTCGGACGGCGAAGCAGACAGCGAGGTGGAGATCGCCACAGCCGTCACCGAAACGACCTGACGCATCGGCGCGGGGATCGGCGGTGTGGGCGGTGCTTCGCCGCGCCGGTTTCTGGCCAATCGCGTGAGGCCGGCTGACATTGGCTTGTCCGGAGGTCGCAGGGATCGAGATGATCGCTGCAAACGTAAGAACTCTCGCCGCCAGGATGACGGGCGGGCAACGGCACGTCTGGGAGTTGCTGCGCCGTTTCGGCCCGCAGGTGGCCAGGCTGGCGCCTCGCGGCCGGTTCGACGGCGTCAGGGGACACCTGTGGGAGCAGATCGCCCTCCCCTCGCAGGTGCGAGGCAGGCTGCTGTGGAGTCCGGCCAACACCGGGCCCCTGGCCGTCCGCAGGCAGGTGCTCACCGTGCACGACCTGGCCGCCCTGGACCACCCCGAGTGGTTCACGGCGAAGTTCGCCGGGTGGTACCGCCGGCTCATGCCTCCGCTGGCCAGGAGGGTCTCTCACATCATCGCCGTCTCGGAGTTCACCAAGCGGCGGCTCGTGGAGACCACGGGCGTCGAGGCGGAGAAGGTCTCGGTCGTGCCCAACGGCGTCGACGGCGACTTCAGGCCCAGATCACTGGACCAGGTTCGGGCCACGCGACGGGCCCTGGGGATTCCCCCCGGCCGATACCTGCTGTCGGTCGGCTCGCAGGAGCCTCGCAAGAACATCGCCCGGCTGCTGCGGGCGTGGGAGCTCGTGCAGGACTCCCTGGACGATGGTCTGTGGCTGGTTGTCGCCGGCGGGCCGGGCACGAGGCTTGCGTTCCGCGAGGCCTCCTTCACATCCGTCCCGTCGCGCGTGCATCTGACCGGATACGTGTCGGACGGGCAGCTGCCGGCCTTGTACAGCGGGGCGATGGCCATCGCGTTCCCGTCGATGTATGAAGGCTTCGGCCTGCCGGTGCTGGAGGCGATGGCATGCGGCACGCCGGCGATCGTCGCCGACAACACCGCCCTGCCCGAGACCACCGGCGACGCAGCCGTCATGGTGGACCCGCTCAGCGTGGACTCCATCGCCGAGGGCGTCGGCAGGATCGCGGCCGACGACACTTTGCGCGACGAACTGGCGCGCCGGAGCCTGGCGCGGGCGAGGCAGTTCACCTGGGATCGCGCCGCGGACGCGACCTGGGCGCTGCTCGAGCGCGTCGACAGCCAGACGGAGTGGATGGCGCACTCCAGGACGAGAACGCCGCGGACGTGCCACGCAGTCGCAGCCGATCGGTCCAATCGGCAGCTCGCTCGCGCCGCCGCGGAAAGGAGAGCGGGGCATTGAGGTCGCTGCTGCTATTCCTCCAGCGACTGTGCACGCACCGGGGCATCATATGGTCGATGGCCCGCAGGGAGATCCAGCTCCGCTATGCCGGCACGATCGCGGGGCTGATCTGGTCGGTCATCCACCCGCTGATGCTCATATTGACGTACTGGCTGGTGTTCTCCAAGGGGCTGAAGATCAGGCCGGCGGCGGACGTGCCGTTCATCGCGTTCTTCCTGTCGGGCCTGATTCCCTGGACGGCCTTCGCCGAGACCACCTCAGCCAGCACCAACGCCATCACCTCCAGCCCGCACCTGGTCAAGCGGATACTGTTCCCCACCGAAATCCTCCCGGTGGTCCACTTCACGGCCAGCCTGGTCAATCACGCCGTCATGCTGGTGGTGCTTGTCGTCGTGCTGATCTTCTACGGCATGTGGCCGTCGCTGTACGCCCTCCAGTTCCTGTACTTCGCCGCCGGGCTATCGGTGTTCTGCGTGGGGCTGGGGTGGATCGTCTCGGCGCTGAACGTGTTCTATCGCGACGTCGGACAGATCATCCTGGTCGTGCTGAACATGTGGTTCTGGCTGACGCCGATAGTCTGGCCGCCGGAGAACATGCAGTCGTTCAACCCCACGGTCGCGTTCTGCCTGAAGCTCAACCCGATGTACTACGTCGTGCAGGGGTACCGGGCGAGCTTCATCTACCGGACGGGCCTGTGGGAACACTGGCGGCTGGGGGCGTATTTCTGGGCCGTGAGCCTGGCCGTGTTCGCGCTGGGCGGCGTGCTGTTCCGCAAACTTAAGCCCGATTTCCCGGACGTGTTATGACACCGGAGCGACACATGGCCCGCGAGGACGGAGCGGCCGACCCGCGGCGGCGGGCGGGCACGGAGGCCTTGACAGGCGACCGCCCCGGTTGGATAAGACTGTCGGCGGGCATCTCGCCGCCCTGCTGGCGGGTGGCGACTCTATCCCCGCGGCGTGTGCGTGTCGGATTCGACCTTGGCCAAGGACAGGAAACGGGAGGGAGGCGAACGGATGAGTGATTCGCACGTGACGGACGACTCTCGGCTGCCGCACCAACCTCAGCAGAAAGGTCGCACTATGCGTCTCGGCCGCGTGGCGGTTGTGCCGGTAATGGCGCTCATCGTGATGGCTGCGTTCCTGCCGGTTGTCCAGGGAAACTATGTCTATCACGACGACTACTATGACTTCTCCGTGGGCAAATCCGTGGAGACGCATCCGCAGTACAAGGCATACACCGAGAACTATGGCCGACCTCTGGGGATTCGCATCAAGTACTGGTACGCCCGGTCCATGGAGATAGCCCGCGATGCCAACTTGGCCCGCGGCGTCACCCTCTGCGCGATCGCCCTGCTGGGGCTGATGCTCTACGGCAGCGTTCGGCCTTACGTCGCCGGCATGGCGGAGGGGTTGCTCCTGGTGGCGATGGTCATCACCCTGCCGCCGTTCCAGACCCCCGCGGCCATGCTCGCCAACGCCACGCACATATACGCGGCGCTACTGGGTGGCCTGGCCGGGCTGGTCATGCTCGGCGTGCTCAGGGATCGCCTGTGGATACTCTGGCGGATACTGGGGGCGATTGCCGCCGCCGTGATGATGTACTACGGCCTGCAGATATACCAGCCGGCCGTGTTCTTCTACCTGCCGGTGGTGTGTTTCTTCCTGCTCTATAGGGAGTTCAACACTCTGCGGTCGCTCATCTGGCGGTTCGCTCTGGCCGTCGCGCCGCTTCTGGTCGCCTCGGCTGCGTACTTCGTCTACCTCCAGACGCTGCCCACCGAGCGCGCCAAGCCCGCCGGGGACATCGTCGGAAAACTCGCGTGGTTCTGGCAGACCGTGCTTCCGACCGTGTTCTCCTTCTGGTCGCTCCACACGACAAGGCTGTGGATGAAGGTCTTCGGCGTATTGCTGGCGGTGCTGGCGGCGTTGCGGATCATCTCCGTGTGGCGGGCATTGCGGCGCAAGGAGGTTGACCAAGCGAGCGCAGGTAGAGTACTGCTGATCGATCTCGTGAGGGTTGTCGGCATCGCCGCGCTTGGCATCCTGAGCTACCTGCCCAACCTGGCTGCCCACGAGCAAGCCCTCTACTATCGCACCCTTATTGCCGTTCAGCCGTTCGCGTTGCTGGTGTTCTACGCCGCAGCCAGGGCCGTGATTCGCCGCATCGGGGCCTTGCTGGGCCCTGCCGATCACGGCATCTTCGCCAGGGGCCTAAACTTCACAGCCACCGCTGTGCTACTGCTGGCGGCGTGCCTGGCAGCGGGCATTGGCGTCTTCACCGCTCACTACAATATCATGAACTACTACGTCGTCCCACAGACGATCGAGCTGGGTTACCTCAGGCAGCAGTTCTCGCAGCTCGACCCGACCCGTCGTCACCACGTCCACATCGTCAGGCCGAAGATCCCTTATCTAGTCTGGCGGAATTGGGAGGATGAATACGGGGTGCCCAGCACACTGTTCCCACAGGATATTGGACACATAGTTGCTGCCCTCAACAGGGAATTCAGCATGTCCCTGCCCATAGACACAGTGACAAATGGGCCAAGCGCGACGGAGTGCGACTTCTCTCCTGAGAATCCTTCCGTCAGGACGAGCCTTCCGGTTCCCAAGGACGCCGTGATTATCGATATGAACGGGATAGGGCTGCTATTGGATCCGGTCCAGGCACCACGCTGGAAGAAGCGTAATGTTACGGTCCATTTCGAATAAGGAGAGCGAGCTGCTGAGCCCCTTCCCGCACGTCATCCGCGACGGCGTGGAGGTTTCATTCATCTACAACTACTACCGCAAGGAAAGCACGATATTCCAGTCGCTGGAGAGCATCCAGAACCAGTCGCCCTCCATGTGCGGCCGGGACCAGATCGAGATCATCGTGGTCGACGACGGCACGGAGATCGAGCACGTCCGCGACGTCCGCGAGATGCTCCCCCCCGAGGTCATCTACCTCTGGCAGCGGAAGTGCAAGTACGGCATCTGCCGCGCGAAGAACACCGGCGCGAAGATGGCCAACGGGCGGGTCCTGGTGTTCATCGACCCGGACATCGTGATCTGCGAGGACTTCACCGACGCCCTGCTGCGGGCGGTCCACTGCTACGGCGAGCGCGTGCTGCAATCGTCCTACATCGAGGGCTACTACTTCGAGGGCAGCCCCGACCCGCGCGCCGAGTTCGGCGTCTGGGAAATACCGAACCGCGTCACCAGCCGGTTCAGCCAACTGGCCTCCACCTGCTTCGGCATCTCGCGGAGGCTGTTCATGGAGTCCGGCGGCTTCGACGAGGACATCATCCACGGCGGCGTGGAGGACCTCGCCTTCGGCTATCACGTCGGCACGCTGCCGGAGACGGGCATCGTCTTCAACACGGAGATGCAGGTCAAGCACATCCCACATCCGCCCGGGACGGCCCACGCCGACCCGCAGGCCAGCTGGCAGGTCGTCAAGCTGAAGTGCCCTGAGTTCTACGATCAGTACATCGCCAGAGGGCTGAGATGAGCGACAGCTTCAAGAAGGTCTCGGTTATGATCCCCTCCAGGGGGCGAATCGCCTACCTGGAGCAGATGCTGGAGTCGTTCGACAAGACCGTCGGCGACAAGGATCAGGCCGAGATCGTCTTCCGCGCCGACCAGGACGACCCGGAGACGATTCAATTCCTGTGCAACACGCCCTACAAGACGATCGTCGGCCCGCGCGAGCAGGGGTACAAGTCGCTGCCCGGCTTCTACAACGACATGGTCAAGATCGCCACCGGCGACCTGCTGATGTGCTGCAACGACGACGCCGTGTTCGTGACGCCGAACTGGCCTCGGAAGCTCATCGACATCGCCAACAAGTATCCCGACGGCATCTTCAACATCGGAGTGCAGGTAAGCGTCAACGACCAGTTCTTCCCCTTCAGCATCGTCTCGCGGAAGCTGGTCGACATCCTGGGCATCATCAACGACACGCGCCTGCTGTTCTCAGACCTGTTCCTGCTCGACATCGCAAACTACTTCGACCGGGCCATACGCGCCCCGGAGGTCGTGATCACGCACTATTGGGCTGGCAGCGTGCCGGACCAGACGCGGATCGACGCGAACAAGCACGAGTTCGACATGGTCTTCAAGGACACGACCGGCGCCTGGACGGACGAGTATCAGGCCAAGCACAACAAGGTCGTGGCCGAGGCCGTCATGAAGATCCGCCGGTCCGGCGACATCATGCCCGATATCGCCATGAACACGTTGGCGGCCTGGGAACCTCCCGACGACGTGGGCGCCGACAGCATCTGGCCGCCGAAGGTGCGGTGCCGGAACTGGTACTACGCCAAGCCCCCGCACGCGATCCACTACCCGCGGATCGGCATCCGCCGGCTCATAGGGATGATGTACGAGTTCGGCCTGGATGGGGGAGAGATACTCCTGTCCTGCTTCCACAACGGGCTGCCGAACACCTTGTGGGAGGGTGTGTTCGACAAGGTCGTCTCGATCGACCACCAGAGTGAGCGCCAAGAGACCATCCGAGACGGCAAGCAGGTCATCTTCCGCGGGCCCGTCGGGAATGCTCGGCTTCTCTTCAGCGTTGCCGAGGAGCTGGCGGACCTGCGGGCGATCGTGCTCGACGACACGAAGTATAACAACATCATCTCGACATACTTTGTGTTCAAGAAGCTCATCGCCCCGCCGGGGCTGATCGTGTTCACCAACGCCGGCAACACAAACCCAGCCCACGCCGGCGTGCATAAGTTCATCAGCGACCTGTCCCGCGGCGCGCTGGACGGCATGAGGCATGAGATCGTCATGCTGGACGCCGACGACATCGCAAGCCCGGGCCTGGCCTACGAGTTGATAGGCGACCCGGCCGAATACAGGCCGTCCCAGGCCGGCATCGAGGAGGCCGTCCTGCGGACCGTCGCATGCAAATCCGCCCGAGCCGTACCACTGGAGCACGAGGTCTGATGGAATACATAAGGAACAACGAGGGCGCCCGTCCGCTGGTCAGCATCATCCTGCTGGACTGGGGCGTCCGCGAGAGCTTCCACGCGGTCCACTACCTGAACCACCAGGCCTTCCCACGCGACAGATACGAGATCATCTGGGTCGAGTTCTACGATCACAAGCCCGAGGCGCTGGCCAGGGCGCAGCAGCGGGCAAGCGACGACCGCGACTTCCGCCTCGACAAGTGGATCATCCTCGGATACCCCGAAAGCGTCTACTATCACAAGCATCTGATGTACAACATCGGTTTCATCGCGGCAGCCGGCGAAATCTGCGCGATCTGCGACTCCGACGCCATTTATCCGCCCACCTTCATCCGTAGCCTCCACAACGCCATGAAGATCAGCAAGGACCTGGTGGTGCACGTCGACCAGGTCCGCAGCGAGAACCGCAAGTTCTACCCGTTCAACTACCCGCGGACAGACGATATCCTCCAGGCCGAGAGCCTGGTCAACTGGACGGGCTCGACCACGACCGGGCTGGCCAACTCCGCCGACTTCGTCCACGACGTCAACTACGGCGCCTGCATGTGCGCCAGGCGGAGGGATATCATCGGCGTCGGCGGCGCCGACGAACACATCGAGTATCTGGGCTACATATGCGGGCCATACGACCTGACGTGGCGACTCGTCAATGCCGGCAAGCACGAGCAGTGGCTGACGCACGAGTTCACCTACCACACCTGGCATCCCGGACAGGCCGGGCACCGCAACTTCGGCGGCCCGCACGACGGGCGGAACGTCTCCAGCCGGGCCCTGGAGGCCAGGGACACCGGCCGAGTCATGCCATTCGTGGAGGATCCGGCCATACTCCAGCTCCGCCAAGGCACGACCAAGTCGGCCGACGAGCTGCTGGACGAGCTGATGCGGATCGACCGCAGCCAGTGGGCCAATCCCGAGCAGTTCCTCACCGTGCAGGCCCCCGTGCAACTGGTGAAGTCGAACTACCGCGGGCACAACATCGTCTTCTACAAGGATGAATACTACGGCATGCCCCATGACTGGGGCGAATTCAGCCGCCCCCGGGCCGAAGGCGGGGATTACGATGAGGTCGCCGGCGATTCGGTCGAGAAGGTCAAACGCCTGATAGACGAGCGAGTGGGCGAAGCTGAGCCGGCCGAAGCCGGCGTGTACGCCAGCGCCTCGCAGCATGACCATGGCGCCGCCGACTGCGACGAGATGCCGAAGGAGCCAACCCCGCCACTTGCGCAGGCCGAGGTAGAAACGCAGGTTCTCCAGCCGGTGGCACAGCTGCTATCGAGTGAACAGGCCTTCGCCGACGCCGACGGCGAGATTCCAGACCCGGCCAAGATCGCGCCGATCCTCGTCCGCGAGGGCTGCCGCGGCCTGAACATTGTCCGTCACGACGGCGAGTACTACGCCGTCAGCCAGGACGGCGGCGCGTTCGACCCGGACAGGCTGACCGCAGGCCGATACGGCATATGCTACTGGGGCGCCTCCGAGCAGGAGGTCGTCGCCAAGGCCACGCGCGAGCCGGCCACGAGGGTCGGCCAGTGGGCGCTGCGGCCCGTACGCGGCGGGATAGCACGCAGAATCGCACGCAAGCTGCTCGACCCGCGAGGCTCGCGACGCCTGTTGCGAGAGCTCGGCCGACAGCAGGCGGTGGACACGATGCGGCAGAAGCGCTCCGTCCACCTCAGCCAACAGTTGCTGCGCGAGCGGCAGCGCCTGCACGCCCAGCTCGCCGCCAACGAGGCTCAGCGCGCCCACCTTGCGGCCGAACAGCAACGCCTGGCGACCGAGCGAGCCGCGCTCGCTAACAGGCAGGGCGAGTTCGACGCCCAACTGGCCGACCTGGCCGACAAGCACGCCCGCCTGGAGGCCCTGTCGGCCTCGGCCACGCGGACAGAGGCGGTGGATCGCCTCCGCAAGGAGCTGGCCGGCCAGGCGATGGCCGTCACGAGGGTCCGCCAGGAGGCCACCGCCCAGAAGGACCAGCTCCGCCAGGCCCTCGAGCGAATCGAGGATCAGGACCAGGCGCTGCGTCGCAGCCATCAGGAGGCCAAGGAACGCAACGAAGTGCTGCGTCGAGCACTCAGCACGCTCAGGGAGCACGAGCAGGCGCAGAGGCGCAGCCGGCTGGAGATGGAATCCCAGGAGCAGCTCCAGCGACAGACCGCCGACGAGCTGGCCGCCCAGGAGCAGACCCTCAAGGCCGTCCGAGAGGCCCTCTCCGCCCAGCAGCAGTCGCTCGACGAAGGCCGACGGCAGGCCGAACAACACACCGAGGCACTGCGCCTGGCAGGTCAGGCCCGCCAGCAACAGGAGCAATTGCTCCAGGCCGCCCGCGCGGACCTGGACCAGCAGATCCAGGCAGTCACGGAGACCCGCGGCGATGTCCAGGCCCAGCGACAGCTCATCGATGAGAGCCGCCAGCAGGTCCAGCAGCACGCCGAGGACCTCCGCGTGGCGACCGAGGCCCAGCGGCAACAGGAGCAGTTGCTCCAGGCCGCCAGGGCGGACCTCGACCAGCAGACGCAGGCCATTGCGGAGACCCGCGGCCAGGTGCAGGCCCAGCGGCAGTTGATCGATGAGACGCGCCAGAACCAGGAGTACGCGCTGCGCCTGACGTCCCAGACCCAACAGGAGCACGGGCGCCTGCTCGAGGCGGTCCGTCAGGAGATCGCCCAGCAGAGGCAAGCCCTCGAGCAGACGCGCGCGGAGGTCGAGCGGCAGAGGGAATCAGTGGAGACCTTCTACCGGATGGTCGCCGAGGTGGCGTTCCACAGGGTCGCCGCCGATCTAAAGGCGCCGATCGGCGAGGGCGCCGCGGGCATCCCCCTGGGCCATCCAGAGCTGCCGGAAGAGCCGCCACCGCCGGCGGCGCCGGAACCGGCCGACGCCGCCCCGCCGCCACCGCCTGCCAAGCCGCCGCCCCCCGCCCCACAGGTCGCGCCGGAGCTGGCTTGCACGGCCGAGCAGAGAGAGGCGATCGACGCCCGCCTCGGACCCGACGCGCCTTGCGACCAGCCGCGCCTGCCGGACGCCGAGCTGTACGAGCTGGTCAAGACCATCGACTTCTCCCAGGGGCTGCCCCTGGAGAACACGTTCCTCTACTACTGCGGCCGAAAGGCGCCCGCCGGCGGCAGGATAGTCGACCTCGGCACCGGGCACGGCGGGTCGGCCTATGTGTTCGCCCGCGCAGTGCAAGGCCGCGACGTGCGTATCGTCAGCGTCGACCATCGCAGCGACTCTCAGGCCGTCGAGCGGCTCAAGAACACGCCCGTCGAGCTGGTCGAGGCCGATTCGGTGGCCTACGCCAAGAAGTGGCGCCGGCGCAAGGACAGCCGGATCGACCTGCTGTTCATCGACAGCGGGCACGCCCTGGCCGACGTGTTCAGGGACTATCGCGCGTGGATCGGCTTCGTCGAGCCGCGCGGCGTCGTGGTCTTCCACGACCACGACGTGGCCTCCGACGGCGGCACGAACCACTTCGGCGTCCGCGTGTTCATAGACGCGCTGCGCCAGAGGGAGTGCCTGTCGGACCTCTATCACAGCCAGCGGTGCTGCCTGGGCGTCAAGCCGCCCGGAGAATTGCGGGAGGTGACCCTGGACGACTGCAAGGCGGCGCTCAAGAGGATCGCGGCGAACATCTGCAACATCCTCGACGGCAAGGCCACGGTCATCAAGGCCTGGCCGAACACGGCCTCGCGGCTGGTCCAGGTCCTCTCGCCGCGGATGCCGGCGCGCATCTGCACGCCGCCGGATAGCGCCGAGCCGCTCGTGATCGTCGGCAGCGACCAGGGCCTGGATGCCGCCGTCGCCGCCGGACAGGCGCCGCCGATCGACGCCCGGGCGGACAAGCTCACCCTGCTGTACGTGCTGGACGAGCTGATACGGACCTCCGATGAGCGGACCGTGATGACGATCTCCGCCAACCGCAACGCGATGCTGCACTGGCGAGAGGGCATCTCGATGCTCGCCCAGGCGACAAACGCCGGCGGATTCCCCCGTCAGCTGGACGCGATAGACGCAACGAAAAACATCGAGGAGCTGTCACGCTACGTAGCCCTCGAGCAGACCCGGCTGCTCATGCTGATGGAGCTGGAGCAGCCCGCGACGTACCTGTAGCGGCGGACCGCGCCGCTGGGCCGCACGTGGGAGGTGAACCGATGCGTCAGTTGAGTGCCAAGGAAACTTCAGAGCTGGAGTTCTGGATCGACCACGTCCACGGCGGCGGCTGCGAGAGGGAGTCGGGCCGGCCCTTCCTCGAGCAGTGGCGCGACGGGGCGAGGGGCAGGCTGAAGTTCTACTTCGAGAACATCCACGACGCCATCGCCCGGGACGGCGCCACGTGGGTGGACGTGGGCTGCGGGCCGTTCTCCGTCCTGATGGAGGCGCCCGCCGGCATCACCAAGATAATGGTCGACCCGCTGATGAAGTTCTACCTCCACCACAAGCTTGTGCCGCCCGTCGAGGACACCTCGCGGCACGTCTTCATCGAGGCCGCCGGCGAGGACCTGCCGCTGGCCGACGAGACGGCCGAGATGGTCTTCTGCACGAACACGCTCGATCACGTCGCCGATCCGTGGCAGACGCTGTCGGAGCTGGTGCGAATCCTGAAGGTCGGGGGGCACCTGATCATCGACACGGACACCGAGGGCCAGACCGACGAGATGCACCCGCATGCCCTGAAGGTCGCCGAGGTGGAGAAGTGCCTGGCCGAGATCGGCGCGCCCAGGACGTTCAGCCACTTCCCCAAAGGGGTCAAGCGTCGCCCGGGCGCGGTGCTGTACTTCGGCTTCTTCAAGAAGACCGCGCGCCGGCCCGAGCATGCGGAAGCAGTCCCGGCCGGTGCGTCTCATCCGTCGCTGGTGGCCGAGGGAGTGGACGGGTTCAACATCATCAAGCTGTCCGACTCGCGCCAAGGGGACAGGTACTACGCCATACTGCAGGGCGACGGGGCGTTCTCCTACGAGAAGGTCGTCAACTCCGAGTACACTGTCGTGCTGGACGGCAAGAGCGTCGGCCAGGTCAAGCGGGCCATCGGGCGCTACTCCCGCAGCCGACAGCCGAGCGCCTAGCCGCCCTGCCACAGCGGGATGTTCGCCGCCTTCGTGCAGATCGCGTCGAAGACTATCCCCTCCGATGCGATCTGCCGCCTGTAGTCGGGAATCTCCTCGGCCCGGCCCACTAGGTCCGGCGAGACCAGGCAGAGCTTGAAGCCCGCCTCGGTCAGCGCGGCGTACGTCTCGCCGCCGATGGGCAGCCGCGAGAAGCAGTCCACCCACACCCACCCCACGCGCCCCTGCATGGCCAGGATCGTGTCCAGGCCCTCGAACTCCGAGAACCTCAGCGCGATGTTCCGCTCGCCCGCCCTGCTGAGCGCGACGATCATCGGAAACGAGCAGTCCAGGAAGAAGTACCGGCTGACGCCGCGGGCGGCCAGCATCTCAGCCACTCTGTGCTCGATCCGCTCGCTCTTGATGTTCAGGATCATCGTACCGTGGCGATACTGGTCCAGGTAGTCGGCGAAGTCCTCGCCGTCGGCGAACGGATCGTGCTGCATGATCACCTTCTCGCCGCGGTCGCGCAGGTCGACCTCCACGCCGTAGTCTCTCGGCAGGTCGCGCAACTGGGCTATCGTGTTGATGCGATGCGCGATGAACTCGGTACGCGGCATGGCTGGACCCTATCGCTCGGCGCTCATGTCCACCACGACCTTGACGATGTCGTGCGGCCTGGGGTCGGTCTTCAGCGAGTACATTCTCTCCAGCATCTCGCCGAGCTGTGCCAGCGCGATGCGGTGGGTCACCAGACCCTTGACCCAGTCGGCGGCGCCGATCAGCCTGAGGGCCTCGGACCAGTCGTCCGCCTCGCCGCGCTGGTAGCTGGAGTTCCACACGCCCGAGATGCGAAGCTCCCTGCGGAGGACGCCGGACACCTCGCCCTTCGCCAGCGTCAGGTCACCGGTGATGTTGCCCGCCCAGATGACCTGCCCGCAAGGCTGGGCCAGCTTGAGGGACTGCCGGAACATGCTGGCTGCCCCGGCGGCGGTCACGACCAGGGCAAATCGGCCGTCCGTGGCCGGCGCCTCGGCGGCGGGCATTGCCGTAAGTCCCATATTAGCAGCCAGTTGGAGCTTGAACTGATTCCTGTCAATCACGGTGACGCTGTAGCCTCGCTCGGCCAGCAGCTTGGCGGCCGTCAGGCCGATCAGCCCGGCGCCTATGACGGCCGCCGGGGCGCTTCGCTCCGGCGGCGGTGCCTGGCGGGCGATGTGAACGCCGACGGCCATCGGCTCGCACAGGCAGGTGAGCGACGCGTCTACTCCATCCGCTACGGGTAGCAGGTTCCACTCGTCGGCGGTGAGGTACTCCTGGAAGCCGCCGTCGCGACGCGAGCCGAAATAGTCGTAGCCCTTGCATAGTGCCCAGTGGCCTTGGCGGCAGGGCTCGCACGGTCTGCACGGGATCAACGGGAACACCGCGACGTTCTGCCCCGGCGCGAGCGACCGCACGCCGGGGCCCACTTCGACGACCCGGCCGGCGATCTCGTGGCCCATCACCAACGGATACGAATACGCCCCGCCGGCGAACGCGCGGAAGATGTCGGAGTTGCACACGCCGACCGAGCCGACCTTGACCAGGCACTGGCCGTCGCAGGCGGACGGCGGCGGGCGATCCTGAATCTCCAGGACGCCGTTAGATGTGAGCACCGCTGCCTTCAAGGGCGCCTCCTCGCTTGGCAAACACCCAGAACTTCATTCCGCAGAAGTTGACTATCGCGCTGACGAGTATCGCGAGCACCTGCCCGAGCTCCGGCCAGATGCCGATCACCTTCACGGCCAGGTATATCGTGACCGTGTTGGCGCCGAGCGAGGCCAGGTTCACTATCAGGAACTTCCACAGCTCGTGCGCCATGTTCGTGCCCGCGATGCCGAACACGAACGAGCGATTGAGGAAGAAACCCACGACAAACCCTGCGAAGAACCCTGCAACCGAGCACACGACCGGGTCCAATCCAACCGCCCACAGCAGGACGATGAACGTGACGTAGTTCGTGGTGTTCGTGACGGCGCCGGACAGGCCAAAGCGCAGCACCTGGCCGATGGGGTTGTCCTTCCTGCGCCAGTCGCGCCAACCCATCAGGAAGATGCTCTCGAGGTACTTGGCAATCGTTTTGTACTTCTTCAGCAGCGTGCTCGCCCACTTCGACTCGCCGTGCAGCCGCTGGTCGAAGCTCACCTCGATCGAGTTGACGTCCAGGCCCTCTCTGGCGCCCGCCCAGAACACGTACGTGTCATAGGAGAAGTCCATCGGCGGCTGACCCATCGTCTCCAGCAGCGAGCGGTGGAATACCTTCGGCTGGCCGTTGATGTCCTCGACGTTCACGCCGGTCAGCGTCGCCGTGATGATGCGCAGCCAGCGGGTGAGCACGCTGGCCCCGTCCCGGCCCGGACGCAGTCCCCGGATGATCCCGCGCGTGATGTCAACTTCGCCGGACTCGATCAGCTCGAACGCGCGGAAGATGTCCTCCGGCGGCGTCTGGGCGTCGGCGTGGGAGTAGGCCAGTATCTCCCCCCGGGCGGCTGAGAGCCCCGCGTGGATGCCGTGGCCGTAACCGATGTTCTGGTTGATCGTTACGACGCGCACGAACTCGCCGTCGCCGCCCGACTGGATCGCCGCCATCACCTCAGCCGTCTCGTCCGTCGAGCCGTTGTTGACCAACACCAGCTCGAAGTCCCAGTTGGCGGCGAATCTCTTGAACCGCTCCACCACGACGGGGATGTTCGCGGACTCGTTGTAGCAGGGCAACACGATGCTGTACTTCATGCCTGCCTTACCTCTGCTGCCAGCCGCTATAGGGGTGGCTCTCCTCGTGGAAGAAGAAGTCCTCCCACGCCTGGTACAGTTGCAGCTCCAGCGGGTCGCCGAAGGAGATGAACTTCTCCACGGGGAATATGCGGACGTTCTTGCCGCGGGCGATCACCTCGTTGATGCTCGTGCCCACGTAGAACTCGTTGTTCACGCGGACGTTCTTGTCGATCATCGCCCGGGCGCCGTCGATGAAGTCGCCAGACCTGCGATAGTAGAACGTGCCCACGACGGCTGGGTCGTACTCGGGCCTGTCGGAGATGATCCGCTTCTCCACCACCTCGGTGACCCTGTCGCCGTCGGTGCGGCAGAACGCGAAGGCCGCGGGATCCTTCATGCAGACCGACCCCATCTGGAACGTGAAGATCACCACGTCGACTGTCTTGTCCGCGGCGAGCAGGTCCCAGGCCGCGTGGTCGTAGATGATCTGGTAGTCGATGCTCGAGATCAGCAGCTCCTCCTCGCTGCGGATGTGCTTCTCAGCCAGCAGGCACGTGCAGGCCTGTCCGTCGGTCACTTCGGGCACGGAGACGATGGCGGAGTTGCGGAAGTACTTCCGCGTCTCCTCGGCGAAGGGGTAGCGCTGGAGGAACTGCTCCAGGCAGATGAACACGAATCGGTCCGCCGGCGGGAACGAGCTGATCGCCGCCACAAACATCGGCTGTCCCATAATCGGGATGAACGGCTTTGGCAGGCGATAGCCGGCCTGGCTGAACCGTCTGCCCCCGCCGGCCATGGGAATCAGACTAAGCATAGCTTATCCGCCTGGCGGCCGTCGCCGGGATATCGTTCCTGAAGTAGTCGGACCAGAAGGCGAACTGCTCGACGTCGCGCGGCGTGCCCCAGCAGATGAACCGCTCGACCTCGTAGGCGATGACCTTCATGCCTCCGGCGACCATGGGGCTGTAGATAAGGCTGATGTAGAACTCCCCGCCGACGTTCTCGCCGGCGGCGAGGACCTGCCGGGCGAATTGCCTGTACGTCCGCCACGACCTGACGTAGTACACGCCCGTCGAGGCGGGCTCCTCGTGACGATGCTCGGTGAAGGACTGCTTCTCGCGGAGCTCGAGCATCTCTCCCAGCTCGTTGCACCGCAGGTAGGCGTAGTAGGTATTGCCGAACGAGGCCGGGTGATAGCCCTTGAACACGGCGACGCCGCCGTCGTACCCGTCAACCTTCCAGAGGAACTTGCGGTAGTCCCAGTGCTGGTAGAAGTCGCAGTAGGTGAAGATGACCGGCTCGTCGTCGTCTATGACGGGGTCGGCCGCCAGCGCGGTCTGAATCGGCCCCATGTCGTGCGGGTCGATCTCGATGATCGTGTACCTGGGCACGGCGGATGTGAGTATGTCGCGGTACTCCGGCACGGCCCAGTGCGCACGCTGGACGATGAACACGAACTCGTCGTCCTGGCTGAACATCTCGCAGACCCTATGGCACATGGGCCTGCCGTCTATGGGCATGAACTGCTTGGGCACGGTGTAGCCGGCTCGCCTGAACCGCTCGGAATTCCCCGCCATGGGAATGACAATGTGCATTGCGTCGATCCTTCAGTTCAGCACAGACAATGCGGTCTCCAGTAGGCCACGGACTGCTTGAGGTCGTCGCCCATCCGCCTCTCAGCCGGGCCTCGCTCGCGGAAACTGATCTCCAGAATGAAGCACACGTCCGTCGCCCCGCCGGCCTCGAAGGCCTGGACGACCCTTTCCGGCGTGATCTTTCCCCGCCGGTTGTGTTCGGTGGTGAACGGCCAGTGCCCGCCCTTGTCGTCATGGGACTGCTTGAGATGGATGATGGGGGTGATGGCCGCGAAGTGCTCGATCCATGCGTACGGGTCGTTGTCGCGCGCGTCGGCCGAGTCGATATCGCCGTGGTCCACGTCGAGGCACAGCCGCATCGGGATGGCAAAATCAGCAAGGGCGGCCTGGATATCCTCGGTCTCGCGGATCGTGCCGCCATACTCCCGCGGGATCGACATCGGCTCCCACGTGAGATACTCCAACCCCGCCTTGTGGCCGTGGTCGGCCAGCCGGCGCCAGCAGTCCACGTTGTCGTCGAACACCCCGCGGTGCCTGGCCGGGGCGCTGCAATCGGGGATGGTCTGGATGCCGAAGTGGCTGCCCATGCTTCTGGCCCCAAGGGCCACGGAGACGTCCGCGAAGGCCTTGAACCACCGCAGCCAATACTCGCGCACCTCGCGGTCCGGATGGCCGAAGTGGTTGAGGCGCGTAAACGCCCCGGTGAACGTCGAGTGGACGGTCAGCCCATGGTCGTCGGCGATCCGCCGCGTCCGCTCGGCGATCCGCATGGCCAGCGGGTCGAGCATGTAGGGCATGAGCATGTCGGCGGTGAGCTGAACACAGTTGATGTCCAGCTCCTCGCGGACAAAGGGGATCCACTGCTCCGGCGGGGTGAAGCGGTTCACAGCGAAGCCCGTGTTGACCGCCAGCGCGATCTTCATGCCTCACCACCCAGGCCGCGCCCCTCGTCTATGGCGCCCTTCAGCCGAACGAAGCTCTCAGCCAGGGGAACGTCGGACGTGAACAGCCCCGAGGTGCCGAGGACCAGCATGTCCGCGCCCGCGGCGACCATGTTCGGGATGTTGGCGAAGCTGACGTTGCCGTCAACGACTATGTCCAGCTTGTAGCCGGCGCGGTCGCGCCACTCCTTCAGCCGCTCGATCTTCTTCAGCACCTGGGGGACGATCCTCTGGCTGGGCGCGCCGGGGTTGACCGTCATGATGGTGACAAGGTTGACCTCCTCGACGACGTACTCGATGTGGTCCAGCGTGGTGGCCGGGTTGACCACCAGCCCGGGCGAGAAGCCCAACTGGCGCAGCTTCACCAGCTCGCGATGGAGGTTCCTGCACGCCTCGTAGTGCAGGCTGACGCGAGCGCCTTCCTGCCGCGGTATGAACTCGAAGATCCGCTTGGGCTCCTCGACCATCAGGTGATAGTCCGACTGGAGCGAGGTGCTGGCGATGATCTTGCGGATGAGGTAGAACGGCAGGCCGAACTCCGGCACGAAGTAGCTGTCGCAGACGTCGTAGTGCATGTAGTCGACCGGGAAGCCCTCCAGCAGCTCGATGTCGTGCTTCGGGTCGAAGAAGTTCATGCAGATCGCGGATGCCGAGATTTTGATGCCGTTGTACGCCATTCTAGCGCCCGTTGGAGTCCCATGGCCTCACGACCACCTTCAGCCCTTTCTGCGTCTGGACGGTCTCAAACGCCTCGGCGATTCGCTCCAGGCCGAAGCGATGCGTGATCAGGGAGTCAACCTGGATCCGCCCGGAGGCGATCATGCTGACGGCCAGCGTGTGCTGCGTCGGCGTCGAGCCGTGCGAGCCCGTGGCCGACGCCTCCCGATAGTGCAGCGTGTTGGAGTGCAGCGAGATGTCGCGGGCATCGCCGGCCAGCCCGCCGAAGAAGTTCACCACGCCGCGCTTGGCGACGACCTCGACGGCCTGCTCCTGCGCCTCGGGGCTTGAGCACGCCGTCAGGATCACGTCGAAGCCCTCCCGCTCCTTCGCCACTTGCTCGTCGATCTGCTTGAGCGTGACCTCGCGCCCGTCGAATACGTTGCCCAGGCCCAGTTCCCGCGCCAGGCGGATGCGGTGCTCGCTGCGGTCGACCAGCGCCACCAGCGACGCCCCGAACGCCTCGGCCGAGCGGGCCAGCAGCATCCCCACGGGCCCGGCGCCGATGATGAGCACCGTCTTGCCCGGCGCCATCGCCGCCCGCTCCAGGCCGTTGATGCAGCAGGCCAGCGGCTCGGCGAGCGTGGCCGAGTCGTAGGAGACGTGCTCCGGGATCGTCGCGACCGGTCCGAACCGCACCGTCAACTCGTTCAGCAGGCAGTACTGGGCGAATCCGCCGGGGAACTGATAGCCGATCGCGTAGTTGATGTCGCAGAGGTTCGCCAGCCCGCGCTTGCTCCACTCGTCGGCCATGCTCGGCACGTCCGCGCCGAGGGCGACGCGCCGGCCGGGGCGGAGCCGCTCGACGCCCGGCCCCACCTCGACCACCTCGCCGGCTATCTCGTGCCCGATGATGGCCGGATACTTCACCCGGTCGTTGCCGGAGTTGAATATCCGCACGTCCGACCCGCACACCGAGCACGCGTGGACCTTGACCAGCACCTCGCCGGCGGCCGGGGCCGCGACCTCCGCGCTCTCGACGCGGATGTCTCCGATGCCGTGCAGGCGCGCGCATTTCATGGTCCGGCCCATCGCTACCTCCGCGAGTCGCCTTCGGACAAGTGGATCAGTGTGTACCGGCCTGCTTCCTGCCGCCGGAAGCCGGCGAGCGCGTCCGGCACGCTGCCCCGCACGAGAACGGCCTCGACGGGGTTGCGGCGGAGCAGCTCGTCCAGCGTCGCGCTGCCGTGAAGCTCGCGGGCCTTGCGGACAAGCTCGTCCAGCTCCTCAGCCGTCAGCCGCTTCTTGTGATTCAGCAGCCAATACCCAAGCCCGTTGGCCATCATCCCGTCGGTGACGACAACGTCCTTGTTCTCGTAACTGTTCAGCGCGTCGAATCGCGCGGTCGGTCTCAGGAAGTCCGTCAGGCGCCGCTCATCCCAGCCGAACAGCTTGGCGTAGAGGACGATGCGGTCGAGGATGGCGTCCTCGTCGATGAAGTTGCCGAATGCGCTGGGCAGCAGCGTGGCCCTGGCCGTGATCGCCGGCGAGAGGAGATTGGCCGCGATGCTCTCGTAGGCGACCAGCCCGGCGGCGCTGACATCCGACCGCTCAACGGCGTCGATCTGTGCCATAACCTCGCGCATGGCAGATGGAACTGCCTTCTCGTGCCTGCGGAAGATGTGCACGTCCGTCAGGACGATGTACGCCGACAGCAGGCAGACGCCGATCACCACGTACACGACGCGGTAGCGGTGGATGTATCGCCGCAGCAGGTCCGGCAGCGTCTGGTGCAGCACTCGCCACGGCCTGGATCTCCTGGCGGAGACGTGCTTGGCCGGCAGGCTGATGAAGTACAGGAACGGAATGAAGTAGAAGAACCTGAACACGATGTTCGAGATTCGATGGAAGTACAGCTCGGGGTTCACCCGCTGGCCGGCTACAAGGTGGATGCTGCCTATGAGCAGGTCCACGATCAGGGCCAGGAACACGGGCATGCATCGCCCGAACAGTTCGTAGTAGTCGCCCTGGAACAGGAAAAAGCTCACCGCGAGAAGCGCGATCGGCAGGCCGTAGCCGAACATCGCGCCCCAGTCGCTGGTGGTGACGGCCCCGGCGGCCGGCGCGAACAGCTTGTCGGACATCTGCCTGCCGAGCGGGCTGGCAGCCGCCGCGTAGCATGGCGCGCCGAGCAGGATGCAGACGCCCAGGAATACGGCGATCGAGCCGACGATCGCGCCGAAGTGGTAGCGGCGGTCGGTCATGCGACGGGCGTAGATGATCCACAACACGAAGAACAGCGCCCCGGCCACAAAGTTGAAGAAGTAGACATACACCTGAAGCGCCCACACGACGCTGAGGAAGAACAGCCTCCCAGGCGTCAGGCGGAAGTGCCGCAGCGTCAGGTACAGCGGAATCAGGAACAGTACCAGCGAGATGCTCGGAAACGGGACTCGGGCGGCCTCCGGCAGTGTGGGGCTCAGGAACGAGCCACCCTGTCCGTTGGCTGATGCGAAGAGCGAGGCGAGGCCCTCGACGTAGTGGAAGCCGGAGAAATACGTCACGCCGAAAAACGCCAGCAGCACCGCCCAGGTCTTCGAGACGTATCGCTTGAACAGGTGATAGATCAGCCAGAAGATCAGCACCGGCAGGACCCCGTGGGCGATCAGCAGGAAGGCGTCGACGTTGCCCAGTGCACAGACCTTCAGGACCACGCCCTCCAGCGAGAACGTGATCCACGGGAACACGGACACCGCCGAGAGTGTCTTGTCGTATGTCGGGGCGACGGGGAAGAGGTTCTCCGGTGAGAACGCCTGTGCGAACGGCGTGTAGATTACCACCTCTTCCCAGCGCTGGACGGGCACGCCGACGGCGCCGTACAGGTGAGGCCAGTCGCTCAGGCCAAGGACCAGCACATCGCTCAGGGCGAACAGCGCTAGGACGAGCACGGTCATCAGAATTCGCACCGGCCAGGACAGCCGCTCGCTGTGCAGCGACGCGGGAAGGAACAGATACGAGAGGAACCCCGACAGCGTCGACCTGGTGTCTTGTGCAGGATCGCTCACCGCGGCTGGCCCCTCCCTTCCCGCGCCGCCGTGGCGGCGCAGCCAGTCCGCCCCGCGTCGGCGAGCGGCGGAATCACGCCGATCAGACGACTGACAGCGATGCTGTTGGCAAGGCCTTCCATGGCAGGCGACGGTGATACGGCGACACCTGGTCCTGGCTAGCGGTTTCCTACCTGTTCCGTGCTGACGCCTTGATATGTCCGCCGGGCGACCGGCTCAAACGAACAGGCCAGGCCGGCGAATCCGTCGAACCGCTGCTTCTCCTGCACGACAACGTAGATCATGCCGCAGCGGATGTCAATCGGCACGTCCTCGGCCGGTTCCTTCTCGGCGATGCCAAGGTCCAGGAAGTAGTCGCCCCAGTGGACGTCGAGCGTGACCGTCAGCTTTCCGATGACGATCTCGCCGGCGTCGGCCGGGGCCAGCTCGACGTCGAGAAGCCGCGTGTTCATGCCGAAAACCATCACGCCGTCGACCGTCTTGACGGCCAGGCCGAACATCGGACGCTCGATCCGCTGCTTGACGCGCGCCTTGATGTAGATGTCCAGCGTGTCTCCGCTGTAGACGGCCGGCGGATCGCACCTGTCGCCGCAGGTGATCATGCAGTCGACGATCTCCGCGCGGCGATCGCCGAATCGGTGCTCGTTCTTGTTGTATGCGCCGCGCTGGGGGCACATGTCCATCTCCGGCACGTGGCGGACGAACTGCTCCACGGCGTCCTGGGCCCTGTCGCCGGCCCTGGCCGTCTCGTAGACGCCCGCCGTCGCGGTATCGTCCCAGGCTGCTGCCTCGGGCACGAGCTCATCGACCGCCTGTAGCACGCCCTCCTCGGACGGGGCGATCGCGCACAGGCGGTCGCTCTGGTAGCGGCTGAGGATCGAGTCCGGGATCGCGTCCAGGTCAATCGGCCCCAGTGCCCGGGCCAGCGCGAAGAAGCGCCGGCCGAACCTGATGATGTTGAACCCCTTGTAGCCCTCGATGAGGATTTCGGGGTAAGGGACGTACCCGTCGATCTTGCCGGTGAACAGCAGCTCGTAATAGCAGTTGGCCACGTGGTTCGGCTCGCCGCGTTCGAGCACCTTGCCGTGGTCCAGGAGGATCGCGTGGCTGCAATACTTTACGATCGCGTTGGTGTCGTGGCTGACGAAGAGGATGGTCTTGCCCATCCGCTGGAATTCGAGGAACTTCTGGAAGCATTTGTGCTGGAACTTCGCGTCGCCGACGGACAGCGCCTCGTCTATCACGAGGATGTCGGCGTCGACGTGGATGGCCGCGCTGAACGCCAGGCGGACGTACATGCCGGATGAGTAGGTCTTCACTGGCTGGGATACGAAGTCCCCGATGTCGGCGAAGGCCTCGACCCGCGGCAGGCGGCGCGTTATCTCCTTTTCCGACAGGCCCTTGAGTCGGCCGTTGAAGATGACGTTCTCCCTGCCGGTCAGCTCGGGGTTGAATCCGGTCCCCAGCTCCAGCAGCGAGGAGACCGACCCGGCCACCTCCGCCGTGCCGTTCGTGGGGCGCAGAATGCCGCAGATGATCGCCAGCAGCGTGCTCTTGCCGCTGCCGTTCGGGCCGATGATGCCGACCGTGGCCCCCTTGCGAACGTCGAAGCTGACGTCCTTCAACGCCCAGAACGTGCGATGATACCTCTTGCGCAGAGGATGTATCGCCTCGAGGAGGCGGTGCCTGTGGGAGGCGAACAGGCGGTATGCCCTGGAGACTCCGCACACGCGAATGGCTGTAGCTGTCCCGTCGGCCATTGTTCGCACCACGCCCCGACAGCGGAAAGCCAAACCGCAGGCGGAAAGGACTCCCTCAGTGCCGGCCTGGACCGCCATGCCGCCGATCCGGCCACGTCGCCCCATCGCGCCGCACGCGGGCGCTTCGCAGCAGCCCCCGTCGCCACCGGACCCGTGCCCCATGCACAGCGTCCCTGCTGCAAGGGCAAGGCCAGTTCCTCGTCCGAACTGGCGCTGTCTGCCCGTCGGAGTCATTTCCCAGCGAGCCAGCGAGTGCATTATATCTGGCCTGGCCAGACGATCAACGGCCAACTGGGATTCGCCCACAAAATCGTTGACAGGCGGGCGCCGAGTAGACTAGCGTGCTTGTGTCTACTCGGGGCAGCATGCGTTGGGAGCGTCGAAAACGGCGCCGCGGGCTTGACGAGGGCCCGGGGGATGCTCCTACGCGCCAAGGATGGTATGGACATGATCACTGAGGATCGGCTCTACAGGGCAGTCTCCCTCATTCGGCACGCCGAGCAGAAGATCCTCGATGTCTACACCTCGGACGTGATGCAGTGCCCGGTGCATCTGAGCGTCGGGCAGGAGTCCATCGCCGCCGCCCTGTGCGCCCATCTGACCAGCGACGACCCGAAGGTCGGCACGCACCGGTCGCACGCGCTGTACCTGGCCAACGGCGGGGACTTGACGGCCTTCTTCGGCGAGCTGCTGGGCCGGCGTTGCGGGTGCAGCGGGGGCTTCGGCGGGTCGATGCACGTCGTCGACACGCGCAACGGCCTGATGGGCACAACCAGCATCGTCGGCGGGGCGCTGCCCATCGCGGTCGGACTGGCCATGAGCATCGCCCGGCCCCAGGTGTCAGCCGTGCTGTTCGGCGACGGCGCCGCCGACCAGGGCATCTTTGCCGAGAGCCTCAACTTCGCCCAGCTTCACAAGCTGCCTGTGATCTTCATCTGCGAGAACAACCGCTACAGCGTCTACACGCCCGACCGCGTGCGCCGGGCGGTCAAGCCGTCCGCCATCGCTCGGGCCTTCGGCATCGAGACAATCGAGGCGCCCATTGAGCTGGCCAGCGACGTCTTCGCCCTCCATGAGATGCTCGCCGAGCCGATCGCCGCCGTCCGCGCGGGCGCCGGCCCGCTGTTCGCAGAATGCCGCACCATCCGCAGATACGACCATAACGGCGTGCGCGACGACATCGCCGCCGGATTCCGCGACGCCGCCGAGGCCGAGCTGTTCGAGAAGTACTGCCCGATGAAGGTCGCCCGCAGCCGGTTCGACGCCGCCAAGGCCGACGCCATCGACGAGGATGTACGTCGCCTGGTCGAGGCCGCCTACGAGGAGGCACTGAAGTCCGAGGAAACCGTGCTGGCTTATCAGCACACGTGATGCGGGACTGACGAAAGGCCGCCAGACGACATGAGCAACTGGGGTACAACGCCGAAGCTGCCGGAGATGCTCGATCAGGGCACGCGGGCGCTGTCCTATCAGCAGGCTATTGCCGAGGCGATGCGCCAGGCACTGGAGATTGACGAGCGCGTCCGCGTGTTCGGCGAGGGCGCGACTGACAAGGCCGGCACATACGGCACGACCAGGGACCTGCACGTCGAGTTCGGCCAGACCAGAGTCTTCGACGTCCCCACCGCGGAGGGCATCATCACCGGCCTGGGCATCGGCATGGCGCTGGGCGGGCTTAGGCCGATCGTCATCCACCCCCGCAACGACTTCCTGCTGGTCGGCCTGGACCAGATAGCCAACCACGCGGCCAAGTGGGCGCTGATGTTCGGCGAGCGAGCCCTCGTGCCTGTCGCCATTCGGACGGTCGCCTGCCGCGGCTGGGGCTCAGCCGCCCAGCACTCCCAGGCGTTGCACGCGGTCCTCGCACACTTCCCCGGGCTGGAGGTGGCCGTGCCGTTCACCCCCGCCGACGCCAAGGGAATGCTGCTATACGCCGCCACGCGGGCGAACGGGCCGGTTATCATCATGGAACACAAGTGGTTATGGAAACTGACCGGCCACGTCACGCCCGAGCCGTACACGCTGGGCCCCGGTCAGCCGCAGGTCATCCGCCCCGGCAGCGACCTGACCATCGCCGCGATCAGCTACGGCGTCGCCGAGGCGATGCTGGCCGCGACGAAGCTGGCCGACGAGCACGGCATCTCGGCCGAGGTCATCGACATCCGCTGGCTGCGGCCGCTCGACGTCATGCCGATCTGCCGGTCCGTCGCCGCCACCAGGGGCCTGGTCGTCGTGGACACCGGGCACGTGCAGTACGGCATCGGCGGCGAGGTGATCGCCCAGGTCGCCGAGCGCGTCTCGCCGGGCGCCTTCCAGATGCCCCCCAGGCGCATCGGCATGCCGGACACGCCCGTCCCGGCCTGTAGCGAATCGACATACTACCCCGGCGTCGACGACATCGTCGCGTCGGCATTGTGCGTCGCCAACGGCGCCAAGGTCACTTGAAGGGAACACTTCGGCAGGGAGCGACATGGCTGAGCAGACGGACTTGCTGCTGATCAACCCCGGCGGTCGGCGCCAGTCCTATCAAGACCTGGGGGAGGACCTCTCCGGCGTCGAGCCGCCCATTTGGATAGGCCTGCTGGCGACCAACGCTCGCAACGCCGGCTTCAGCGCAGCGGTGATCGACGCCGACGCCGAGGGCCTGTCTCCCGAGCAGGTGGCCCAGATCGTCGCGCGCGACAGGCCGCTGCTGGCGGCGACGATCGTCTTCGGCGCGAATCCGTCGGCTTCCACGCAGAAGATGTCGGCCGCAGGTGAGACCTGCTCGGCCATCCGCGACGCCGCTGCGTCCGTCAAGCAGATGCTCGGCGGGCTGCATGTCTCGGCCTTGCCGGAACGGACGCTGCGTGAGGAGTCGGTGGACTTCGTCTGCCAGGGCGAGGGCCCGGCCACCATTCGCCCGCTCCTGGCCAAGCTCCGCGCCGGCCCGGACGACTACGGCGCCAACCCGGGCCAGTGGGATTGGCGGGACCGGCAGGTCGCCTCGAATCCCCCCGCCCCGCTGATAGGCGATCTCGACGCCGAGCTGCCGGGCGTGGCGTGGGACCTGCTGCCGATGGACCGGTACCGCGCCCACAACTGGCACTGCTTCGACCACATCGACCACCGCAGCCCATACGCGGTGATCTACACCTCGCTCGGCTGTCCGTTCCGCTGCCACTTCTGCTGCATAAACGCCCTGTTTGGCCGCAGCGGCATCCGCTATCGCAGCATCGAGCAGACCGTCGGCGAGATCGACCTGCTCGTGCGGGAATACGGCGTCAAGAACATCAAGATTCTCGACGAGCTGTTCGTGATCAAGCGCGACCGCGTCGAGAAGTTCTGCGACATGCTGGTCGATCGCGACTACGACCTGAACTTCTGGGCCTACGCCCGCGTGGACACCGTCGACCCGGACATCCTCCGCAAGCTGCGGGCCGCCGGCGTGCGATGGCTGGCGTACGGGTTCGAGTCGGCCTCGCAGACCGTGCGCGACGGCGTGTCAAAGAGGTTCTCGACCGCGACCGTCGACAACGCCATCCGATGGACAAGGGAGGCCGGCATCCACATCATCGCCAACTACATCGTCGGCCTGCCCGACGACACCCACGAGACCATGCAGGAGACGCTGGACGAGGCCATCCGGCACAACTTCGAGTTTCTCAACATCTACTGCGCGATGGCCTATCCCGGCTCGCGCTTGTACGACCAGGCCCTCGCCGAGGGCTGGCCATTACCCGACACGTGGCACGGGTATTCTCAACTGGGGTATGAGACGCTGCCCCTGCCGACAAAGCACCTGACCGCGGCCGAGGTGCTGGAGTTCAGGGACGCCGCGTTCGCCAGATACTATGAAAGGCCCGAGTATATCCGGATGATCGCCGAGAAGTTCTCTCCGAAAGCAGCCGAACACATTCGGCAGATGACCAACCGCCAGATCGCCCGCAAGCACTGCTAGACGTGTCTGAGAACACCGAGATAATCGTTCTTCTTCAGAATCGGGGCAGGGTCGACTCGGTCGCCCGGTTCCTCGACAGCGTTACCGTCACCGCCGACCGCCCGGACAGGCTGGAGGTGGTGCTGTATCTCGACGCCGACGACCAGGCCAGCCACGACGCGAATCACGACGGCCTGAGAATCGTAAAGCTCATCCGCCCGGCTGTCAGAATGGGCGAGATGCAGCGCGCCTGCTTCCACGCCAGCCGCGGGCGATACATCATGTTGATGAACGATGACGCCGTCTGCCGGACGCAGGGCTGGGACACCGCGATCCTGGCTGAGTTCGACAGATTCCCCGACGGCGTCGCCCTGGCCTGGTGCAACGATCTGTGCCTCGGGCCGAGGATGGCGAACTTCCCCTGCATTTCGCGGGGAGTCTGCGAGCTGATGGGCGAGCCGTGCCCGGCCGACTTCAGCCACGACTACGTCGACACGCACATCTTCGACACCTTCCACAAGCTGCGGGCCGCCGGACACGATCGCCTGGCGTATCTGCCGCAGGTCATCATCGAGCATCTGCACCACGAGGCCGGCAAGGCCGCGTTCGACCTCACGTACGTCAAGCCGAGACGCCAGGGGGACGAGCTGGCCTTCATCGCCTGGGACGAGCAGCGCCAGGCGCTCGCCGACGCGCTCGCCGCGCGGAGCAACGGGAAGCCGCCATGCGATTCGTAGGCAACGAACAGCCTCGCGGCCGCCTCGACGTCAGCCTGGTGCTGATGGACTGGGGCTGTCGCGAGAGCTTCCACATCCTGGACTACCTGGCGGAGCAGACGGCCGACCGCAGCCGATTCGAGATCATCTGGTTGGAGTTCTACGGCCCGTCGCCGCGGCTGTGCGCGCGGATCGACGCCGCCCGCGCAGCCGGCAAGCGGCCGGGCGTGGACGTCTATGCGGCCATGGAGATGGACGCCGGCCTGTGCTACCACAAGCACCTGATGATGAACCTCGGGATCGTCCTGGCCCGCGGGAAGGTCGTCTGCTTCACCGACTCCGACGCGCTGGTGCGCCCGACGTTCGTGGAGTCCATCATCGGCGCGTTCGCCGAGGACGACGACATCGTGCTGCACATGGATGAGGCGCGCAACAGCGATCCGAGCTTCTACCCGTTCGCCCGGCCGGCCTTCGATGACATCACGGGCTTCGGGTCGATGAACTGGCTCAACGGCCGACCGACGGGCCTGCTGGACAAGACCGATCCGCTGCACAGCCCGAACTACGGCGCGTGCATGGCCGCGACACGCCGCAACCTCATCGCCGCCGGCGGCGCGGACATGCACATCGACTACCTCGGCCACATCGCCGGGCCCTACGAGATGACGTGGCGGCTGGTCAACGCCGGCAAGCGAGAGGTGTGGCATGACAGCGAGTGGCTGTACCACGTCTGGCACCCCGGCCAGGCTGGAGACCGGAACCTCGCCGGGCCGCACGACGGCATGCACGTCTCCCTGCGCGCCCTGGAGGCGCGAGACACCGGCCGAACCGAGCCGTTCGCCCCCCACCCCGCCATCGCCATGCTGCGCGACGCGCCCGAGACCCCCGTCTCCGAGCTTCTGGCCGCACTGGTCGACCCGCGGTGGCGGCAGGACTGGCGATACGACCGGCTGGCCGGGGCCGAGCGGACATACCGCCTCGGCGCGGGCCAGGTCCGCCTCACCGAGCACGGCGACGACAACCACCCAGCCGCCGATCGCATCGCTGCGCCCAAGCCTGTGTTCGGGCACGCATTCAAGCGGCGGGACCGCTTGCGGCATCTGCCCTTGCTGGCGGGAATAGTCTGGCGGCAGCTGCGGGTCAAGCGGCGCGCGGCCGGCTGGTCGCGCCCGCGCCCGGGCAGCTCCCCGGCCCGCGAGTGGGGCCGGAAGATCCGGGCGACGGTCGGCTTTCTCAGGAGAATCCTCGCGTTCGACGAGTGGCAGTTTCGCCAGTGCTGGTGGGCCCTAGCCTACGCAGCCCAGGAGGGCAGGCGGCAGGTCGTCCTCTACGGCCAGGGCGATGCCGCGCGCATCCTCTGCGCCCTGTCCAGGCACCTGCCGGTCAGCGTGACGGGGATCTGCCCCGCCGGGCGAAGCGGTCGGGGGCGCCTGTTCGGGCGTCCCGCGATTGCGCCGGAGCAACTGGCCGGGAACGGCATGCCGGTTGTCGTGGCGGCGTTCGTCGACATACCGGCCTACGTGGCGCGCCTCGAGGAACTCGGCCTCTCACGCGACAAAATCATCACACTGCAATAGCCTGTACCACGTTATGGTTGGAGGACGGATATTGTCTTGCGACGGATGCACCGGACAGATAGCCTCACGACGTCGGCGTCGGGCATTTCTCGGGGCAGTTGTCGCCTGACTACTGAGGGACATCAATATGACCAAGGTCTTCGTGACGGGAGCTGCCGGCTACATCGGCTCGGTGCTCGTGCCACGGCTTCTCCAGGCGGGGCATTCCGTGCTGGCCATGGACAACTTTATGTACGGCCAGACGTCTCTACTGGACTGCTGCAACGATCCGAAGTTCGAGCTGGTCCGTGGCGACTGCCGCGACCGTGAGCTTCTCGCCCGGTGTCTGGAGGGGGCTGACTTCGTGCTGCCACTGGCGTGCCTGACCGGCGCGCCGCTGTGCAAGCGAGACCCGGTCGGCGCCAGGACGATCATCGTCGACGCCGTTCGCGACCTGCTCGAGCTGCGCTCGCCAGGGCAGTGGATCGTCTACCCCACCACCAACAGCGGCTACGGCGTCGGCGAGAAGGGCAAGCACTGCACGGAGGAGACGCCGCTGCGCCCGATCAGCCTGTACGGCAAGCTCAAGTGCGAGGCTGAGAAGCTCCTGCTCGACGCCGGCGGCGCGATCACGCTGCGACTGGCGACGGTCTTCGGCGCCAGCCCGCGAATGCGGACGGACCTGCTGGTCAACGACTTCGTGCTGCGGGCGGTGCGAGACCGCTTCATCATCCTCTTCGAGGCCCATTTCCAGCGGAACTACCTGCACATTCGCGACGCAGCCGACGCGTTCGTCCACTGCATCGAGAACTTCGACGCGATGGCCGGCGAGCCCTACAACGTGGGCCTCTCGGATGCGAACATCTCCAAGCTCCAGCTCTGCGAGGAGATTCGCCGGCAGGTGCCGGAGTTCCACATCCAGGAATGCGCCCTGGCCGAGGACCCGGACAAGCGAGACTACATCGTCTCGAACGCCAAGATCGAGGCGACCGGCTTCAAGGCCCGGCGGACGCTCCAGGAAGGCATCGCCGAGCTGATCAAGGCGTATCGCGTGCTGCCGACCTTCCCGTACGGCAACGTCTGACACGGAGGCGGACATGAAGAACACGCAGACGAAGGCTGCGGGCGTGCGAATACCGTTCGGCACGATCACGATCACGCAGACGGCCAAGGACCTGATCGCCGAGGCGCTCGCCAGTCAGCGGCTGAGCAGCGGGAATCTCGTCCGGCGGCTGGAGCAGCGATTCGCGGAGCTGACCGGCACGAAGGAGGCGGTGGCGGTCTCGTCCGGTACGGACGCCGACGCCTTGGCACTGGCGGCGCTGCACGACTTCGGCGCGAAGCGCGGCGACGAGGTCATCGTGCCAGCCCTGTCGTTCGTGGCCACGGGCAACGCCGTCCTCCAGGCCGGCTTGACCCCCGTGTTCGTGGACATCGAGCGCGAGACGTTGAACATCAATCCGTCGAAGGTCGCCGCCGCCGTGACCGACCGGACGGTCGCGATCATGCCGGTCCACCTGATGGGCAAGCCGGCTGAGATGGACACGATCAACGCCGTCGCCGCCGCCCGCGACCTGTTCGTCGTCGAGGACGCCGCAGAGGCACACGGGGCGACCTACAAGGGCCGAAACGTCGGAACTCTCGGCGACATGGCCGCTTACAGCCTCTATGTCGCGCACATAATCACGTCCATCGAGGGCGGCATCGTCACGACCGACCGCGAGGACTTCGCCGAGGTGCTCCGCTCCCTCCGCTCCCACGGGCGTGCGTGCAAGTGCGCCCAGTGCGTGATCAACAGCTCCGGCGGCGCGTGCAAGAGGCGGTTCCAGTACGGCTCGGACGTGCGATTCGTGTTCGAGCGGATCGGCTTCTCATGCAAGATGAACGAGCTGGAGGCCGCGGTCGGCCTGGGCAGCATGGAGCTGTACGACCAGATCCTCGACATCCGGCACAGGAACCTGATCGCCATGTCTGAGGGGATGCGGCAGTTCGCGCCGTACCTGATGACCTTCCGCGAGGAAGAGCACGAGCGCATCGGCCCGCACGCCCTGCCGATCCTGGTGGCCGAGGATGCGCCCTTCTCGCGCGACGAACTGGTCACGCACCTCGAGCAGGCCGGCATCGACACGCGAAACCTGTTCGCGTCCATGCCGACGCAGTGCGCGGGGTTCAAGTTCCTCGGCCACTCACTCGGCGAGTTCCCCGAGGCGGAGTACGCCGGCACGCACGGCCTGCACCTCGGCGTGCACCAGGACCTCGGCCCGGAGCACATCGAGTATCTGATGGACACGCTGGACGGCTTCATCTCAGCCAGGTGCGGGAGGTAGCCCGTGCGGACCGACTCGCGGATATACGTCGCCGGCCACACCGGAATGGTGGGCAGCGCCCTCTGCCGCCTGCTTCGGCGGCGCGGCTGCGAGAAGCTGATCCTCCGCACGCGCGCCGAGCTGGATCTGACGGACAGATCCGCCGTCGAGGAGCTGTTCCGCACCGAGAGGCCGGAGTACGTGTTTCTGGCGGCCGCGATGGTCGGCGGAATCAAGCGCAACGCCTCGTCGCCGGCTGAGATGATCCACGTGAACCTGGCGATCCAGGACAACGTGATCGACCTCGCCTGGCGGCACGGCGCGGCGAAGCTGCTGTTCATCGCGTCAGGCTGCACGTATCCCAAGCACTGCCCCGTGCCCATCCGCCCCGAGGCGATGCTCACCGGGCCGATCGAGCCGAGCAACGAGCCGTTCGCCGTCGCCAAGATCGCCGGCATCCGCATGTGCCAGGCCTACAACGCCCAGTACGGAACGCACTTCATCTCGGTCATACCGGCGACGATGTACGGGCCGGGCGACCACTTCCACGACGGCGGGCACGTGATCTCCGCGCTGATCGCCAGGTTCCACGCCGCCAAGGCCTCCGGCGCGCCGGCCGTGGAGATATGGGGCACGGGCACGCCGCGGCGCGAGTTCGTCTACGTTGACGACGCCGCCGAGGCAATGGCGCTGCTGATGGACGCCTGCGACGACAGCGAGGTGGTCCACATCGGCGTCGGCGAGAGCATGTCGATCGCCGACCTGGCCCGGAAGATCGCCCGCGTCGTCGGCTTCACAGGCGAGATCACCTTCGATACCGCCCGGCCTGACGGCATACCCGAGCGACTGCTGGACTCCGGCAAGATATCCGAGCTTGGCTGGCGGCCGCGAACGTTGCTCGACGACGGCCTGGCCAAGACCTACGCGTGGTACCTCCAGCAGCTTCGCTCGGCTGCCGCAGTGAAATAGGCGACCGAGACTGGCGAGAGGCGAATGGCGGAACGAGACAGCGACACGACGGTGTGCATCCTGGCCGGCGGGCTGAGCACCCGCCTGCGCCCGCTGACCGACACGATCCCAAAGCCCATGATCCCCGTCGGCGGGCAGCCCTTCCTGCAACTGCTGCTGGAGCACTTCTCGTCGCTGGGGCATCGGCGCTTCGTCCTCGCCGTCAGCTACCTGTGGGAGCGGATCCGCGACTATTTCGGCGACGGCTCGCAGCTCGGGGCGGAGATCAAGTACTCCGTCGAGGCCGCCCCGCTCGGCACGGGCGGTGCGACGCTGTGGGCCCAGCCGCTGTGGGGGCCGAGGGCCATCGTGGCCAACGGAGACACGTTCCTTCCCGAGGACTGGCGCGGCCTGGCCGCGACGCACGCCTCGGCCGGCCTGCCGGCGACGATGGCGCTGGTCCGCCAGGACGACTGCGCCCGCTTTGGCCGGGTCGAGGTCGCCGGCGGGCGAGTGACCGGCTTCGTCGAGAAGAGTCCAGACGCGGGAAGCGGGTGGATCAACGCCGGCGTGTACGTCCTGGAGGCTGAGGCACTGACAGCCTTTGAGCGCGGGCAGGCGTTCTCGCTGGAGCGCGACGTGTTCCCCGCCATGGTCGGCCGAATCGCCGCCCATCAGTGCCGCAGCTCGTTCGCAGACATCGGCACGCCGGAATCCTTGGACGACTTCAGACGCGAGCAGCAGACCGCCCGCTAGGCCGCGTGGGGCTGGCAACTGTGTTGCACGCGGCGGAATTCGGCGCGCAACGAGTTGCCCGCCCTACTTCCCCGCCCTTCGACTTGCTGCGCTCGCTTCCGACTTCGCCCGCTGGGCTTCGCCGGACACGCAGGACTACGCCGGGCCGATCTTGCGGATGAACTCCACGCTTCGCGCCGCGACGGCCTCATTGGCGCGCATGTGCATCGGCAGGTTGACGACCTCCCGCGATGCCCGCTCAGCGGCCGGACACATCCCCGCGGTGTAGCCGTACGCCTCCATCGGCGTCTCCTGCGGATGCAGCGGGCACTCGAACCACGTGCCGATCTCCACGCCACTCCTTGGCGCGGCCGCGACGGCCTGCTGCTTGTCGGCCACTCGCACCGGATACCGCACGAGCACGGGGTCCATCTCCGCCGGCAGCTCAACGATGGGCAGGCCCGCCTCGCCGAGCAGACGATCGTAGACTGCCCGCATGGCCCGGCGGTGGTCGATGTTGGCCTGGATCTTGCGCATTTGCCGCCGGCCGGCCCGCGCCTGCGCGGCGCCCATGCTCGCAAAGAAATCACCCGGCATCTCCGGCGCAAACTCGGCCGTCGAGGACGAGCCGACGACCACGCCCTTCCGCGTCAGCCAGCGGAACAGGCTCGTCGCCAGTGCGTTCGTTCGCGGGTAGATGAACAGCCGGTAGACGACCCGTTGCAGCCAGAGCATCGTCGCCGCTTGAGCCGACGGCGACTGGATATAGCGGCTGCAGAGCTCGTCGATCTTGCCCGCCAGCTCCGCGTCGGACGTCGTCGCCATCCCGCCGATGCCGGTTGTGAAGGGCTTGTTCCACTGGAACGACCAGAACGCCGCCAGGCCGAACGTGCCGCACAACCGGGCGGCGAACGTCGAGCCCATCGCCAGGCAGCAGTCCTCGACCACCGGCAGGCCGTGGCGGCTGGCGATGTCCATGATCGCGTCCATCTGGCATGGGATGCCGTAGGTGTGCTGGGCGACGATGGCCTTGGTCCGCGGCGTGATGCGCTTCTCGAGAAGCTCCGGGGCGACGTTGAACGTCTCCGGGGCGATATCCACGAACGTCGGGACCGCTCCAACGTACACGATCGGATTGACGGCCATCACGCACGTGTAGCCCGGACAGACGACCTCGTCGCCGGCGCCGACGCCCATCGCCCGCAGGATGGCGTACATGGCCACCCGGCCCTTCCAGAAGGCAAACGCCTGCCCGCCGCCCAGCCACTGGGCGAAGAGCTTCTCGAATTGCTCGATTGCCTGTGCCATTGCGATCGGACGGGCCTTGCCGCCCCCGCTGGGGCCCATGCGGCAATTGTCTCTGCCGCTGTGCCGGTGTCAATGCCGTTGACGACGCGCTGCCGACGGTCGGCTCGCTAGGTCGCGTAGCTGTGCAGCCCCTGGAACGTCGCCGCCAGGTTCACCCACAGCAGCGTGACCACAATGGCTGCCAGGCCGGTCAACACGGCCGCAGCATTGGCGTTGGGATACCGCCGGCCGAACGCACGACGGAAGTGCAGATACCACAGGAATACCAGCCACGATGCCAGCGACCACAGCTCCTTGGGGTCCCAGTTCCACCAGTCGCCCCAGGCGATCTTGCCCCAAACTGCCCCGAGTATCAGGCCGGCCGTCAGCAGCGGGAATGCCAGCCGCACCATCCTATACGTGCCAAGCTCGTACGGCACGAGCCGCCCGTCGCGCGGCGCCCGGCCGGCCAGTTGCCCGATCGCTTGGACGCCGGCCTTGGCGAGCATGACATACGCGGCCATGTAGGCGGCCACGTGCGGCGCGAACAGCCCGCTCTGAAGCGCCGGCGGCAGCATCCGCGGGGCCGGGCTGAAGCGCTCCACGAACCCCGCCGGCAGCAGCAAGGCCGCGGCGATCAGGCAGTCGCCGGCCACGCCGCCCACCCGCAGGAGTCGCAGGCAGAGAATCGACAGCGGGCAGATGAGCATCCCCAGGCACAGGAACACCTCGAAGAGGTTCTGGAGCGGCACGTGGCCGACGCGATGCCAGTGAATGCCGAATGCCGTCGTCGTGGCCGCGAAGCCGAGGACGTACAGCGTCCAGCCCGCCCTGGCCCACCGGGCCAGCATGGTCAGGAACGCCGCCAGGTAGAGCGCCATCGCGCAGTAGATCCAGGCGCACTCCGGGCTGTCAAACTTGATCGTCATCGCCGCCTCGCCTCGCGAAGTAGCCCCAGGCCGGCCTGCCCCATAGCGACCAGAACACCCCCGCGCACAGCAACGCGAACCCCGCCCAGACCGCCGGCAGGCCTGAGTCCGACTTGACCAGCAGCACGGTGTACTGCCCGCCCTCGTCGTCGCAGGCGTGCTGGTAGAAGTGATAGCCGCCGAAGTGCAGCGGGTCGTTGACCTCGATTGTCTTCTCGGCCGCCTGCTGGCCGGCGGTCAACACGACCAGGCTGGACTTGTAGTCCTTCACCGGCCCGACGGGCCTGGCCAGGACCAGGTACGCCGCGCCGTGCGAATGTCCGTCGTGCATCGTCGGCCCCAGCAATGGCTCAAGCGACAGCACGCCCGGGGCGTCGCCGCGGGGGATCAGCCACCCGCGCAATTCCTCGCCGCCGCGCGTGACGCGCACCTCCATCGCCGGCAGGTGAGTCTCGGCATCCGGCTCGGCGCCGCCGCTGTCCGTCGCCCGGGCGCTTGGGATGTATCCCAGCACCTCCACACGGGCGCCGATCAGCTCGACGGCGACGGCTCGCCCGGCCGACCAGTGGATTTCCTCCTCCCGCGGCGGGAGGCCGGGTTCGATCGGCGGGGTGACCGCGCCCAGCCGCCACGGGCCAGGCCGGCTGTAGTACTCGATCCAGAAGTCGCGCAGCGCGACGCTGAACGGCAGCTCGCCGATCTTCCGCCCGTCGGCGTCGATGACGGTCGAGCTGGCGTGGCCGGCGTCGATGATCATGTAGCCGGTGGGAATCTTCGCGACGCCGAACAGCCTGGCCGCGACGGCGTGGCCGGTGTCGGAACCGTACATCCCCCCCCCGATGACCAGCAGTGCGCCCAGGTGCGCGGCCAGCAGACCCGGCGAGCGGACGATGCCGCCGGCAAGCACGCCCGCGACCAGCAGCACCGCCAGCACGAGCCAGAACGCCGTCAGCGGGACGGAGTTGAACAGCGCCTTGGCGGCCTCGGCGCCTATGAACGCGCCGACGACCGAGACGACCGCCAGGGCGGCGATCGCCGTCAGTCCCGCAAGCATCACTGTGCGGCGCAGGCGCTTCACGCAATCACCTCAACTCGCTCGACTCGGCGGTCTCGCCGGCCATTATCCACGCCCACCCGTGGGATACGCCAGTCGCAAGATCACCGCCGGAGGGCCCTTCGGCCTTGACTCGCGCGGCGCGCCGCGATACCAGAGATTCACGTCGCGACCGTCGCCAGGCAGCCGCCGCGGCGGCGGCGCCAGGAGGACGCGGCGGATAGAGGCGAACCGATGGAAGTCTCCGCGATCGGTATAAGTCATCACACGGCGCCGCTCGCCGTGCGCGAGCAGCTTGCCCTGTCAGCCGACCAGGCCAGGGAGCTGCTGCGCGCCATCCACGCCGACGACGTCTTCGAGGAGGCTCTGGTCCTCAGCACCTGCAACCGCACCGAGGTGTACTTCGTGTGCAGGAACGCCGCGGACCCGCTGGACTATCTTCTAGGCCTGCTCGGGCGGATCAACGCCCTCCCAGTGGATCTGGAGCAGTCGATGTTCTATCGCCACGACGGCGCCGAGGCCGTCAGGCACCTGTTCCGCGTGGCCGCCGCCTTGGACTCGCAGATCGTCGGCGAGCACCAGATCATCGCCCAGGTCAAGCTGGCCTATCGCATGGCGTTGGAGGAGCGGACGGCGCGCTTCCTGCTGAACAAGCTGCTGCACTTCTCGTTCCGCGTCAGCAAGGCCGTGCGGACGGAGACGGAGCTGGGCCGCGGCTCGGTCAGCGTGGCCGAGGCGGCTGTGGACCTGGCCGGCGAGGTGATGGGTGCACTGGCGGGCAAGACGGTCCTGCTCGTCGGCGCCGGCCAGACCGCTGCCCTGGCGGCACGCGCGCTGATGCGGCGTGACGTCGGCCGAATCGTCGTCGCCAGCCGCACGATCGCCCGGGCTAAAGAAGCAGCCGCCCGACTGCTGCAACTGGCGGACGAGGATAACGGCACGCGCCGGCGCGGCGCGGCGCCGCAGTCGAAGCAGCGCCCGCAGACTCAGGCCATCGATCTGGCGGCGATACCGGAGGTGATCGGCGAGGCGGACCTTGTTATCTGCTCGACGAGCTCGCCCGACTTCGTCCTGACGCGTAAGCGGTTTGCGGGGGCGATCGGCAGGTCGCCGCGACCCATCTGCATCGTCGACATCGCCGTGCCGCGCGACGTCGAGCCGGCCCTCGGCGAGCTGCCCAATGTGCATCTCCACAACATCGACGACCTCGACCGCATGGTGGCCGACAACATCCAGCGGCGGCGGGGCGAGATCCCCAAGGCCGAGGCGATTGTCGACGAGGGCGTCCGCGACTTCGCCCGGTGGTTCGACTCGCTCCAGATCGTCCCGACCATCAAGCTGCTGCGGCGGCGGTTTCGCGACTTCGAACAGGCCGAGCTCCGCAGGCACGCCGGCAGGTTCGCCGACGGCAACCGCGACCAGCTCGAGCAATACACTCGGAGGCTGTGCAACCAGATCGTCCACCGCCCGATCGCCTTCCTGCGCGAGATGTCGACCGACTCGCGCGTCAGCGACCAACTGGCGGCGGCCGAGATGGTGCGGAAGGTCTTCGACCTCGACGCACTGGAGCAGGACGAATGACCCGCCTGGTCATCGGCACGCGCGGCTCGGCCCTGGCGACCTGGCAGGCGAACCACGTCAAGGCCGCGCTGTCTGCCGCCCACAAAGACCTCCAGGTCGAGCTGCGAGTCATCCGCACCAAGGGCGACAAGACGCCGTACGAGCTGGCCCCCGCGGCTGCGACGGACAAGGGGCTATTCACCAAGGAGATCGAGGTCGCGCTGCTGGCAGGCGAGATCGATCTGGCCGTCCACAGCCTGAAGGACCTGCCCACCGAGCTGCCCGAGGGCCTGGCCTTGGCGGCGGTGATCGCGCGGGAAGACCCGGCCGACGCGCTGGTGAGCCGCACCGGCGCGACGCTGAAGGCCTTGCCCATCGCCGCAACGGTGCTGACTGGCTCACCGCGACGCCGGGCGCAGCTGCTGGGTTTGCGGCGCGATCTGAAGGTCGCGCCCGTGCGCGGCAACGTCCAGACTAGGCTGCGGAAGCTGGACGAGCTAGAGGCCGACGCGATCGTCCTGGCCCGGGCGGGCTTGGTGCGGCTCGGCCTGGCCGGCCGCATCACCGAGCGGCTGGACCCGGCGGAGTTCCTGCCGGCGTGCGGGCCCGGCGCCCCGGGCCGGGCGCTAACCCGCGGCCACCCCCC
>CAYUYH010000002.1:0-37632 GCA_964449175.1 uncultured Planctomycetaceae bacterium
CAGTGGGCCAAGAGGGATCCTAGGAAGACGTATGAGGAAACGCGGTCAGAGATACATCAGGCGCGATCCGGCCCAAGGATTATCTCTTTGACTCTTCTTTCGACTGTTTTGGCTTCCCGTACCGCGTCTAGAAGTCGCTCCAACCCGGCCCCCTTCAACGCGGGCATGGGGCTTATTGTGGACCCCCTCAGCTTGCTCAGCAATACTTCGCGCCGCATGCTCCGCATCTGGCCCAAGTTGATCGCCGATTCCGGGGCAGAGAAGCTCGCGTAGTCTTCCTTCGTCAGTACCACAACATCTGGACGGTGCCGTTGAGAGGCGACTTGCGAAGTGGACGTCACGATGTAGAGTGTCTCGTCAGACTGGGGGTTGCGGTTCAAGACGAAGAAATACCTGAGCTTCCTCTCCCCCTTGCCAAACTGATATGACATCCGGAAACACCCGCCCTGGACCAAGATCGTCTTGGCCAGAAGATGATCTGGCAGCAATGGCCCCAGTCGCCCCATTTAGCCAAGCAATCCGAATGCCTCGTGACTCTCGCGAATACTCTCGATAATCGAGTCATCCGGGAGGTCCAGGAATAAGTCCTCAACTGGAATCGGTCTTGAGGTGTTTTCCGCCGGGTCTGGGTAATGCTTCTTGTACGCCTTGAGGGTGTGAACCATTCTCCACAGCTGACTTGGCGTCTTGCTCCCAAACTCGGCGTCGATCTCGCGCAAGATCTCCAAATCAGACTCTGAGAACTCGTTGTAGTCGATCCGCGTGTCTTTTGTCCCAATCACCCTCCCCGATAACGTGAATGGGAGCGAGTTATCATATTCTGCCCTATTGATGTGATTCAGCAGGGGAGACAGAACGGGCCCGTGCTGCATTGCCACGTAGTCCCCACCAAGGATCGGCCTTCCGTACCTAGCTAAGTGCGCGCGGTCAGAATAGAAGACAAGCTTGACGAGTTTCAGCTTATCCATCTGTCCCCGATGGCGATGGAGAAGCCACAGGATGACTTGCACAGCCTTGGCGCTATTGTACGGAAATGAGACAGGCGTTGGCATCGTGGCGTCAGCTCCCGTGTCTGTATTCTACATCGGTTTGGCGGGAAGACCACAGCGATTTTTCCCGGATATTTCCCCATTTCCAATGGAATCCGCGCGTCTTCCCGCTGTCTGGGGCAGGTCCCTTCCCTCCCCGCGGGGGCCGAGGTTGTCGCCGAGGGCGAGTGCTGATATCCTCTCCACGAATGGCGTCATAGCCTGCTCTGGAGCGCGGTGGGGCTCCTGCCCAACCGCGCAAGGAGTTGATGCATTTGGCCTCGTAGGTGGCGGGGCAGGAGCCCCGTCGGCCCAAACCCGGTTGTCCGACCGCTTCCGGTCTTCGTTGCCGGGGCGCCGGGTGTGCCTGCGGAGCTTGAGGACTTGAGATGATCCTTTGCGTGATCCTGACCGCGTTCGTGCTCGCAGCGGCGCTGTACCTGGCCGCCGGCGACGGCGCTTTCGCCAACTCGGCGGGCATGGAGATGCTGCCGATCTCGCCGGGCGCCTTCACGATGGGCGAGACGCACTCCACGCCGCCGGCCCTCGGCGGCGACAAGCTGTTCCCCGCTGGCGACTGGGACGAGCGGCCCGCCCACAAGGTCGCGATCACGTATCCGTTCTGTATGTCGCGGACGCAGGTGACGGCGGAGCAGTTCCGCCGGTTCCGCCGCGACTACCCGGCCAACACGCGCTACGCCGTCAACGTCAGTTGGTACGAGGCGATGGAGTTCTGCCGCTGGCTGAGCGCGAAGGAGGGCAAGCCCTATCGTCTTCCGACCGAGGCGGAGTGGGAGTACGCCTGCCGCGCGGGCACGGACAGCCTGTTCTCCGGCGGCGGCCTCCCGCCGGCGCCCGGCGAGCCGAACAACTGGGGCCTGGTCGGCATGCACTCGCTGCCGGCGGAGTGGGTCTGCGACTGGCATGACATCTACCCCGCGGGTGAGCTGACCGACCCGGTCGGCCCGGACTGGGGCTTCTGCAAGGTCGTGCGCGGCGGCGGGATTCAGGAGGAGACGCCATACTACGCGCGATCGGCCAATCGAGGCGGGCTGGCGCCAAACTTTCCGCCGCCGTTGCCCCCCGGCCCGCAGTTCGCCGCGCGACGAGCGGGCAGGGCGGTCCAGCCCCGGTGGAACATCGCCTCCCCGGTCAGGGCGGGCGACGGGTTGGTGGGGCAGTGGCACGACCGCGTGACCATCGGCGTGGACAAGAAGGGCGAGACGGTCGTCAAGGCCAGGCCCGACGCGACCCGCCGCGACGAGCTGGCCGCCCTCCAGGCCGACTGGACCGCCCGGCGCCGCCCGCAGTGGTCGGCGCGGTGGAGCGGCTACATCGTCGGCCCGCCGGGCGACGGCGAGGTGGAGTTCGCCGTCCGCACCGAGGGGCTGTTCGTGCTGAGGATCGACGCAGCCGAGGTGCTGCGGACCGAGTCCGGCGGCGGGCGGACGCGCGGCAAGGCACACCTGGACGCTGGCAGGCCGCACTGGATCGTCGTCGAGTTCACCGTGCCGGAGGGCGCCGCCGGCGGCTTCGAGCTGCTGTGGCGCCGCGCCGGCCAGGAGTGCACGCCCGTCCCAGCCGAGGCGATCTTCCACAGCGACCGCGACCTGGAAGATCTCGCCGGCGCGACCGAGCCGGAAGGCCACTTCGTCGGCTTCCGCGTCGTCCAGGCGGAGATGCCCGCGACCAGGCCGTACGCCCACAACACGCCGTTCGTCCAGAAGTGCCTGCGCGGCAACGCCGGCGCGGTGACGGCCGGGCCTGATGCGAGGAAGCCCTACTTCCGCGTGCGAGGCATGCTGCCCGTCCCGCCGGAGAACTACCCGCCCGAGGCGGCTGGAGCGGTCGGCTTCCACCCGGCGATCCTCGGGCACAATCACAGTCCCGGCCTGGCCGTCTGCCCGAACGGCGACGTGCTGGCGATCCACTTCACCGCCTGCTCGTCCAGCACCGAGTACCTGCCCAACATCGCCTTCATCGCCACGCGCCTGCGATACGGCGCCGACCGGTGGGACATGCCCGATCTTCTACTGGACTTTCCCGACGTCACCGAGGAAAGCCCGCTGCTGTGGAACGACGGCGGCGTGCTGCGGCTGTTTACCGGCGGGGTGGGGCTGAACCTCACGCCGTTCAAGTGGTGCTCGTCGAGCGACAACGGCGGGACATGGGATGAGATCGCCTACCCCGTCTTCGCCGGGGAGATCGGCTCGCACTCGGCCCAGCCGATCACCAACGCCTTCCGCGACGCCGAGGGAACCATCTACCTCGCCAGCGACGCCGCCGGCGGCGACTCGGTGCTCTGGGCCAGCAACGACGACGGCGCGACGTGGCTCGACACGGTTGGCCGATCAGCCGGGCGACATACAGCCTACGTGCTACTGAAGGACGGCAGCATCCTCGGCCTGGGCGGCAAGAAGACCGACATCGACGGCTACATGCCGCAGGCCATCTCGCGCGACGGCGGGAAGACCTGGCAGGTGAGCAAGACGCCGTTCCCCGCGCTGGCCGCCAACCAGAGGCCGACCGTCGTGAGGCTCGCCAGCGGGCGGATATTCTTCGCCAGCGACTTCCAGAGCAAGGTGAACGCCCAGCCGGCGGGCTATCCGCACCGCGGCGCGTTCGTCGCGCTCAGCGACGACGAGGGCACGACCTGGCGCATCAAGCCGCTCGCCGCCGCCCAGCCGCACGAGGGCAACGTGCTGCCGCATCGGCCCGGCTGGGGCAAGGCCGCCCACGACGACGCCACGCTCGGCTACACCATCGCTGCGCAGGCGCCCAACGGCGTCATCCACCTGATCAGCACGATGAACCATCCGTGCCTGCACTTTGAGATGAACGAGGCGTGGATACTGGACGACGCCGCCGGCGTGCCGGCGAACGTGCCCGTCGAGGTGCCGCAGGCCGAGACCATCGAGGAGAAGCATGCCAATGGGCGCACGCGGTGCACCTACAGCGGCGGCGTGGCGACCGATGGCCGCTGGCTGCTCGACGGCGCCGAGACGTGGTACTACGACGACGGCCGAAAGCAGTACGCCGCGACCTGGCGGGCCGGGCGAAAAGTCGGCGCGGAGACGTATTGGAACGCCGATGGGAAGGTGGTCTGGAGCTGGGAGCATCGCGACGACGGCGTGAGCGTCTGGACGCAGTATTGGCCGACGGGCGAGCGGAAGGCAGAGTCCGCCTGGCGCGACGGCAAGTGCGAGGGCGCCGCTGCGCTCTGGGACGCCGAGGGCAACGTCATCAGCCGGCGTCAGTTCGCCAGCGGCGTCCTCGCCGACTGACGCCGCCAAGATTGCGGGCGGGGCTTCACATTCCCGCGAAACTCAATAGAATACACGTATCCCCAGCCGGCAGCCGACGGGCGAAAGGCGGCACCGATGCGTGCATCCCGAGAGATGGAGCCGTTGAAAGACCGGGAGGAGGAAGACGCCGAGAAGCTCAAGCGGGACGAGGGCGAGGATCGCCAGAAGGCCAAGCAAGAGCTTGAAGACGCCGGGAAGCGGATAAGGGAGGCTGAAGTGCAGTCCGAGGAAGCGGAACAGACAGATCAAGGCCGCGCCGGCGACGGCGCGGTCAAGCAGATCACCCGCGATGCCGCCGGGCAGCTCGTGGTCCGGATCGAAGGGCGGGACGAGGAGATCGTGGACGCCCGCGTCGCGCGATGCTTCCCCTGGTCGCTGCCCGAGAGCTACGTCTCCGTCCGCGACAAGGACGGCAAGGAGGTCGCGCTGCTCAGGACGCTGGACGAGCTGGACGAGGCCAGCCGCGAGATCGTCGCCAAGGAGCTGGAAGAGAAGATCTTCAACCCCAAGATCCAGCGGCTGACGAGCTACAAGAACGAGTTCGGCGTCGTGTCGATAACGGCCCAGACCGACCGCGGCGAGGTGACCTTCCAGATTCGCAGCCGCGACGACGTGCGGCTGCTGTCACCTGGGCGGGCGCTGTTCCGCGACGCCGACGGGAACACCTACGAGCTGGCGGACTTCACCGAGATGGACACAGCCAGCCAGAAGTGGCTGGAGCAGTACTTCTAGGCCGCAGGTCGTGCAGCTTCCGGCTTCGCTGCACGCGGGTCTATCGCAATGGCCGGCGTTTCCGCGTGCAACCCGCCTGCGGCGGGCCTACGGCGAGTCGCCGAGCCTACTCCGCCGAAGCGGCTGCGAAGGCTGGACGCTCCATAGCTATGGCGACGAAGCGTTGTACGCCCTACGGGGGTGGGCCTCGGCCGTCAGCCGCTGATGGCCATGACCGACTGCGTTTCCATCTGCATCTTCAGCAGCTTGGCGTACAGGCCGTCTTCCTTGCCCGCCAGCTCCTCGTGGCTGCCCTGCTCGATGATCTCGCCCTTGTCGAGGATGATCAGCCGGTCGGCCTTGCGCAACGTGGAGAGGCGGTGGGCGATGGCGATCGTCGTGCGGTTTGCGATCAGATAATCGAGCGCCTGCTGGATGAGCTTTTCGGTCTCGGTGTCGACGGAGCTGGTGGCCTCGTCGAGGATGAGGACCGTCGGGTTGTTCAGTATCGCCCTGGCGATGCTGATCCGCTGGCGCTCGCCGCCGGAGAGCGTCTGGCCCCGCTCGCCGACCATGGTGTCGTAGCCGTCGGGGAAGCCGACGATGAAGTCGTGGGCGTTGGCGGCCTTGGACGCCGAGATGATCTGCTCCAGCGTGGCGTCCGGATTGCCGTAGGCGATGTTGCCGGCCACCGTGCCGTGGAACAGGAACGGCTCCTGGAGCACCACGCCGATGTGCCGTCGCAGCTCCTCGATCTCGTAGTCCCTCAGGTCGTGGCCGTCGATGAGGATTTGGCCCTCGAGCACGTCGTAGAAGCGGCAGATCAGGTTGACCATCGTGGTCTTGCCGCCGCCGCTGGGCCCGGCCAGGCCTACCATCTCGCCCGGCGCGATCTTGATGTTGATGTCCTTGAGCACGTTGCGGACGCCGTCGTAGCTGAAGCTGACGCCGCGCAGCTCGATCTCGCCGCGGATGGTTTTGACCCTCTTGGCGCCCGACTTGGAGAAGATCGCCGGCTCGGTGTCCAGTATCTCGAAGATGCGCTGCACGCTGGTAGCCGCCCTGTTGAACATACGGTCCATGTGCGCGATCATGTGGATCGGCTGGTAGAACATCCACATGTAGCCCATGAAGGCCATCAACGTCCCGACCGTCATCGCGCCCTGCGGGGCGGTTTTCCCTGCCAGGGCGTCCTGTATGACCCAGTAGCCTCCCACCAGCCAGACGAGTATCGCGCCGATCTGCGTGCACATCTCCATCAGTGGGCCGAAGAGCGTCCAAAGGGTGATCATGCGGATCTCGCCGTGGTAGTACTCGGTGTTCTTGCCGCCGAAGCGGTCCACCTCGCGGTCTTCCTGGCTGAAGGCCTTGATCACGCGGACGCCCGGCAGCGAGTCGGCCACCACCGCGGTCAACACGCTCCAGCGGTGCCACAGGCGGTCGAAGGTCTTGTGCAGCTTCTTGTGGAAGACAATCGTGACTGACAACATGATTGGTATGGGCAGCAGCACGATGCATGCGAGCTGCCACTTCAGGATGAACAGCGCCACGGCCACGCCCGTGATCGTCAGCACCGACACGATCAGCCGGACGGTCGTGAAGGCCACGAAATCCCAGATGCGGTCGCTGTCGCTGGTGACGCGCGTCACGAGCGAGCCGGTGGGCCTGCGCGAGAAGAAGCTCAGGCTGAGCTTGTGCAGGTGTGCGTACGTTCGGTCGCGGACATCGCGGCCCATGCGGCTGGCCAGGCCGGCCATCAGCCGCTCGCGAAACGCCCCCGCGACGGCTGAGAACACCATCAAAGCCGTCAGAATTGCGATGAACCACAGCAGGGTCGCGTAACTCGGCCTGCCGCCGGCCACCGCGCCGAAACCGCGGTCCATCATCGGCTTCGTCAGCCCCGGGCGCACCAACTGGGCCAACGTCACCACTATCGCCAGGACGATGCCCGTGATCGCGCGCGGCTTGTAAGGCTTGACAAAGTCCATCAGCCGGCTGAGCACCTTCCGGCGGCTCAGGCACGCCGGGCACGTCTCGCTCCAGGCCGGTATCACCCGCCCGCACTTGTCGCAGCGGGTCTTCTTCTCCTCGCCGCGCGGGACCTCCGGCTCGATGCCGTTATCCTCCTTGCCCTCGATCCGCCGCTCGATGCGGCGCTGGATCTTGGCGACCTCCTTGGCCTGGCGGAGAGTGAAGCGGTACTCGCCGGCCACCTTGCCGTCGGACAGCAGCCGAAGGATGTTCATCCCCAGGCCCTCGACGATGGCGGCCTTGTCGATGCCCGCCTGCTTTCGCCAGGTTGCGTCCCATCGCCCGTCGCGGCGACGGAAGTAGCCCAGGGCGTCGTCGGTGAGCACCAGGTAGCCCTCGACGTACATGCCACGCTCGTCCAGGTCGCAGCCCGCGACGGCCTGAACGGACTCGCGCGGCGCGACCTTGGCGACCTCGGCCATCAGGTCGTCGGGCATGTGGCTGAAGGGGTCTTCGTTGTTCGACTGGGTCATAAGCTCTCCGGGGCCCCGGGGTGGCCGAGTTTCTGATTCTATCAGCCCATACGCCGGCCTGCCACGGCAATTCCGCCTTTGGCGGGCGATGGCGTTGAACACCCGCCGCGGGGGCAATATGATGGTTGGTCTATGGCCGAGCGAATCTACATGGACAACGCCGCGACGAGCTTTCCCAAGCCCCCGGCCGTGATCGAGGCGATGGTCGCCTTCGCGCGGGACTGCGGGGCGTCGGCGGGCAGGGGCGCCTACGCCGAGGCCGTCGAATGCGAGCGGATAATCGCCACTTGCCGGCGGCGGATCGCCCAACTGATCAACGCCGAGTCGCCGGAGCGAATCGTCTTTGCGATGAACTGCTCGGAGGCGCTGTCGATAGCGATTCGCGGCCTGCTGAACACCGCCCCGGCGGGTAGCGAGGCGGTGACCACCGAGATGGAGCACAACTCCATACTCAGGCCCTTCAATGCGTTGGCGGAGCAGACTCACCTGGCGCCGCATTTCGTGCCGTGCGATCGGGCCAGCGGTATGGTTGCCCCGGCCGACGTCCGCCGGGCCATCACGCCGCGGACCCGACTGATCGCCTGCCAGCACGCCTCCAACGTGACCGGCACGCTTCAGCCGGTGGCCGAGGTGACCGCCATCGCCCGCCGGGCTGGCGTGCCGTGCGTCATCGACGCCGCCCAGTCCGCCGGCCACGTGCCGATCGACGTCCGGGCCTGGGGGGCGGACTTCGTCGCCTTCCCCGGGCACAAGGGGCTGCTCGGCCCGCTGGGCACCGGCGTGCTCTACGTCCGGCCGGGCATGGAAGACCGCCTGCCCACGATGAAGGAGGGCGGCACGGGCACGATCAGCGAGCAGCCGGTCCAGCCGGCGTCCATGCCGGACAAGTACGAGATCGGCTCGCACAACGCGATAGGCCTGGCCGGGCTGTCGGAGGGCGTGGCCTGGCTGCTGGAGAGGCCGGCGGGCGAGATCCGCGACCACCAGCGGCGGCTGTGCGCCCTGTTCATGGAGCTGACGGACGCGGCCGAGGGCGTGACGGTCTATGGCCCGCGCAGCCTGGACAACCGCGTGGGCGTTTTCTCCGTAAGCGTCGGCGCCCTCCTCCCGGATGAGCTGGCCGCGACGCTGGAACGCGACTTCGGCGTGCTGACCCGCCCGGGCGTGCACTGCGCGCCGCTGGCCCACAAGACCATCGGCACCTATCCCGCCGGCACCTGCCGGCTCAGCTTCGGGCAATTCACCACCGAAGACCACGTCCGCCGCGCCGCCGCCGCCCTGGCCGCGGTCGCCGAGCGGGCGACCGTCGGCAAGTAGCGCCCGTCTGGGGGCGTGCCGTGAGGGCGCCGGGGACCGCTCTGGACTCCGCGCGCGGCGTACGCTATTGCCTCCGGACGGCTGGGTATCGTGCCTATCATTGAGTGCGGGAGCGCCTTGGCCGCGAACCGGCGCGCCCGTCAGCGACCAAGGAGAGCGAGAGAATGAGCGTGGAACTGGTGAAGGACATTCATTGGGTCGGCGTGGTCGACTGGGGACTGAGGCGGTTCCACGGCCACGAGCTATCGACCCATCGCGGGTCGTCCTACAACTCGTACCTGATCCTGGACTCCAAGACCGTGCTCGTCGACACGGTGTGGGATCCGTTCCAGGAGCAGTTCCTCGACAACATCCGCCGGCTGGTCGACCCGGCCAAGATAGACATCGTCGTGGTCAACCACGCCGAGCCGGACCACAGCGGCTCGCTTCCGGCGGTGATGCGACACTGCCCCAACGCTGCCGTCGTGGTCTCCCCGCGCGGGGCCGACAGTGTCCCCGGCCACTACCACGCCGACTGGAACCTCAAGCCGGTCAAGACCGGCGAGACGATTAACATCGGCAAGCGCGAGCTTGTGTTCATCGAGGCGCCGATGCTGCACTGGCCGGACACGATGTTCACCTACGTCGCCGGCGACGGCATCCTCATGCCCAACGACGCATTCGGGCAGCACTACGCGGCCGGCTTCCGCTTCAACGACCAGGTCGACCGCCACGAGCTGTACGAGGAAGCCCTGAAGTACTACGCCAACATCATCGCGCCGTACAGCAGCCGCGTGAATCCGAAGATCGACGAGCTGCTCGCCCTGAACGTGCCGGTCAACATGATCGCCCCCAGCCACGGGATCATCTGGCGCGACGACCCGATGCAGATCGTCAACACCTATCGCGTCTGGGCCGATCAAGCCGGCGAGCGATCAGCCGTCGTGGTGTACGACACGATGTGGCAGGCGACGCGTCGGATGGCCGAGGCCGTCGGCGAGGGTCTGGCCGCCGAGGGCGTGCCGCACAAGCTGTTCCACCTGTCCACGACCGACCGCAACGACGTGATCGCCGAGATGTACAGGTCCAAGGGGCTCGTGATCGGCTCGCCCACGTTGAACAACGCCCTGCTGCCGCCGGTGCAGACGATCCTGCACGACGTCAAGCACCTGCGGCTGGCCAACAAGGTCGGCGGGGCATTCGGCTCGTATGGCTGGAGCGGTGAGTGCGTCAAGCTCATCGAGCAGGCCATGGGCGACTGCAATATCCCGCTGGCCGGCGAGGGCGTGCTGGCGAAGTGGCGGCCGAAGGAGGCGGACCTGACGGCCTGCTTCGAGTTAGGCCGGGCGGTTGGCCGCGAGGTCGTCGCCCAGACACCCGACCCCGCCGAACAGCCCCTCGCCTGACGCGAAAACGACAGCCGCACCGAACAAGGTGAGGTCATGAAGAAGATCGGCGTCCGCAAGATAATCCGGATCGACGAGGACAAGTGCGACGGCTGCGGACAGTGCGTGCCGGTCTGCGTCGAGGGCGCCATCCGCATCGTGGACGGCAAGGCCCGCCTGGCGGAGAACCTCTGCGACGCGCTGGGCAACTGCCTGGGCGCCTGTCCGCGGGACGCCATCACCATCGAGGAAAGGCCGGCCGAGGAGTTCGACGCCCGCGCCGTCAAAGCCGCCGCCGAGCGCCGGGCGCGGCAATCGCCGCCGGCTGAAGGCGGCTGTCCCGGCTCGCAGGTCCGCGTGCTGCGGGCAGGCGCCAAAGCCCCAGCCGCCAAGACCGGCGACCAGTCGGCCGAGACCGGCCCGTCGCAACTGCGGCACTGGCCTGTGCAAGTCACGCTGCTGCCGGAGGCCGGCGACATCTGGGCCGGGGCGGACGTGCTGATGCTGGCCGATTGCGTGCCCGTCGCCATGCCGGACTTCCAGGGCCGCCTGCTGGCCGGCAAGACCGTCGCCGTCGCCTGCCCCAAGTTGGACGACCCCAACGCATACGTTGCCAAGCTCGCGCGGATCTTCACCAGCAACGACATCCGGTCCGTCACCGTCGCCCACATGGAGGTGCCGTGCTGTTTCGGGCTCAGCGAAATCATCCGCGCGGCGATGGAGCAGTCGGGGCGAACGGACATACCGGTCCACGAAGTCAACGTAGGCATCGACGGGCGCGTGAAGACGTAGCCCCCTCGAATCAACGGCTAGGAGAGAGCGATGAGCATGTTCTGCTACCAGTGCGAACAGACGGCCAAGGGCAGCGGGTGCACGGCGATGGGGGTGTGCGGCAAGGACCCCACGGTCGCGGCCTTGCAGGACGTGATAGTCCACGTCGCCAAGGGACTGGCCGGGTACATCCACCGCCTGCGGGCGCTCGGCGTGGTCGACCGCGAGGCGGACGTGTTCCTCATCGAGTCGCTGTTCGCCACGGTGACGAACGTGAACTTCGACCCAGACCGGCTGGAGGAGACGATCCGCCGGGGCGCGGCGTTGGCCCAGCGGCTGGGGCGGCGATACGTCAAGGAATGCAGGAAGGCCGGCAAGAAACCTGAGGTGTCGCCTGGTTCGGAGTGCAAGCCCGCCGACACGCGCGCCGGCCTGCTCGCCCAGGGGAAGGCGCTGCGGATCGACAAGCGGCGCGAGACAATCGGCGAGGACGTGACCAGCCTGCAAGAGCTGATACTCTATGGGCTTAAGGGCACAGCCGCCTACGCCGACCACGCGCAGATTCTCGGCGTGGCCGACGACGACGTGTTTGCCACGTTCGCCGAGATGCTGGACTACCTGGCCGGCAATCCCACGGATGTCGCCGAGCTGACGGGCAAGGCGCTGGCCGTCGGCGAGCTGAACCTCAAGGTCATGGGGCTATTGGACGCGGCCAACACCGGCGCCTACGGCCAACCCGCGCCCACAGCCGTCCGCGTCACGCCGGTAGCCGGCAAGGCCATCTGCGTCTCCGGCCACGACCTTAAGGACCTGGCCGAGCTGCTCGCCCAGACCGCCGGGCGGGGCATCAACGTCTACACGCACGGCGAGATGCTGCCCGCCCACGGCTACCCGGAGCTGGCCAAGCACACCCACCTCGTCGGCAACTACGGCGGGGCGTGGCAGGACCAGGCCAAGGAGTTTGACGCATTCCCCGGCTCGATCCTGATGACCACCAACTGCATCCAGCGGCCTCGCGACAGCTACATCGGCCGCATCTTCACCTTAGGGCTCGTCGGCTGGCCGGGGGCGAGGCACATCGCGGACCGCGACTTCGGCCCGGTGATCGAGGCCGCCCTCGCCGCGCCCGGCTTCGCCGAAGACGCCCCCGCCAAGACCATCACGGTCGGCTTCGGCCACGATGCGGTGATGAACGTGGCGCCCGCGGTCGTCGAGGCCGTCAAGAGCGGGGCGATCAGGCACTTCTTCCTGATCGGCGGGTGCGACGGCGCAAAGCCGGGCAGGAACTACTATACCGACTTCGCCAGGGCAGTCCCCGACGACTGCGTGATCCTGACGCTGGCGTGCGGCAAGTATCGGTTCAACAAGCTGGACTTCGGCGACATCGGCGGCATACCGCGGCTGCTCGACATCGGCCAATGCAACGACGCGTACTCCGCCATCCAGATCGCCCTCGCACTGGCCAAGGCGTTCGACTGCGGCGTTAACGACCTGCCTCTGAGCATGATCCTGAGCTGGTACGAGCAGAAGGCAGTCTGCATATTGCTAACGCTGCTGCACCTCGGTATAAAGAACATGCGCCTCGGGCCGAGCCTGCCGGCATTTGTCTCGCCCGCGGCGCTGAAGGTGCTTACCGAGCAGTTCGGCGTTCGGGCGATCAGCAGCCCCGCCGAAGATATCCGGGCCATCCTGGCCTGAGGCAGGCAGGGGCGCCGTGAAGACCGCGATCTGCCGACCACGTCGTTGGCGGCAGGCGTAGAGCCGCGACAACAGTAGGCCTCTCCGACAAGAGGCTGGCCCCGCCGCCGCTTGGAGGCTATGTGCAACTTGCTCTGGCGATGATCCACCTGCGGTGTGAGGTGGTGAAAGTCATAACTGCGGAGCGGGTATTCCATACCACACGGTAAGGCTGGAGGCCTGTAACGACCAGGCAATTCCGGAAGTGCGCGCAGAATCGTCCACCACTTCTTGGGGCGGGGTGGTGATGTGTGACGTTATACAGTGAGTGTGCCAGATCACACAGGAGAATCAGATGCCCCCAACTACCCGAAGCATCCCAGAACTGAAGGCCGAAATCCGCAGGAAGGAGCGGGCGCTCCAGGGCCTGCTGGCTCGGCGGAAGAAGGTCCTTGCCCAGCTGGCGAAGATCGACCGTGAGATCATGGCCATTGGCGGCACGAGTACCGGAACACCTGGCCCGGCGACGGCGGTCGTGACGGGCCGAACACGCGGCGCGAGGCGATCTCGAGCCACCGGCAAGCCTCTGGCAGAGTACATCTCATCGATCCTGTCCAAGTCTCGCCGTCCGGTGCGGGCGCGCGACGTCGCAGCGGCGGTGGTCAAGGCCGGCTATCCGACACACAGCAAGAACTTCTACGGCATCGTGGCTGCCGCCCTTAGAGACGAGTCGCGATTCAAGCGGACCGGGCGAGGGCTCTACAAACTCGCCAAGTGACGGCCACGGAAGGAACCTGATCGCCGCCCCGCGCGGCGCGGCGAACAAGTCGCTGGAGGCACGACCCTGGGTCTTGGACGCAACCCCCGGCACGGCTGCGCGCGTCGCCCTTGCGCGAGGCCGCCGCGGCGGTTTTTTTGCCTGGGCGGCCAAATATCCCCTTGCCATGCCGCTGGCGGAGGGTATCCTCCTTCAGTCAACAAGTTATCGGGAGCAACCGCGAGAGAAAGAGGACGCAACAGCTCCTGTGTACGTGCGTGGCGGTGCCACGCCTTCGCAACTGACTCGCCATTTGAACGGATTTGCCGGGAAGGGATTCCGCAACTGGCAATGGCGACAGCGCCGAAGCGCCCCGTCGGCCCAGCGCTTCTGTGCCAAGCTCCGGCCATCTCCCCCCGGATAGGTGCGGCGTCGGCAGCCGCCGGCGCGGAGAAGCATGTGTGTGGCCAGTGTGTCTTGGGAGCACGCCTGAGCCCGGCTGGCAACTTGGCCGGTGAAGGCGGAAGGCTGGCAGATGGAACACGTCGAACAGACCGCGCTGTCCAGGGTCGTACTGGTGGGGGCGGGCAGCTCGAGCAGTGGGGCGGTGGGGGGCATCGTCTCGCGATTCTTCCAGGACGTCGTCGCCTTCCAGGACACATCAGCCGCGGCAAACGTCGAGACGAGCGGGCGGGCGGACCTGATACTGATCACCGAGAGCGTCTCGCCTGAAGACGCACTCGCTTTCCTTGCCGCCGCTCGGCTGCAATGGCCGACGACGCCCGTGGTCCGCGTGGCCGACAAGCCTAGCGTCGAGCTGGCCGTGCGATTCACCCGCGCCGGGGCGTACGACTACCTCGCCGGGCCGCTCGATGAGCAGCGCATGCGCAGACTCGTGGAGGGCATGATCGAGGAGGCCACTCGCAGATCCCCCGGCCAGGAGCGGTTCTTCTGCGACGAGTGCCCGCCGACCGTGCCCATCGTCGGCACGAGCGGGGCGATGGTCGAGGTCCTGGAGGCGATCCGCCTGGTCTCCGAGAGCAGGTGCAACCCGGTGCTGGTGCTGGGCGCGACGGGCACGGGCAAGGAGCTGGCCGCCCGGGCGGTGCACGCGTGGCGCTGCGGGGACGACAGCAAGTACCTGGCCGTGAATTGTGCGGCCCTGACGGCGAACCTGCTGGAGAGCGAGCTGTTCGGGCACGTGAGGGGCGCGTTCACCGGCGCCGACCGCGACAAGACCGGCCTGTTCGAGGCCGCCGGCGACGGCACGATCCTGCTGGACGAGATCAGCGAGATGCCCCCCGCGCTCCAGGCGAAGCTGCTCCGCGTGCTCCAGGAGCGGTCATTCAGAAAGGTCGGCGGCACCAAGGACATCCCATGCCGCGCCACCATCGCCGCGTCCAGCAATCGCGACCTGCTGGCCGAGTCCAAGACGGGGCGGTTCCGCAAGGACCTGTATTATCGCCTGGCGGTTTTCCCGATAACCATGCCCGCCCTGGCCGGCGAGGACCGCAGGGGCGACATCCCGCTGCTGGCGGAGTACTTCATACGGACGTCGGCTATTCCGTCGGCCGGCGGGATAGCAGCCGTGAACAAGGCAGCCCAAGAGCAGTTGATGCAGCACGACTGGCCGGGCAACGTCCGCGAGCTGAGGAACGTCATTGAGCGGGCCATCATCCTCGAGCAGACCGGCGAGATCACGCCGGGCAGCCTGGTCATCGACGGCGCGAATGAGCAGCGACCCCCGGCGGCTGCGGTGGCTGAGGCCGCCGGCGACTTCGCACTGGAGACGGCTGAGCGCGAGTTCATCATCCGCGCGCTGAAGGAGACAGGCTGGCAGCGGACCCGGGCGGCGGCGCTGCTTGGCATAACTAGGGCGACACTGCACGCCAAGCTGAAGCGTTACGGCATCACCCCGCCGGCCGGCCAATCCAGTCCATCGGCCAGGGGGGCTGGCGGCACGTAAGCTCACCCCAGCCCCTCTCGCTCGCGTAAGTGGGCCTGCGTTGCAGCGCCAATGAGTTTCGGCGCCCGACGCAGGCCGCTGTTTTTGCGCCCGCCCGTCAGAAAACCAGGCGCACCGCGCCAAAAACCTTGCGCCGCTGCGCGATCGGGGCCGGCTGGAACACCTCGCCCGGCGCCCCCAATGCCCCCTTTCCGCTCGTCCGCGGGCGCCGCTCGCGTGTTCGGGCCTGTGGCATGGTGATTGCAGGGCGTGTTTCCTGTCGGACTGCGCCGCGCCCGCGCTATGTTGCGCGCGGGCGGGGTCACGGCGCAGGAAGCTCGCTCGCGCAGGGTGCAATTCGCGGAAAGGACGGACGCGTCAGGCATGGCGGCCGAAGAGCAAGACACTCCTCAAGCCGACGAGCCACAGGCCCAGGGCGACCAGCCGTCGCAGCCTATCATTGATGACTCAGACGTGCGGGCTGCCGACAGGCCGGTCGCCCCGCCCGACGACAAGGGCGACGAGCAGCCGGTCGAGCAGACTGAGCAGGCCGACTCCACCGGCCAGGAGCAAGCCGACGCGCCGAGCGACCAGACCCGCGAGACTGAGCAGGCCGACCCTGCCGAGCCCCAAGACGCAGAGCCCGTCGCCGAGGAAGCCGCCGCCCCGGCCGAGGAGCCCAACGGCGCGGCCAACGAGACGAGCGCCGAGCAGCCCGCCGACCAGACAGCCACCGACGATGCCGCCCAGGTGGAACCGGCTGCTTCGACAGACGAAGCGGCCCGGCAGCCAGGCGAGTCGCCCGCCCCCGCCGAACCGACCCAGCAGATCCCGGCCACTGTCTCGAAGTTGGCTGAGATCGTCGGCAAGCTGTCGCCGGTCAATCTCCTGCTGGTGCTCAACTCCGTGCTGATCCTCTTTGCTGTGGGCGGGCTGTTCTACCTGTTGTTGAGCAAGCCATCCCAGCCGATGACGCCGCGCGGCGCCCGCGCCGCCACCACCGCCCTGCAACAGACTTCCCCCGATGGGCCGACAGTCCGTCACTCCGGCGACGACAACGCTACCCTTAGCTGGGCGGATGCCGAGGGCCTGTACGAGCAGGGCGACTACGAGTCGGCCCTGGCCGGCTTCGTCAACCTGGCCAGACAAATCCGTTCTGTCCCGTCGGAGGACTTGCTCCGCGACTTGTTCGACCTCCGCGTGGCCCAATGCCTTGGGCAATTGGGCGAGGGGGACGAAGCCAGCCTGACATTCCTTCGCCTTGCCTCCAGCGGCTCGGCGATCATCGCCGCGGTGGCCGACTACGAGCAGGCGAGCATCGACCTGACCGCCGGCCGACACGCGCAGGGCCGAATCCGCGCCTATTCCGCCGTCGCCCACCTGGCCTCGCTGGAGGCGCCCTGCCCGCTCCAGAGAGACTGCGACTATCTGGTCGCGCGAATACTCACCCAACAGGTGCTGGGCTATCTCAACGCCGACAGCGCCGTCACCTGGCGCGACCCAGCCCCCTACGACCCGTTCGCCGGCAAGGCCCCCGCCCAGCTTCGACAGATGCTGCGTCAGGGTGCGGCCCCGCCCGCCAAGGCGGCGCTGGGCGCGATGGTGTGGAAGGTGGAAGCAGGCCCGGCGGAGGGCCGATGGATTGCCGCCTGCATCCGAGCGCCTGTCGAGGATCTGCTCCAGCGGTTCAGCTCCGAGTCGGGCGTGGCCGTCGAGTGGGTCTCGACGGCGCCGCTCGTCAGGCGCCGCGCGATCAGCCTGCACCTTGAGGGCGTCTCGCAGCAGCGGCTGGCGGAGGTGGCCTGCGGCATGGCCGGGCTGGTTGCCCGCTTCACCGGCGAGAGCATCGCGGTCCACGACCCCCAGGCGTGCGACAGCCTCGCCCAGCAGCGCGAACTGCTGATGGCCGAGGCGGAATCGTGCTGGCGGCGGTTCTTCATACGCTATCCGGCAGACCAGCGCACGGCGACGGGCCACTTCGTGGTGGCCGTCATGCACGATGCCTCCGGCGACAAGGCCAACGCACTGACCCAATACCAATACGTCGCCGCCCAGTTCGACAAGCACCCCGTCGCCCCGCTCGCGCTGCTCCAGGCGGCCAAGCTCAGGATATCCCTGCGCGACTACAGCGGCGCGCGGACCGACCTGCTGGCCTTGATGGACCGCTACCCGGAAGCCGGACGGTCCGAGGAGGTGTACCTGCGCCTCGGACAGGCCACCGCCGAGACAGGCCTGACCGACGAGGCCATCCGCATATTCAAGAGGCTGTATTACCTTGATCTCTCGGCCGCGTCGAAGCGCCAGGCGGCGTTCTACCTCGGACAGTGCCACTACCGCTCCGGGCGGTACAAGGAGGCGGTCGCCTGGCTGAGTCGCTACGCCGAGACCGCCGACGCCAAGACCGACGACAACGCTGCGGCCGCGCAACTGATGCTGGGCGATTCGGCTATGACCGCCGGAGACCTGAAGCTCGCGGAGAAGGCCTTCGCCGCGGCCAACAACTGCCAGCCTACGCCGTACCAGCGCGCCGAGGCGCTGCTGGGCGCCGCCGAGGCAGGCGCCCGCGGGCAGAAGCCGCTTGAGACGCTTGCGGCGCTCAAGCTGCTCGAAGGCCGACCGCTCACCGACCGCCAAACGTACAAGCGGCTGACCTTCACCGCCGGAGCGTATGCCTCGATGGGCCTGGAAGATCGCGCCGTCAGCTACCTCCGCAACCGAATCCAACTGATCGGCGACCTCCAGACGCGAGCCCTGCTGGTGATGGAGCTGGCCCGCTACTACGTCGAGCAAGGCCAGCTCGACAGCGCCCACGCCGCGCTGACGGAGATCCTGGCCAAGATCGAGCCCGGGCGGGAGGCCTCCCTGGCCGCCTGCGAGCTGGCCGACGTGTGCATCAAGATGGGCAAGGCGGATCAAGCCGTCGCCGTCCTCGCCGAGACGCTCAAAGGTCCGTGCGATAAGGGCCTGCGGAACAGGGCGATGGAGACGCTGGCGTTGGCGAGGGTCTATCAGAAGCAGTACCGCGCCGCGGCCGACGCCTTCACAGAGGTGGCCATACACAGGGCGGCCGCGGACGACAAACCGCAGGAGGGCCAGGGCAAATGACCAGGTGGATGCTCATCCTGGCCCTTGTCGTCGCCCCGGCCACGTGCCTTGCCGCCGAGGCGACCAGCCAGCCCGCGCCGGCGGCCACCGCCGAACTGAACGATGGGATACGGCGGCTCCTCCGCACCTCCAGCCAGGCGCCCCAGGAGCAGGACGAAGGCGCCGCCGCCCTTCAGCGGGCAATCGAACAGCTCCGCTCCATCGAGATCGCGCCGAAGCGGCAGCCCCAGGCCGCCACCCAGCCGGCGGCAATGCCGGGCGCGCGGGCAACGACCCAGCCAGGGCGTCAGCCGTCCGACGCAGCCTCCGACCCGATCGTGCTGGCCACGCTGAGAAGGCTGGGCGCCGGCAGGGCGGTCGATCCGGTCCTCGTCGCCGACGAGCTGTTCGCCGACGGGCAGTTGGAAGTAGCCGGCGCGTTCTACGAGGCGGCGCTGCTGCGAAGCCAGGGCGACGACGACCTGGCCTGGGCGCTGTTCCAACTGGGCAACTGCCGCCGCAAGTCCGATCCCCTGGCCGCCAAGCAGGCCTACACCGAGCTGGCGGCCAAGTGCCCCGACTGCCCGTGGGCCCAGGCCGCTGCCATGCGACTCAAGCTGATCGAGTGGGCCGAGGTCAACAAGCCGCTGGACGCGCTGGCCGAGGCGAAGTCCGCCGTGCGGAACGGCGCCGCTCGCCCGCGGCCGCAGACGCAGCCGGCCAAGGAGAACGAACCCGCCGCGGCATCCGGCACGGAAGGAAACACTGTAGCCAAGAGATGAGCGAGAAGGTCCATCAAAACGTGTTGATCGTCGATCGCGACGACGACTCGACCAGGCTGATCCTGGAAGTCCTGGCCGAGGCGGGCATCCGCGGGACGGTCGCCGCCGGCTGCGACGCCGCGGGCAAGCTGCTCGGCCAGACGCCGTGGGACCTGGTCATCCTCGATGCACAGGCCGCCGGCGACGCCTTCGCTGCGCTCGAGCGGATCAAGGAAGACTGCCCCGAGCTGCCGGTGGTGATGATCATCAGCGAGGCGTCGGTGGACCTGGCGGTGCAGGCCGTGCGGCGCGGGTTCCGCGACGTCCTGCCCAAGCCGCTGGACCGCGGCCGGCTTGAGGAGCTGCTGGCCGCGGCGCTGCCCAACCGGCCCGTCGCTCTGGCCGCCGCCGACGGCGAGGACCGCCGCTGCCTCTACCAGATCGCTGGGCGGAGCCGGAAGCTGCTGGAGGCGATGGAGCTGGCCAGCAAGGCCGCCCCGACTACCGCGTCGCTGCTGATCACCGGCGAGAGCGGCACGGGCAAGGAGCTGATCGCCTACCACGTCCACCGCAACAGCAGCCGCAGCCGCGGACCCTACGTCCACGTCAACTGCGCCGCGCTGAGCGAGTCGCTGTTGGAGAGCGAGCTGTTCGGTCACGAGCGCGGGGCGTTCACCGGCGCGGTCTCGCAGAGGAAGGGCCGATTCGAGCGCGCGCACGGCGGCACGCTGCTGCTCGACGAGATCAGCGAGACGACGCCGCGCCTCCAGGCCGAACTGCTCCGCGTGCTGGAGCAGCAGGACTTCGAGCGGCTTGGCGGCAGCGAGCCGGTCCGCGTGAACGTTCGCGTGGTGGCCACCTCCAACCGCCGGCTCGCCGAGCAGGTCGCCGCCGGACGGTTCCGCGAGGACCTGTACTACCGCATCGCGGGCATCATGGTCACCGTCCCGCCGCTGCGAGAGCGCGCCGAGGACATCCCCGAGCTGGTGTGGCACTTCGTGAACCTCCACGCCAGGGAGGTCCGCCGAAGGATCGACCGCCTGGACGATGAGATGCTGGGGCGGTTCCGCGAGTACCACTGGCCCGGCAACGTCCGCCAGCTCCGCAACGTCGTCCGCGCGGCGCTGATCCTCGGCGACGGGCCGACGCTGTCGCTGGAGGGCGTCCCGTCGCTGGTCGGCCAACTCGACAGCCCGCCGCCGCGGACGCCCCCGACCGGCCCGCTGAGTCTGGAGCTGCTCGAGCGGCAGGCGATATTCGAGGCCTTGCGCCGCACCAACAGCCACCAGGCCAAGGCGGCAAGAATCCTGGGCATCTCCGACAGAACGCTGCGCGAGAAGCTCCGGCGGTACCGTCGCCAGACACAGACGCAGCAAGCAGAGGAGGTGGCATCGTGAGCGAGCCCAACACGATCAGTGGATTGCAGTCTGCCCTGCGGGCGTCGGCGCTCCAGGGCAAGGTCATCGCCAACAACATCGCGAACCTCAACACACCCGGCTTCAGGCGGAGCGAGCTGGACTTCCAGCGGGCGCTGTCGATGGCCATGGCCTCGCCGCGGGCGCTGGAGCCGGCCGAACTGGCCAGGGCCATCATCCAGCCGCGGTCCACGCCGGTCGACGCCAAGGGCAACGACGTCAGCCTCGACAAAGAGGTCGGCGAGATGATCAAGAACTCCGCGGCCTACAAGACGTACATGCGCATCCTGCGGAAGCTGTACAGCCAGATGGAGTTCGCCATCAAGGGCGAATAGGGAGGCAAGGGCAATGGACATAACCAAGGCGGCTTCATCAGTGGACATCGCGGTAAGCGGTCTTCAGGCTGAATCGCTTCGGCTGAACGTGATATCCGCGAACATCGCCAACGCGAACACGTCGCGCACGGACTCGGGGCTTCCGTATCGCCGCAAGGACGTGATCTTCTCGACGGTGATGGACAGCCTCTGCGGCGTGACGAGCAAACAGGTGATCGAGGACACCTCCACCGACTTCAACGAGACGTACCTTCCCGGCCATCCGCAAGCGGACGAGAACGGGTGGGTCATGATGCCCAACGTGGACCTGCCGGTGGAGATGATGAACCTGATGGTGGCGTCGAGGGCCTACCAGGCCAACGCCTCCGTCCTGAACAGATACCAGCAGATGGTGGACATAACACTGGAGCTGCTTCGCTAGCAGCAGGAGCGAGAGATGTCAGGCATAAACCCGATATCCGGCCAGGTCCCGGCGATTCAGCTAGGCGGCGCCGGCCAGCACGGCGGCAAGGCGGGCCCGCTGGCGGGCAAGTTCTCCCAGGCGATCGGCGAATACGTCAACAACGTCGACGCCGACCAGCAGGCCTCGACCGCGGCGATCGAGGACCTGCTGTCCGGGCGATCACAAGACCCGCTGCCCGTGGTGGCGGCGATGGCCAAGGCCGACCTGAGCTTCAAGCTGCTCATGGGCGTCAGGAACAAGGTCATCGAGGCCTACAAGCAGACCATCAACATGCAGATATGACAGCTGCGCGCGAGGCTGACAAGTGGCCGAGATGCTGAACAACCTGCGAGAGATCTGGCGACGGACGTCCCTGGTCCAGCGCGCGGTGCTGCTTGCGGTGCTGCTTGGCTGCGGCGGGGCTGCTGCGATGCTGATCGGCTGGGCACGCCAGCCAAGCATGGCGATGCTCTACAGCGGCCTGTCGACGGAAGAGGCCGCCGCCATCGTGGAGAGAATCCGCGATGAGGGCGTGCCCTACGAGTTGAAGGCCGGCGGCACGGCCGTCTACGTGCCGGAGCAGAAGGTCTACCCCATGCGGCTGCTGCTGGCCGGGCAGGGCCTGCCGACAGGCGACCAGGCGGGTTATCGAATCCTCGACGACGAGAAGATCGGCGCCAGCCCGTTCATCCAGCGCGTCAACTACAACCGCGCGATCGAAGGCGAGCTCAGCAAGACCATCCAGACGCTCCAGGGCGTCGCCTCCGCCCGCGTGCATGTGGTCAGGCCGGAGGCCACGCTGTTCTCCGGGCAGGAGAAGGAGGCCTCGGCCTCGGTCGTGCTGAAGCTGCACGCCGGCAGGCGGCTGGGGCCGGGCAGCGTATCGGCGATCGTTCACCTTGTGGCCGGCGCCGTGGAAGGCCTGAAGCCGGAGAAGGTCGTGGTCGTGGACAGCGCGAACAACCTTCTCTCGGCCGGGGGCGAAGACGACGTAGCCAAGAAGGCCGGCTCGTTCCTCGACTACAAGAGCCAGGTCGAGCAGTACCTCGCCGGCAAGGCCGAGGACATGCTGGCCGCGGCGCTCGGGCCGAACCGCGCGTCGGTCCGCGTCCATGCCGTCATCGAGACGTCCACCATGGAGGAGACCGTGGAGACGTACGATCCCGCAAACAGGGTCGTCGCCAAGGAAGAGACGAAGAATCGCTCGATCTCCGGCGCCGCCGACACCACAGGCGGCACGCCGAGCAAGGAGACCGAGAAGAGCTCCACCACCGAGTACCTGGCCAGCCTGACACGCCGTCGCCAGGAGAGCCTCCCCGGCAAGATTCAGTCCATCACCGTCGCCGCCCTGGTGGACCTCTCGCCGGCGGAGCAGGCTGGAGGCAAGGAAGGCGCCGCTCCGGAGAAGGTCATGACAGTCGAGGGCGTCACCGAGATCATCCAGAAGGCCCTGGGACTGCCCGACGCCACCGGCATCACCGTCCAGGAGACCAGCTTCTACCACCCCGCGCCGGCCGAGGCCGCCGAGGCGTCCGACGGATGGTTCACGAAGGACTTCATGCTCGAGATGGGCAGGCGGCTGTCGCTGGCCGTGCTGGTGGTGGGGGCGCTGATCACACTGAAGGTGCTGGGCGGCTCGCGCAAGGCCGCGGCCAGCGCCGCCGCGGCGCTGGAGGGCGAGGCCGCCGGGCAGAACCTCCTGCCCGCGGGCGCCGGCGCCGACGCCGAGCAGTTGCGAGCGAAGATAACCAACGCCCTCCAGAGCAACCCCGAAGAGGTCAAGCGGTTGTTCCTGAGCTGGGTCGACAGCGACAAGGGAGCGTAGCAGGTGGTGCTCACGGGAAAGCAGAAGGCGGCGATGTTGCTGATGAGCCTTGATCCGGCCACGGCTGCGGACCTGCTGCGCTCAGCCGACCAGAAGGTGCTCACCGAGATTGCCGCCGAGTTGGCCTACCTGGAGTCCATCGGCGCCGACAAGGCGCAGGCAGCGAAGGCGACGGCACAGGAGTTCTTCGGCAAGCTCGGCAGCGGCGGCGGGGGCGAGGGCGTGTTCGTTCGCAACATGCTCGAGCAGGTGCTGGGCAAGGACAAGTCCAAGGAGGCGCTGACCAAGGTCCGCGCGATGGTCCAGCAGCGCGACCCGTTCTCGGCGGTCCGCTCGGCCGAGACGGCTGACATATTCCGCGCGATCTCCGGCGAAAGCGCCCAGGTGGTCGCGATAGTCCTGGGCGAGCTGCCCGCCAAGAAGAGCGCGGCGCTGCTGAACATGCTGGCCGAGCAGCTTCGGATCGAGGTGGTGGGCAAGCTGGCGACCGGCGTCTCAGCCCCGGGCGAGGTCCGCCTGCGCATCGCGGGCACACTCCGCGCACGCCTGCAAGCCTCCACCGCCGAGGGCGGCGCCGCCGGAGGCGAGGAGAACCTCCGCAAGGTGGCCATGCTGCTGCGCGACCTGGAGGCCGAGCCGCGCAACAAGACGCTCGAAGGCATCGCCCAGCGCGACAAGGAGACGGCCGACGCTGTCTCCAAGCTCATGGTCATCTGGGAGGACATCCCGCTGGTACTCTCGCGAAGCCTCCAGGAAGGCCTGCGTCAGGCCGAGGCACGCCAGCTCGCACTGGCCATCAGGGACGCGGACGAGCGGATCATCGCCAAGATCCGCGAGAACCTCTCCGAGCGGGCCGTCGCCGCGCTGGACGAAGAGGCCGAGCTGCTCAGCGCTCCCAAACAGACTGAAATAGCAGAAGCGCGGGAGGCAATCCTGCAACTGCTACGCGACATGAACGCAGCCGGCAACCTGCGGTGGGAGGAATCCTGAGATGGCCGACAGCAGGGTGCAACTGAACGGAAGGCCAGCCTCGGCACACGTGCTGCAGCCTGCCCAGCCGCCGCCTGCCACTGGCGCGGCAGACACCGCCGGGCAGCTCGAGGCCGACCGCCAGGCGCTCGCCAGCGCGCGCCAGGCGCTGGCAGCCGCCGCCAAGGAGTTCGAGGGACTGCAACAGGAGATCCTCAAGCAGGCCGAGGGGCATGTGGTCATGCTGGCCGTGGACATCGCCCGCAAGGTGCTGATGCAGGAGATCGAGGCCGAGCGGTACCAGATCGACGCGATCGTCAAAGAGGCCCTGGCCCAGTTGCCGCCGCGGCAGGAAGTGGTCGTGCACCTGAACCCCGCCGACATCGCCCGCTGCGAGCTCGCCGCCGACGATGCCGATGGGTCCGACGGCAACCTGCGTTTCGTGGCCGACCCGGCCGTCAGCAAAGGCGGCTGCCTGCTGGCCAGCTCCCAGGGCGTGGTCGAGTCATCCGTGGAAGGCAACCTCGGCGAGATCGCCAACAACCTGAGCACACAGGAGTAGTCATGCCCTCGCTCGACGTGGACAAGTTCGCCGCCAAGCTGAACCAGATGAACCTGCTGCGGTGCAGCGGGGCGGTTCTGCGCGTGGCGGGCACGACGATCGAGTCGAAGGGCCCGCCGGTCGGCGTGGGGCAGCTCTGCGAGATACGCCTGTCCGACGGGCGGCGGGTCGCGGCGGAAGTGGTCGGCTTCCGCGACGCCAACCGCCTGCTCATGCCGCTCGAGGGCATCGACGGCATCGCCCCGGGAGACAAGGTCTCCCCTCGGCCGAACCTCAGGCAGGCGCCGGTCGGCGTCTCGCTGCTCGGGCGTGTGCTGGACGGGCTGGGTCGGCCCATCGACGGCAAGGGGCCGCTGACGGATGTGCAATATCGGCCCATGGACGCGCCCTCGCCAAAGCCGCTCGAACGCCCGCAGATATTCAAGCCGCTCGCCCTGGGCATCAAGGCGATCGACGGCGTGCTGACGTTCGGCAAGGGCCAACGGATGGGCATATTCTCCGGCAGCGGCGTCGGCAAGAGCACGGTGCTCGGCGAGATCGCCCGCGTCAGCGAGGCCGACGTCAACGTGTTGGCCCTTGTGGGAGAGCGCGGCCGGGAGGTGCGACACTTTCTCGAAGAGTCGCTCGGGCCGGAGGGCCTGGCCAAGAGCGTTGTCGTGGTGGCCACCTCGGACATCTCGCCGGTGGTCCGCACGAAGTCTGCCTTCCTGGCCATCGCCATCGCGGAGTTCTTCCGCGACCGCGGCAAGGACGTGCTGTTCATGATGGACTCGCTGACCCGCTTCGCCCAGGCGCAGCGGGAGATAGGCCTGGCCGCCGGCGAGCCGCCGACCACGAAGGGCTACTGCCCCAGCGTGTTCAGCCTGCTGCCGAAGCTCACCGAGAGGCTCGGGCCCGCCCCCGCCGGCAGCATTACCGGCGCGCTGACCGTCCTGGTCGAGGGCGACGACCTGGGCGACCCCGTCGCCGACTGCGTCCGCTCGCTGCTGGACGGGCACGTCGTGTTGTCGCGCAAGCTCGCCGAGCAGGGGCACTACCCGGCCGTCGATATCCTCCAGAGCGTCAGCCGGCTCATGCCGTCGGTGGTCAGCCCATCGCACATGCGCGCCGCGCAGAGCTTCAGGGCCATCTATGCCACCTACCAGGGGGCCGAGGACCTCATCAACATCGGCGCCCTGGCCACCGGCAGCAACCGTCGCATAGACAAGGCCGTCTCGCTGATCGACGGCGTGAACGAGTTTCTGGTTCAGCCGGTCGGCACGCGCTGCGACTTCGCCGAGACGGTCAGCCGAATGTGCGAGATCACCAAGACATGGGACTTCCTGATGCCGTCGGCGGACGACAAGGCCGCGCCGGCCGCCAATGCCGCGGCGAAGAGACCTGCTGAATGAAACGATTCAAGTGGCCATTGCAGCGACTGCTGGACGTGACGTTGCAGCGCGAAAGGGCGCTGCGGGCGGAGCTGTTCGCCCTGGCCAGGCGGCTTGCACGACTGCGGCAGGAGATCGCCGTTGTCGCCGCCGACATCAGGGCGATGCTGGCTGAGATCGGCAAGGGCGGAATCGACCGGCGCATCGCACGCCAGGAAGTATTCATGGCCGCGGTCGCCAACGACGAGCGGCGCATCGCCAAGCTGGACGGGCGGCTGACCGAGACGCGGGCCGCTCGCGATGAGAAGACGCAGCGGTTTCTCAAGACCAAGGCTTCCAGAGAGATGCTCCAGCGGCTGGCGCACGAGGCCAGGGTCCGCTACATGAAGGAGCTTGATCGTCTGGAGCAGAAGGAAACAGACGAAAGCGCCGTGGTCGGCTTCGTCCGCAGGGCCAGCTAGCCGCCCGGCAGGAGCGCACGAGAACCATGATGAAGAGCAACCTACTCATACTGGGCGTGCTTGGTGCGGGGTGCTTTGGGCTGTCGTTCGGCCTGACCTGGCTTTTCGGCGGGTCGACGCCGGGCCCGCAGCTCGCCACAGACCAGCAGGCCGCCACCCAGCCGGCCGTCGAAGAGCCACAACTGATGCCCAGCGAGATTCAGGTCGACGAGCTGGTGCGTGACCTGCACGACAAGCTCGCCCAGGTGCGCCGTCAGCAACGCCACCTGGAAGACTGGGAGAAGCGCCTCAAGATCGCCCAGCAGGACCTGGACAAGCAGACCGAGGAGCTGGAGGCCCTCCGCGTGCAGTTGCTGGCCCCGCTGAACGGACTGAAGCAGGCCAGGGAAGAGCTGCTGCGAACGCGCATCTCCATATCTCGCGCCGAGCAGGCCAAGCTGAAGCAGCTTGCGCTCATCTACGACAAGATGGACTCCGCCGCCAGCAGCGAGATCCTGGTGGCCATGTGCAACAACAACCAGATAGCCGACGCCGTCAAGCTGCTGAGCTGCATGTCGGATCGTCCGGCCGCCGAGCTGCTGGGGCAGATGGAAGACAAGGCCCTGGCCGCCAGGCTGTCCCAGATGCTCAAGACCGTCCAGGAAGAAGAAAGCTGACGCCGTGGATATCGCCACAGCCATAGGACTGATGTTCGGGCTGTTCTGCGTGGTCTCGTCGATCATGTCGTCGCCCGGGGCCGGCGTGTTCATCAACCTCCCGGCGATGATGGTGACGGCCGGCGGCATGACCGCGGCGACGTTCATCCATTTCTCGCTTCAACAGGTTCTCACCATCTTCTCCATCACCAAGAAGACGATCCTCTGCAAGGTGCCGGGCGAGAAGGAACTCATCCAGAAGTTGGTCAACTACGCGGCCATCAACCGGCGAGACGGCGCGCTGGCGCTGGAGCAGCACCTGCCGGACGCGGGCGACTCGTTCCTGGTCAAGGCCCTCCAGATGGTGATCGACGGGCAGAAGGAAGAGGCCATCGGCGAGAACCTGGCGATGGAGATTCAGTATCTCCAGGAGCGCCATAGCGACGGCAAGAAGATGCTGGAGTTCATGGGCAGCGCCGCGCCGGCCTGGGGCATGATCGGCACGCTGATAGGCCTGGTGCAGATGCTCGGCTCGCTGAACGATCCCTCGCAGATCGGCTCGGGCATGGCTACCGCGCTTATCACGACCTTTTACGGGTCGTTCATGGCGAACCTGGTGTTCATCCCGCTGGCCGGCAAGCTGGGGATGCGATCGAAGAAGGAAAGCCTCATCAGGCAGATGATCGTCGAGGGCGCCTGTGGCCTGAGCCGCGGCGACAGCCCCACCGGCGTCCGTGAGCGGATGCAGGCGTTCATCTCCGACAAGCACCGCGAGGAAATGAAACCGAACATCTGACCATGGCACAGGATCAGGCCAAACCGCCGCCGAAGGACGAAGGGCCGCCCGGACCGGGCGCCTGGATGATCAGCTTCAACGACTGCATGACGAACATGCTGTGCTTCTTCGTCCTGCTGGCCAGCTTCTCGTCATTCGACCCCGCGTCTCGCGCCAGGATCTCCGGCGGCTTCCGGGCCATGAGCCTCTCCTCGGTCTTTTCGTCGCGCTACTCGCCCACGGACTCATCCTTCCCGCCAATTGACCGTCCCGTCGACAGGACCGAGACCGGCAGCGAGAAGCCCACCGACGGCATGGACAACGTGATGAACCCGCGGGAGAGCTTCTGGCTGGACTGCGACGACGCCTACAAGGCCAAGCAGGAGTTCTACATCCCCTCGAGCAGGCTGTTCTGGGGCCAGGGCAGCGCGCTGAGCCCGTCCGGGCGGGAGTTCCTGGACATGCTCGCTCCGCACATGCGGAACATGCCGCACCAGATCGTCATAGGCCAGGCCGGCGCCGGCGAGTTGCCGCCGGACTCGACGGTGGCGCGGTCGGCCGTGGTGCTCGGGTACCTGACGCGCAACGGCGGCGTGTCGGCCGACAGGATGAGCATATCCGCCGACGTCCAGGCGGCGCCCAAGCGGTTCGGCGACAAGCCGGTGATGAGAATCGTCATGCTGCAACGGAGCGTGTACAAGTGAAACGCGCGGCCCCACCACCAGAAGACGCGCCCGAGGGCGTGCCCGGATGGGTCCTGTCCTTCGGAGACATGGTGACGAACCTGATGGCATGCTTCGTGCTGTTGCAGTCCATGGCGTCCACGCAGGACAAGACGCTGTTCAACGCCGGGCTGGGGTCGTTTCGCCAGGTCGTGGCGCGGTTCGGGATGCCCAGTTGGCTGTTCGGCAAGCAGGAAGCGCCGAATCTGGACTACGAGAAGCTGAAGTATCCCACCGAGCCGGCCGAGCAGCAGCAGGCCGTCCCGAATCGTGTGGTGGACGCCGAGGATGAGGAAATCAGGCAGATCTTCAGCAGGTTGAAGGAGCAAATCGACAGCGAGGCAACGGAGTTCGCCGAAAGGCCGATACGGGTGGAGGCCATGCCGGTCGCCTTCACGCCCGGCGAGGCGTCGCTGCCGGAGAGCCTGCGCGACAGTCTGCGGGCCTTCGCGACCAACCTGAAGCAGAACTCCCCTCGCGACGATATCAAAGTCTACGTGATCGCCCGGGCCGAAGATGTCGCCGATCCGGCGCGGCAGTGGGCCGTCTCGGCCGGGCGGGCAGCGGCGGCCGCGGCGGAGATCAAGCGACAGCTGGCGCCGATGACGTGCGAGATTCACTCCTGGGGCGCCGGGCCCGGCAGCGACATGGAACGGATGTTCGGACCGCAGTCGACGGTGGTCATCGCGGTGACCGCACCGAGGAATCGAAATGGCTGATGAAGAGCAGACAGGTTCGCAGGAACAGGAACAGCAGCAGGCCCCCCGGCAGGAGGCAAGCGGCGGGTCGAAGGCGCTGCTGATTCGCGCAGCCTTGGCGGCAGCGGTGGGGCTGGGCGCCGCCGGGGGCGGATACGTCGCCGCGATGATGATGCACTCCTCGCCGAAGCCCGCAAAGGCGGCCGGGGAAGAGCAGGCCCCGCCGCCCGTCAGCAACGTCAATGACGAGGACCTGGCCTACTACGAGCTCGACCCGATCGTGGCCAACCTGAACGAGCCGCGACTGGCACGATACATCCGCGCCACCATCACACTGGCTGTCGCCAAGGACGACCTCGGCACGGTCTCCTCGACGCTCGACAGCAACAAGCCCCGACTGAAGGACTGGATCAACCGCTACCTCAGCGGATGCACGCCGGACGACACGCGCGGCGAGGACAACCAGAATCGCATCCGCCGCGAGATACGCGAGTTGCTGAACGAGCAGTTCTGGCCCGACCAGCGTCCGCTGATAGCCGAGGTGCACTTCACGGAGTTCGTGGTTCAATGAGCGATGCCCCCGACAGGATCGAGCAGCTCATACTGCGGCGTCTGGCCGCCGGCCAGGCCGACGCGACGCCCGCCGGCGACGACGGCGGCGCCGTCGACTACGATTGGCAGGCGCTTCAACGCTACGGCCGGCGGCAGTTGGCCGAGCTGGAGCACTTCGCCGCCAACCTGGCCGACGGCGCGGCAACGGCGCTGGCGGCGCTGCTGGCCGCGGACCAGCCGCTCCAGGTCGACTCGGTCACTCAGCACTACGATAAGGACTTCCCCGCAGCCGCCGAGCAGGACAAGTGGCGATTCTTCGCCATCGGCGACGGCGGGGCGACCGGCGGGCTGCTGTCTCTCGAAGCCGCGACGGCTGGGGCGTGGGTGTCGGCCCTGCTGGGCGGCGGGCAGGCCGAGGGCGGCGAAGGCCCCAAGGAGCTGTCCGCCATGGAGACGGCCGTGCTGCTCGACATCGCCGCGACCATTGCCGGCCCGTTGGCGGCCCTGCTGCGAGCGGCGGGGGCAAGGGTTCTGGTCCTTTCCGACAGGGCCGACGCCTCCCCGGACGACCTCGCCGGCGAAAGCGCCGACGGCCAGCGGGGCGAGTATGTGACCATAGCCCTTCGTCGCGGCGAGGAAGGCCCGGCGAAGGTTCTTTGCACCATCCCGTGCGACGCAGCCGACGCCTTCGCCTGTCCGAGTCTCGCCAAGGCGGCTGCCTCGCGGCAGGCCCCGCGGCAGCTCATCACGGCCGCCGTCGAGCGCGTGCCCGTCGCCGCCACGGTCCGGCTGGGCTCGCCGGTGCTGAGCGTGCGCGACATGGTGGACCTGGAGGAAGGCGACGTCGTGCTGCTGGGCAGGCCCGCCCGCGACAGCGCCGAGCTGATCGTGCAGGGCAGGGTCCTTGCCATCGGCCAGCCGGCCAGGGTGGGCAAGGACTGCGCAATTCAGATAAGCCGCGTGTCGAAAGGCGCGCCACGCCCGGAGCAGGGCGGCTAGGCTTTAATCCACACTGGAAGGAACCGACGACATGGCCAAGTCCGCGACAACCGAAGAACCCGAAACCCAAGCCCCCGCCGACGCCACCGAGGCCAGTCAGGTCGAGCTGCCGGAGGCGGCCGACGGCGGCGGCGCCGGCAGCGGGCAGATCGACCTGCTGCTTGACATGGACATGACGGTCGACGCGATCCTGGGCAGTTGCCGGCTGGAGGTTCGCCGGCTGTTGCAGCTTGCGCCCGGCTCGGTGGTCAAGCTGGACAAGGGCGTCGGAGACGGCGTGGAGTTGACGCTTCGCGGCGTGAAGTTCGCGACGGGCCAGTTGGTGGTCGTCGGCGATCAGCTCGGCGTCCGGATAGGCCAGATCGTCCCGCCGGCTGAGGGCGGCGAGGACTGACCAGCGGCGCCGGGCACGCGCCCATTTTTTCGACACGGTTAGCTAGTTTTCTCGCGTCTTTCGCAGCCTTCGGCCGCGCCCGGGCGGCTGAGCCGAGCGCCTGGGCGTTTGGCACGCACTGTGCATATCCAAGGGCATGAGCCACAAGCCCATATCCCATGCGCGCCGGGCGGCCTGGGCTGGGGTGCTGTTGGTCCTATGCGCGGCAGGCGCGATTGCCCTGAAGGCCTCCGGCGACCGGGCCGGCGACGCCTCCGCCGCTGACAGTATGTCGTCGCCCGCGACCCAGCCGGCTGAGGCAAAGGCCGCCGCCGACGGCAAGGCTCCCGGCTGGAACGACAAGACCGACCGCAACTTCCCGCCGCCAAGCGGCCCCGGCACCTCCGAACTGCTCATGCAGATGCTGACGGTCGTGATCGTCGTCGTCGTCCTGGGGGTGGTGGCCCTTGTGGTCATCCGCCGCCTGCTGCCGCGCATCGGCGTGCGGTCCGGCAGGCGGATGAGCGTGATCGAGTCCATGCACATCGAGCCGCGGAAACTGGCCCACCTGATCCAGGTGGGCGACCGCACGTTCCTGATCGCCAGCACAGCCGAACGCGTCACCATGCTGGGCGAGGTGACCGGGGCGTTTGGCCGACCCGTCGGCGATGACGTGCCGGCTAAGGGCGGCAAAGGAGCCGGCCAACGGTGACCGCTTCTCGCGTCAACATCATCGTTGCAGCCCTGGCCTGCCTTTGGGCGGCAGGCGCGGCGCTGGGCCAGGAGGCCGCCACCGATACACCCCCTGACGTGGCGCCCCCCGCCGGCGAGGCAGCCCCCGCCAGCGAGGCGCCCACGATCGTCGCGGCGGCGATGCCCGAGGTCGGCGAGCTGATCACCGCCGTCGACAAGGCCTCCGCCGGCGCCGGCGCGACTGCCGGCGACTGGTCCACGCCGGTCAAGCTCGCGGTGGTCTTCGCGGGGCTGGCCATCATCCCCAGCGTGCTGGTGCTGATGACCTCGTTCACACGCATCGTCATCGTGCTGGCATTCCTCCGCAGGGCGCTGACCACGCAGAACATCCCGCCCACCGTCGCCATCATCGGGTTGGCGCTGTTCCTCACCATCTTCACGATGTCGCCGACCTTCTCGCTGATAAACGCCCAGGCACTCCAGCCGTACCTCGCCGACCAGATGTCGCTGGCCGGCGCCTTCGCCAAGACCAACGAGCTGCTCAAGGACTTCATGCTCCGGCAGACCCGCAAGAGCGACCTGGCCCTGTTCGTAAAGCTCGCCAACGTGCCCGCGCCCCAGGACGCCTCCGGGGTGCCCATGTACGTGGCCGTGCCGTCGTTCGCGATCAGCGAGTTTCGCACGGCCTTCGAGATGGGCTGCCTGCTGTTCGTGCCGTTCCTGGTCATCGACCTGGTGATAGCCAGCATCCTGCTCAGTGCCGGGATGATGATGCTTCCGCCGGCGATGATATCCCTGCCATTCAAAATCATCCTGTTCGTGCTGGTTGACGGATGGGCGCTGCTCGCCAAGACGCTCGTGGGCAGCTTCAACTACTAAGGACGCGCGCGCATGAACGGAGACCTCGTGCTCTACATAGGCCGGCGGATGCTAGAGGTGTCGCTGCTGGTCGCAGCGCCCGTGCTGCTGGCCACGCTGCTGCTCGGCCTGCTGGTGGCCATGATGCAGGCGGTCACGTCCATCCGCGACATGACGCTCGGGCTCGTGCTCAAGATCGCCTGCGTCGGCGTCGTCCTGCTGATCACCGGAAGCTGGATGCTCCAGACCACTATGGACTTCACCGCGGAAATCTTCAACCACATGCAGACGCTGGGACACTGATGAGCGACCCGTGGATTGCACTGCTGCTGCCGATGTTCCTGCTGCTGGGGCGGGTGTCGGCGTTCGTCATGGCGCTGCCCATCCTGGGGCATCGCGCCGTGCCGATGGCGATCCGCGTGGGCGTGGCGCTGCTGCTGACGGTGTTCCTGGCCATGATCCTGCCGATTCCGCACATCGCAGGCGGCGGCAACTGGATGCTGGCCGTCGTGCTGATGATCCGCGAGGTGCTCACCGGCCTGGCGCTGGGCGGCGCCATCAACCTGGTTTTCATGGCGGTTCACCAGGCCGGGTCGATCGCCGAGAGGGAAATGGGCTTCGCCCTGGCCAGCATCATCGACCCCGTCACCGGGGAGGAAGCTCAGCCCATGAGCACCACGTTCAACGTGGTGTTCAGCATCCTGTTCCTGGTGGCCGGCGGGCACCAGTTGATGATCGCCGCGATTGCCCGCAGCTACAACGTCTTCCCCATCGCCTCGCTGCCGAGCGCCGCGGCGATGGCGATGGCTATCGTCAAGGCCGGGTCGCTGATGCTGCTGTTCGGCCTGAAGCTGGCCGCGCCCGTCCTGGCGGCGCTGCTCGTGCTCAGCGTGGTGCTGGCCGTGCTCGCGCGCGTCGTGCCAGAGATGAACATACTGCTGGCGTCGCTGCCGCTGCGCATCGCGCTCGGCGTGCTGATGGCCGCGGCGATACTGCCCAGCTTCGACGTGTTTGTCAGCGAGTTCGCCGACTGGATGAACCGCTTCCTGATCGCCTGAGTCCAGCGCGCCTCCGCGGGCGCCGAGAGAACAATGCCAGAGGAATCGGCAGCGGAAAGAACCGAAGAGCCGACGCCGGAGCGCATCCGCCGGGCGCGCGAGAAGGGTCAGATCCCCGTCAGCGCCGAGGTGCCGTCGGCCGTGATGATCGTCGCGCTGCTGCTGGCGCTGGCGATGCTGGCGGGAAGCATGTATCGCTGGTTCACCTACCAGATAGGCCAGGGGTTTTCGTTCGACGTCTCGCGGACCGCCGACGCGTCGATGCTGCAGAGCTTCCTGCACGCCAAGGCCGGCGAGGCGCTGATGATCATCCTGCCGATCCTGCTGCTGGGCGCGGCGGTGTCGGTGTTCACAAGCATGTTGGTGGGGGGATGGGTCGTGGCTCCGTCGGCTGTGGGGATCAAGTTCGACCGGATCTCGCCGATCTCGGGCCTGAAGAGCCTGGTGTCGCTGAAGTCGCTGGTGAGACTCGCGACGGCTACTCTGAAGCTGACGGTGATCCTGGCGATCGTGTGCTTCTACCTGAGGGACAAGGCCGACGTGTGCCTGTCGCTGCGGCACACGACGCCGCACGCGACGTTGGTCGGGGCGTCGAGGCTCGTCTTCGGCGCCGTGGCCAGGATCGCCGCGGCGCTTGTCGCCATCGCCGCCGCCGATTGGCTCTACCAGCGGTGGCAGTACAAGCGCAACCTGCGAATGACCCGCCAGGAGATCAAGGAGGAGCGCCGCCAGCACGAGCTCGCCCCCGAGGTGCGCGGCAAGATGCGGGCCGTGCACATCGAGATGGCCCGCAAGCGGATGCTCCAGGAAGTGCCCACAGCCGACGTCGTGGTGACCAACCCCACTCACGTGGCCGTGGCGCTGAGGTACGAGGCGGAGTCCATGGACTCCCCGCAGGTGGTCGCCAAGGGCGCCGACCTGCTGGCGGAGAAGATCAAGGACATCGCCCGCACGCACACCGTGCCGATCGTCCGCCGCCCCGAGCTGGCCAGGACGCTCTACGCCAACGTGGAGGTGGGGCGGGCGATACCCGAGGCGCTGTTCGTGGCCGTGGCCGAGGTGCTGGCGATGATCTACCGCCTGCGACGCGACAGGCGAATTGCGTTGGGAGCGCCTGAATAGTGGCCGGAAAGAACGAGAAGCCGACGACCGCCTCGCTGCTGGACGGCCCGCCCGACGGGCTGGGACGGCTGCTCGCGCACAACGACGTGATCTTCGCGGTCGGCTTGGCGATCGTGCTGGCCACGCTGCTGATACCGCTTCCGACGTTCCTGCTGGACACGCTGCTGTCCTGCTCGATCGCCGCGGCCATCGCCACGCTGGTCGTTGTCCTGGCGACCAAGGAGTCGATAGAGCTCTCCACATTCCCATCGCTGCTGCTGGTGGTCACGCTGTTCCGCCTGTCGCTGAACGTCGCCTCCACGCGGCTGATCCTGCTGAACGGCAACGCCGGCGAGATCATCAAGACATTCGGCCAGTTTGTCGTCGGCGGCAACCTGGTGATCGGGTTGGTGGTGTTCCTGATACTGGTGATCATCCAGTTCATCGTGATCACGAAGGGCGCCGAGCGGATCAGCGAGGTGGCCGCCCGATTCCACCTCGACGCGATGCCCGGCAAGCAGATGAGCATCGACGCCGACCTGAACGCCGGGCTGATAGGCGAGGACGAGGCCCGCGAGCGCCGCCAGAACATCGTCCGGGAGAGCGAGTTCTACGGGGCGATGGACGGCGCCAGCAAGTTCATCCGCGGCGACGCGTTGGCGGGGGTCATCATCACCGCGGTCAACCTCATCGGCGGGTTCGTCGTCGGCACGCTGCGGGGCATGACCGCCGGCCAGGCGGCGCAGACCTACTCGATACTGGCTATCGGCGACGGCCTGGTCACGCAGATACCAGCCGTCATCGTGGCCACGGCGTCGGGCTTCCTCATCTCAAAGACGTCCACCAAGAGCAACATCAGCCAGGACCTGGTCCGTCAGATGCTGGCCCGCAGCAGGCCGCTGACCATCGCGGCGTTCCTGCTGGCGGCGATGGTGCTCGTGCCGGGCTTCCCCAAGACGCCTTTCGTGGTTCTGTCGCTGGGGCTGGGGCTTCTGGCGAGAAGGCTCGGCCGGATTGAGCGTCAGGCCGCCAAGCAGGCGGCCGGGCCGAAGGTGGACGCCGACGCCGACGCGCAGCCGGTCGAAGAGCTGCTGGACGTGGACAGCGTCTGCGTGCAGGTTGGCCCGCGGCTGATCAAGATCATCGACCCGCGGCGCAAGAGCAGCCTGTCCCACCGCGTCACGCCGCTGCGGCGCAAGTTCGCCCAGCAGTACGGCATCATCCTGCCGCTGGTGCGCCTGCGCGACAACGTGTCGCTGGAGCCGAACAGATACGAGATCCGAATCCACAACCACGTCGTGGGCAGCGGCACGCTGGAGGCCGACAAGCTCCTGGCCATGGACGGCGGCAGCGTGTCCGCCCCGATCGACGGCCAGGAGACGACCGAGCCGGTGTTCGACCTGCCCGCACTATGGATCGGCCAGGACCGCAAGGAGGCCGCCGAGCTGGCCGGTTACACCGTCGTGGACTGCGAGGCCGTGCTTGTGACGCACCTCAGCGAGATGCTCCGCCGACACGCCGGCGAGCTGCTCAGCCGCGACGACGTGCAGAAACTGGTCGACCGCCTGCGAAGCAAGCAGCCCGCGCTGGTCAACGGCGTGATGGACCAGGCCGTTTCGATAGGCCTGCTGCATCGCGTGCTCCAGAACCTGCTGGCCGACGGCATAGCCGTGCGCGAGCTGGCCAAGATCGTCGAGACGCTCGGCGACCACGCGCCGGCGACCAAGGACCCGGCCATGCTGACCGAGCTGGCGCGCAAGGCGCTGGTCCGCACCATCACCGAACAACACAGCGACAACGGACAGATCACCGCCATCACGCTCGAGCCGTCGCTGGAGTACGAGCTGCGCAACAGCGCCGTCAAGGACGGCCAGGATATGTCGCTGTCCTTGTCGTCGTCGAGGGCGATGGAGCTGTGCCGACAGATCACCGAGGCGTGGCGTTCGGCGATGGAACAGGGCTACGAGAAGGCCGTCCTGCTGTGCGACTGCCGCGTCAGGCCGCACCTGGCGGCTATGCTCAGGCGCCAAGTGCCGCAACTGCCGCTGCTGGCGTACGACGAGATTGCCGTCGGCACGCGGATTCACTCCATCGGCGCCGTCACGCTGGCCGAGGCCGAACCGATCGCCCAGCCCGCGGCGGCAGCGACATGAGCGAACCGACCGTGCATTGAGGTATCGCCGTGAGACGGTTTGCGACAACGACAGCCGTGATTGGCTTCTTCGGCCTGGCGCTCGTGGGTTGGGCCAGCGGCGTGCCGCCGTTCACTTGCGCCGCCCGCGCCGCAGCCGGAGGAGCGGTGCTGTATGTCGCGTCGAGCTTTGCCTGCCGGGTGGCGGTGAAGATAGCCGCCGATGTGATCATGAACGAGTCCGCGCGAAGACAAGATAAAGGGGCCAATTCGTGAGCGGCGCCCACGTCGACAGGTCGCTGGAGCAGCAGACGTGCCCCGAAATCGTCAAGGCCAGGGCGTCTCGCGCCTAAGCCCGCCAGTGCCACGAGCAGGATGAAGAGAAGCTCATCATCCAGTAACTGCCCCTTGTGCGCCACGTCGTCGCCAAGATA
>CAYUYH010000003.1:0-31786 GCA_964449175.1 uncultured Planctomycetaceae bacterium
AAGGAGGACCGGTAGGTGTTTCAGCTCAAGGAATACCAGCAGCGGTGTCTTGAGGAACTGGCCGGATACTTCCGGCGGGTCATGGCCTTTGGGGGCGTGACGGACAAGCCGGAGAAGATGGCCTTCGAGGAGAAGGACGGCCGGGCACCATACCAGCCGGTCAAGGAGCTGCCCGGCCTGCCGTACGTGTGCCTGCGCGTGCCCACCGGTGGCGGCAAGACCGTCATGGCGAGCCACGCCGTCGGTGTGGCCTGCAAGGAGTACGTGCGGGCCGAGCGGTGCCTGGTGTTCTGGCTGGCGCCCACGACGCAGATCATCAGCCAGACGATCAACGCCCTTCAAGACAAGCGTCACCCGTACCGCCAGGCCTTGGATGCCGCCTTCGGCGGCAGCGTCACGATCACGGACTTATCGGCAGCCCTCACATCGCTCAAACCGGCCGACCTCTCGGCGGACACGGTAGTGATTGTCTCGACGATCCAGGCCCCGCGCGTGGGCGACAAGGAAGGCCGCAAGGTCTACACCGACGACAACGGCTACCTGATGGACCACTTCGAGAACCTCAAGCCGGCGCAGTTGGCGGTGCTCGACAAGACCGACGCCGGCAAGCCCGCCTACAGCCTTGCGAACGTCTTCAAGCTTCACCGGCCCGTGATCATCGTGGATGAGGCGCACAACGCCCGGACGGACTTGTCGTTTGAGATGCTGGCGCGGTTCAACCCGTCGTGCATCATCGAGTTCACGGCCACGCCAGCGGCCGACAGTAACGTGCTGACCAGCGTCTCGGCGTCGGAGTTGAAGGCCGAGGAGATGATCAAGCTACCGATCCGCCTGCACACTCGGCCGCAGTGGAAAGAGGCTATTCAAGAGGCCCTGGCCATGCAGGCGAAGCTGGAGAAGCTGGCCACCGAGGAAGAGAAGGCCACCGGTGAGTACATCCGGCCGGTTGTGCTGCTCCAGGCCCAGCGCAAGGGCGAGGGCAACATCACGTTCGAGTTGCTCAGGCAATCACTGATGGATGACTTCAGGATTCCCGATAAGCAGATCGCCATCGCGACCGGCGCGACGAACGACCTGGAGGACTTGGACGTGCTGGCCCGCGACTGCGACGTGCGGTTCATCATCACGGTGGATAAGCTGCGGGAGGGCTGGGACTGCCCGTTTGCGTATGTGCTGTGCAGCGTGTCGAACCTGACCAGCCGAACTGCGGTCGAGCAGGTGATGGGTCGCGTGCTGCGGATGCCCCACGCACGCCGCAAGCGGCATGATGAACTGAACCACGCGTATGCCTTCGTGACCTCGCAGGGCTTCGTCGAGGCCGCCAACACATTAACGGACGCCCTGATCGACAGCGGGTTCGACCCGTACGAGGCACGGGCCAACATCAAGCCCCAGATGGACGCGGCCTTGCCTTTGGACCTGCCCTTGTGGCGCCCCGTTACGGAGTTGCTCTCCAAGCCGCCGACCATGGAGGCTATCCCCCAGAAGGTTCGCCAGCACGTGCAGGTAGCACCCGCCAAGCCGGCGATTGAAACGGGGGCCGCCGAGATCACCGCCACGCTCGTGCAGTACGCCGGCCCGCCCATCTCACGCGAGGATGAAAAGGCGTGGAAGGGCGCGGTCCCCTCGGAGGACGAAAGGAAGGCAGTCGAACGGCTGGCGCGGAAATCGCGCGGTGAGGATGTCTGGCCGGCGGCGCTGGGGGAGAAGTTCTCCGTGCCCGTTCTGGCGGTTCGGGAAGGCAAGCAGCTTGAGCTGTTTGAGGACCAGTTCCGCGAAGGATTCTGGCGACTGAGTGAGTGCGATTCGCTGCTGATGGAGACCGAATTCCGCATCGACTCCGGTCCACAGACCGGCGCCGAGATAGATGTCGAACAGGGCAGGATCGGTTGGCGCAGCTTCACCGAGGATCTTCATCGGCAACTTTCCTTCCTGGACGCCCATGGCCCGAGAACTGAGGCCGAGCTAGCACTATGGTTGGATCGCGCCATTCCGCACCCGGACGTGACGCAGGTAGAGGCCAGCCTGTATATGGCCAAGGTCGTCGCCGACCTGCTGACCAAGCGGGGTTTCACCCTGGAGCAACTTGTCGCCAACCGCTTCCGGCTTCGGGAGGCTCTGGTGGAGAAGATTCGGGCACTGCGGAACACGGTCTTCAAGGCGGCCTATGGCCAGATGCTCCTGCCGGATTGTGCCACGCCGCTGGAGGTCAGCCCGGAACTGTGCTTCACGTTCCCGTTGAACCAGTACCCCGCGCCGTCGGTGTACCAAGGGCCGATCCGGTTCAACAAGCACTATTACGAACTGCCAGCGGACATGAACAAGGAAGAGGCCGAGTGTGCAGCCTTCATCGACTCCCTGGAGGAGGTGGAGTTCTGGGTGCGCAACCTGGAGCGGGACCAGTACGCATTCTGGCTTCAGACGCCTACCGACAAGTTCTACCCGGACTTCGTGGCCAAGATGAAGGACGGGCGCTACCTCGTGGTCGAATACAAGGGCAGCCTTACCGAAACCACCGCGGACACCGCCGAGAAGGACACTATCGGCCAACTCTGGCAAGCCCGCAGCAAGGGCCTATGTGCCTTTCGGATGGCAACGAAGAATACGCTAGCCGACGGCATACGGTCTGCGGTTTTTGGGAGAGGCACATAGGATGCGTACCAGCTTGGACACCTTCCGGCTCAAGGCCAAGTCGCCCACCGACCTGGATTACCTCCCGCACCCGGAGGAGCCGACCGGAGACATCGTCACTGACCTCCAGGGGGGCACTGACAAGCCTCTGAGAGATTGCGAACGGCCTGGAAGACTGGTTCGTTAAGCGACTCATCTGATCAGTTTGAACATCCGGGCAATACGAACATGCCAACGTACGACCAGCCTGTAACCCCCGATCCTGGTGGCGAGCGGCCAAGGCCGGGTATCAGGTGGTCACCGCTACAGCTTGAGTTGTTGCAGTGGTTCAAAGAACATACTTCATCGCTGGTAGAGCCTTACGTTGCCGCCGTCACCCTCTTACAGGGGGCCGATTTTCCTGGGCGTCTGACCTTGGTGTGCTTCTGCATGCGAGACTTGGGCAACATCTTGCCACGCGCGCGCGGAGTCAATGAGGAAAGCGAGCCCTCTGGACCGTCAGAGCAAGTAACTGACACGGGGGTGGACAAAGTGAGTGGCGCGAAGCAAAAGGCAAGAGCACTTCTCAAAGCACTACCTCATCTCGACGTTACAGAAGAGGAGGCGGCTCGTTGGATAGAAGAAGTACATCGCTTGCTCAAGTGGTTCAGTGACCATCACCATTTCAGCCACGAGCAGAGGAAATGGCCATCTGATGCCGAACTGAAACGAAACGTCGAGATGTTTGAGCATGCGCTTCTAAGGTTCACCCACACGTTCTTTGGCCTATTGGAGCAGGGTGAAAGGATCATTCTGAAAGTGTCGGAGGAAGGCAGAGTGCCCACAGATACCGAAGCCGATGATCTTGTGGCCATTCTCGATTGGTCCCCCGAATTCCAGCGACCCCTGCTAGATCGGCTTGGTGAGCAATGGCTCCTGCCACTTCGTGATCGCAAAGTGTTCGCCGGTCCTCCTACTGAACGAGCAAAGGGGGAAGACGCACGTTCTCTCCTTTGGCCACCCTCGCAATACTTGGCCCGGATGGCTGCGAAGGCTCCGGCTGAGGTGGCGGCGATCTTTGCCAAGATCGAGACGGACAACGCGCCCATCATCGATGACATGCTGAAGGCGGCCTTGGCGATGCCAGCCAACGTGGCAACCTCTCTCGCTCCAGCTATCTGCCGAGCAGCAAGGGACAAGGCTTTGTGGCTAGACATCAAGGACGCGAGCGACCTGTGCGTGCGACTGGCGAAAGGCGGCGAGCTTGATGCGGCGATGAAGCTGGCCGATGCCTTGTTCACGCCAACGTTCGAGGACAGCCGACAGAAACTAAGCCAACGGGATGAGTACTGGTACAAGGAAGGGCTCAAGGAGGTCGTGCCTGCCCTAGCCGTGCGCAAACCTGGCGCTTTCCTGCCGAAACTCTGCGACTGGCTGAAAGCATTTGTCGACGCCAGAAAGCATACCGATTCAGACTCCGACTACTCGTATATATGGCGGCCAGCCATCGAGGAGCATGAGCAGAACCAGGACTACGAGTTCGCAGGGGCAATGGTGGGGTTCGTCAGGGAAGGATTCGAGGAGGCGGTGCGAGGCGGGGGTTTCTCGCTGGAGGAAGCTCTCCAAATCATCGAACGGTATCCGTACCTGGTTTTCAAGCGGATCAGGCTGCACCTGATCGGTGAGTTTGCAGACCAGAACCCCGATCTGGCTCGCCAAGCCATCATGGACCGGAAACTCTTCGACAGCTACGAGCACAAACACGAATACGCAATGCTTGTGGGACGTCGGTTGGACCTGCTGTCGGCGCAGCAACGAGACGAGTGGTTCGGGTGGATCGACGCCGGGCCGGACATGTCGGGTTTCGACGAGGCCATTAGGAGGAACTACGGTCGAGAGCCAACCCAGGAGGACGGGCGGAACAGGATTCACTATTGGCAGTTTGAGAAGTTGCACTGCGTGCGGACGCACCTACAGGGCAAACGGCGAGAGTTCTATGAGCGGATGCTTACAGAGCACGGTGAGCCAGAACTGGCTGACCTTACCCATCATTCTGGAGTCGTGCGATGGGGCAGCGAAAGTCCCATGTCCGTCGATGATCTTGCGGGCAAGACCTTCGAGGAGGCCGTGAATGCGGTCTCGTCCTGGCAACCTGAGAAATCGCGGTTTCTGGGCCCCAGCATCGAAGGCCTCGCTTCCACGTTCAAGCAGTATGTCGCGACAAACCCCGAACAGTTCTCTGCGAAGGCCCAGTGCTTGATCGGTCGGCCCGCGATCTACGTTCGGGAATTCATCAGTCAGATGAGCGCGGCAGCAGAAGCTGGCCTTGAGATCGACGTGCCTAGTGTGCTTGAACTATGTCGGTGGGTATTGGATCGCCCTATTGAAGAGCGAACCACACCGAAACAGGAGGACGAGACACTCGTCGACAAGGATTGGCAGTGGACCAGGGACGAAATCTCTGAGTTCATCCAGAGCATCTGCAAGGCTAAGTCGGAGGATGTGCCAAGGTATGCGATGGAGACGCTTCGCAAGCCGATGTGGCAGTTGATTGCATCCCTCTACCGTGATCGGGCGGAGTCGTACGTCGTTCACGACATCTCCAAGGACGATCCCCGGACTTATGACTACCTCGACCTTGGCATCAACTCCCCACGCGGCAAGGCTGTAGAGGCGGGCCTGGAATACGCACGCTGGGTCGCCAACCACATCAAGAAGTCCGAGGGCCAGCAGGAAACAGTTCCTGGCGGCTTCGATGCCATGCCCAAGGTTCGGGAGATGCTCGAGTGGCAGATCGCTTCCGAGAACAGAAGCTTCGAGGTCATGTCAGTGATCGGGTCGCGGGTCGGGTTGATCTACTGGATCGACAAGCAGTGGCTGGCAGACAACGCCAATCGGCTGTTTCAGTTGGAGGGCATCCGGCAGACCCCTCCCGCCGCTCAAGGTTGGGCGGCATGGAACGCATTCCTCGTGTGGGTGAGGCCACACATCGAATTCTACCGGGTCTTCAAGTCGCAGTTCGCCTACGCCGTGGATCAGGCCGCAAGTGTGCAATTGCCCGAGCGCTCTGGTGAGCAGCCCATGTACCACCTCGGCGAGCACCTGGTGATCCTCTACGGGCGAGGCCAGCTCGGACTGGACGACGATGGCAGACTGCTTCGTGGCTTTGTCGAGAGGTCAAATCCAGAAGTCAGGCGGCATACTATTGGGTTTGTGGGACGGACCCTCAAAAGAGACGAGGGGGATGAGAAGATGCCAGAGGAGGTTGTGACGAGATTCATGGACCTCTGGGACCTCTACTGGGCGGGTCCGGGCAAGAAGGATGCTGAAGAAAAGCCCGATGCCTGGTTGTTCGGACCGTGGTTCTCATGCGGCCAGTTCCCCGAGGAGTGGGCCTTGGATCGGCTGGAGCAGTTCGTCGAAGTGGCCCCTACGCCGGAACCGGACTACGCAGTTGCCGAGAAGCTCGCTGAGACGGCACACGTTGACCTCGTGAAATCAGTTCGGATTCTCGACCGAGCGGTTCGCTGTGCTCAGGAGGGTTGGCGCCTTCATCACTGGCTTGACTCGGCGAAACAGATTCTGGGACAGGCGATGGGCGCCTCAGGCGAGGCCAAGGAACGAGCTACACAACTCATCGACTACCTCGGCCGCCGTGGCTACTCCGACTTCGGCGAGCTGCTGAAGAGATAGAGCATGGACGCCCGTTTGACTTGGTTCCGGTTGCAGACCACCGCAATCGTAGTAGGCACCAGCGGGAATAACACTGGCCCAGGGGGCGAGTGGCGGTTAGGGTAACATCCCTTGCTCCACCACGGGCCTGCACGGCAGGCAGCGCGTCACGGATGATCGAGGGCTGGAAAGTACGCTGCCGGACGAGGGTCTCTGGCGACGGTTAATGCGGAAGCCGAAGCAGGAAGAATGATGCCCGACTTGCATGAGCAACTCGAGCCTGACTGGAGCGATCCTGGTATCCAGCAAATGGCTGAGTCGCTGGCGATGTTCAAGTGGCTTCAGGACCTCAAGCTGGAGTTCACCCAAGTTGACGGCGAGTTGACCGATCCGCAGTGGACGGCATTCAGGGCGCTGGCCAAGGTGGGAGCCGCGGAGGGTATCGTACGACAGACGATTCAGGAGCCCGGCAAGAGCCCAGAGGTTTCGCTCCACCACGCCAGAGGAGACTATGTTCAAGCCGCATCCCGCGATCCCCTTCCTGAGGGCACTGCCTTCGCCCTCGACTTGATCAAAGCCCGTCTGACCGGCAAGGGACACCGCTGGGCGCAATCCTTTGCGCAGATCCTCCCCCACGAGCCGGTCAACGCGAGGGCGTTCATCCTGGCGTTGATCTGGCGCACGGCCCCCGAGCCCAGCAGTCTCAGGCGCATCCCCGATTCTTCGGATGGCGGAATAGGCACGGCGACCACCGGCCAAGTAGCTCGGGCTGGGCGTTCAAGCGACCCGGCGATGGCCTCCACGGCTGGGCCTCAAAGGAACGATAGTGTCACCGAGCAAGCGGCACCCGGTCCTCATCCTCCGGCCGTGGCGCCGACGGTGAACGTGGTGATCAACACCGAGAAGATTGCGGCGGCCATTGAGAAGTTGTCGACCAGCCTAGCCGCCCGCGCGGATGATGGCGGCGTGAAGGACTCGGCTGGGTGGACTGCCGCTCGGACGGACGCGACGGTTGCGGGATATCTCAAGGGCCGCAAGGTCAGGTACATGGAACTGCTGCCGCGTTGCTTGGCCGGCGAGAAGGAGGCCCTGCGGGAGTTTGGCGAAGTCTTCGGCCCCAAGGCTGTCGCCGACACCATCGGCGACGGGCTTTCGCGCGGGGCGGTCGCCAAGACGCCCACCTACATGCGCCTTCTTCAGCCGGTGCTCAACGGCAAGCAGCCCGAGGGGCTCGACCTGCCCGTCGGTCAGGACGGCCCAATCAATGACATCCTCGCCAACATGCGAAGGCAGGCCGGTGGGAAGTAATGGCGCCGGCGTCATCGAGAGTGGACTTCGTCACGGCGGCCCTGGCGAGGAAGCGCCTGCTCGACGAGGTGGTCTGCTCGGCTGCCTGGCTGGATGAAGTCGTCTGTCCAACCGACGACGGCAGCGGCCGATGGGTCATTCGGAGTGATGCATACCCTCCAGGCGGCGAGCAGACGGCCATGCGCCAGTGCCACTCTTGTCGGCGCATCTGCCCGCCCAATGGGCCTCCGGGTAACCCGTGCTGCGATTGTCAGGCCGAAGAGGACTGGCGGGCGTTCCTGGAATGGGCTAGCCACCCGTCGCGCCACGAGCTCCTGCCTGACCTGCTCCGGCTAGCCCACATGCGAGCGGTCAACTACGCCGAGTTCATGGACAATCCCCGGAGTGGGGCACTGGGGGTCTTCGCGGAAGCAGAGCTAGCGGATGACGCCTCTGACTGGCGGCCTGTCACCGGCGACGCGGAGCCGTCGCAGAGCCATCACGCCCTTGCCCGGCAGGCCATCGAGGCGGCCGTCAACACCTTGCGCCGACACCTAGGCTGCACGGTCGTCCTGCTCCCGGAGGACGAGGCCAGCCTTCAGGAGGAGATCGCGTACTACCGCGCCAACGACTGCATCATGCCCCGTGCCCGTAAAGGCTACTTCCGTCTCGTGATGGCGGGATAGACCGTCCCGACCGTCCAATCGTCCATAAGCCTCCCCACGCCGCGTTTCCACACTTCGTTTCTGTCTGTGTTGCGCAACCGGTCCGCACCAGAAACGCTCGGAAACGGGCCGTTTCTGGCGGTTTCTGGGCAACCGCGCCGAGTCCATAGCGGCCTGGCTGTCAGGTTCGGTGTACAGCGCACCGAGCAGCAGGCCGGCAGCGTATTCGGGAGGCTCGGACATGTCCGAATCCACCACCCCCATGCCGACCGTCGGAGAGATCGCCCGACGGCTTGGCATACCCGTCCACCGAGTGCTGTACGTCATCCGCTCCAGGAGCATTCGTCCGGCGTGCCGGGCCGGGAATGCCCGCGTGTTCTCGGAGGCCGATGCGGCCTTCATCGAGCACGAGATCGCCCGCATGGCGCGCGAGGCCAAGGAGGTTCGCCATGACGATTGACAAGGCCAATCCACTGCTGATCGACAAGGTGGAGGCGGCCCGGCTGACCTCGCTCTCGCCACGGACCGTTGACCGGTTCGTCTCGTGCGGGAAGTTCCCGCCGCCACTGCGGGTCGGAGGCCGGCGACTGTGGAACCGCCAAGCCCTCATCGAGTGGGTCAACGACGGCTGCAAGCCCCTGGAGGACCGGCCATGACCCACTGGAAGCGCATCCACAAACTCGGCATCGCCTGCCCCGTCTGCGGCCACAAGGACTGGTGCCTGATGGCCCCGGACGGCTCGGCCGTGATCTGCGGCCGGATCGAACAGGGCGCGGTGAAGCGATGCGGCCAGGCGGGTTGGCTGCACCGGATCGCCGACCGGGCGGGCTGGCAGTCTCGCAAGCCCGATCTGGCGGTGGTGATCACGGCCAGGCCGTCGCCAAAGCTGGTTCAGATGGCTCAGAAGTTTTGTCAGGCGGCCGTCCAGAGCGGTGTCCTCAAGGAGCTGTCCGTTTCGTTGGGCCTGTCCGAGGCTGCTCTGGAGCAGTACCAAGTCGGCTGGTGCGAGCAGCAAAACTGCACCACCTGGCCGATGCGTGACGCCGACGGGCGGGTCGTGGGCATCAACCGGCGCTTCCCCGACGGCAACAAGATGATCTTCCAGGGGCACTGCGCCGGCCTGTACATGCCGCTCGACCTGCCCGGCGACCTCTCCGGCAAGTGCCTGTTGATTGCCGAGGGCGCCACAGACGCCGTGGCCGGGGCGGACCTGGGCTTCCGGACGGTCGGTCGGTTCTCCTGCTTCCACGGGACGAACCTGTTGACCAGACTGGTCACCCATCGCCGCCCTGCGGAGGTGGTGATCGTCGCCGATGGCGATGAGGCCGGGCAGTCGGGGGCAGGCATGCTCGCGGCGGCCGTGGTGCCGCTGGTCAAGGTGCTCAAGATCGTTACCCCGCCCCCACCTCACAAGGACCTGCGGGCCTGGAAACAGGCCGGTGCGACCGAGGCGGACCTACTTCAACTCATCAACACCAGCTTGCCCGTGCGGCTGAGCGTGGAGGTTCGGACATGACTGCGGACGGCGTGAATACAACGGAAGCGGCTGAGGAACTGGCCGCCAACATCGACAAGTTCCACGAGGACAAGGCCCAGGCCAAGCTGGAGATCGTCCCGAAGTTCACCGGCCGGACGTATGTGGCCGTACTCCAGGTGCAGTCCGGCGGTCAGACGGCCTTCGTGAACAAGGTGGACCTGGCCAAGGAGGGCGCTCGGATGGCTTTCGCCGAGAGGGTCAGCGAGGTCCTGCCCGCCGTGCCGAAGGACGAGGTGCTTCGCGCCCTGCTGAAGGTGTTCGACGAGCGGTCGGCCTGTCTCCAGAAGATGGAGGAACTGGCAGCCGAGAAGGGCGAGGAGCCGACGCTGGCCGACATGATGGTGCAGATCGCCACCGACGAAGCTGAGCTGAGCCACGACGCCAACTTCGCCGCCTACGCCACGATCCAGGTCGAGGGCCACCACGAGACCTGGCCGGTGCGGTCGCGGAGCTTCCGTCTGTGGGTGCAGCGGCGATTGCGGGAAGAACACGACCGCTCGGCCAACAGCGAGGCGCTCCAGACGGCGTTGAGCGAGATGGAGGGCCTGGGGATGTTCAAAGGCCTGCTCATCCAGCCGTTCGTGCGCCTGGCGGAACTGGACAGCGACATCTATCTGGACCTGTGCGACGCCGACTGGCGCTGGGTGCGCATCACGCCATCGGGCTGGTCGCTCGGCCAGGGCCGGCCGCCGGTACAGTTCATCCGGTCGCGCGGCATGATGGCGCTGCCGGTGCCCCAAGCCGGTGGCAGCATCCAGGAGCTTCGCCAGTTCCTGAATTGCCGAGATGATGCCGACTTCGTGCTGATCGTGTCCTGGTTGCTGGCGGCGCTGCGGCCGAGGGGACCGTTTCCCGTCCTGAACATCTGTGGTGAACAGGGATCGGCGAAATCCACGACGCAGAAGATGCTCCGGGCGCTGGTGGACCCCAATTCCGCGCCTCTGCGAGCCGATCCGAAGGAGCCGCGCGACCTGATCATCTCGGCCAGCAACTCCTGGGCGGTCGCCTTCGACAACCTGTCCACGATCCCGCCGTGGATGTCGGACGCCCTGTGCCGCCTGAGCACAGGCGGCGGGTTCGCCACACGGGAGCTGTACAGCGACGCCGAGGAGGTCATCTTCGACGCGATGCGGCCGGTGATGTTCAACGGCATCACAGACCTGGCCACCCGGCCTGACCTGCTGGACCGGTCGCTGAACATCCTGCTGACGGCCATCCCGGAGGGCCGGCGAAAGCAGGAGCGGCGCCTGTGGTCAGCCTTCGAGGCGGCCAGGCCGCGGATACTGGGCGCGCTGCTCGATGCCGTTGCGGCGGGGCTGGCGAACCAGGATTCCGTTCGCCTGGCCCGGTTGCCCCGCATGGCGGACTTCGCCACATGGGTCTCAGCCTGCGAAGGGGGGCTGGGCTGGCCCGAGGGCACGTTCCTAGGCGCCTACACGGCCAGCCGGGAGTCGGCCAACGAGGTGGCGGTTGAGGCCAGCATCGTGGCACAGGCCGTGCTCAGCTTCATGGCCAGGAGAGCGACATGGGAAGGCACGGCCTCGGAGCTGCTGGACGCCCTGGGGGACGTCGTGAGCGAGAAGGCCCAGCGCCGCCCCGACTGGCCGAAGGGCAACAACGCCCTCGCCGGCAAACTGCGGCGGATCGCGCCCAACCTCCGTGAAACCGGCCTGGAGACCGCCTTTGCCAAGTCCGGCAGGCGGGTCATCCGGTTGGAGAGGACATCACCCACCCGACCCACCGGGGCAGCCTTGCCCGAGCCGTCTGACCACAACGTCCCATCCGCAACGCAGTTGCCAGGCGCGGACGGCGCGCTGGACGGTGCGGACGGTCTTTCCGGCCAGCAGTCGGATGAGACGGAGGACTGCACATGGAGGGGGTGATGCTGCTTGAGAAGGCGCGGGCCGCCGGGCTGACCGTCCAGGCCGATAGCGACCAGCTCGTCATACGCGGTCCGCGCCGGGCGGGTGAAGTCGCCCGCCTGATCCTGGACAACAAGGCCGCCGTGCAGGCGGCCCTGTTGGCCGCGTGGCGAGAAGGACACAGGGCCTGGGCCCAGTCGCTCCCCCTGGCCAAGCGCCTGGAATACGACCGCGCCTTCGGCCAGGCGTGGTTCGCCGGTCACGACGCGGACCAATGCCGCCACATGGGTCGCCATGAGGTCGAGCAGGGCCGCTGCCAGAAATAGCTGTTTTTCCTGCCGGTTTGAGTTGATTCCCCTTCGCACCTGAGCAAGCATCGCGCTTGCCCTCACGGAGATGAACCATGCTTGTGAAACGGAAGCACTACAGGCCGATTCCGACCGGCGCCGTCCTCATCCAGCGCCGTGGCCAGAAGTACGCCCAGTGGACCACGTCTCGCGGCAAGACGGTCACGCTCCCGCTCAATCGGCGGGGCGACCGCATTGTCACAGAAAACCGCCAGTGGTACGTCCGCTTCCGCATGCCCGACGGCAAGTGGAAGGAGTGGAAGGCTTACACCGACAAGACCGCCTCGGCCGTGCTGGAGACGCAGATACTCCAGAAGCTCGAACGCGGCGAGGTGGGCCTGACCGACCCGATGGACGAGCACCGTCGCCGGTCTCTTGCCGAGCACCTGGCCGCCTTCGAGTGCCACCTGTCCGCAAGGAATAGCACGGCTGCCTATGTCGAGCAAACGATGCAGAGATGCCGCGATGTCCTTGAAGGGATCAAAGCCGAGGTCATTGCCGACATTACCCCCGGACGCGTTGAGGCCTATCTGGCCGAGCTCCGCAGGGGCGGCATGAGCATGGCCTCGTCGAATCACTATCTGCGGGCGTGCCGGTCGTTCTGCGGGTGGCTGGTGAGAGACCGGCGGACGGCGGAGAACCCCTTGGCCGGCCTGTCCGCCCTGAAGCTGACCGAGTACGACAAGAAGCGCCGACGTCGGGCGCTAAGTGACGCCGAATTCACAGCCTTGGTCAACGCCGCCAAGGCGTCGGACAGGTCTTTTCGCGGCATCCCCGGAACAGACCGCGCCATGCTGTACATCCTCGCTGCCAACACGGGCCTGCGGGCAAGTGAACTGGCCTCCCTAACGCCTGCGTCCTTTGACCCGGACGGCCAGACGCCAACGGTGCATTGCTGCGGCGGGTACACCAAGAACGGCCAAGACGCCACCTTGCCGCTAAGGGCGGACCTTGTGGCGATGCTCAGGCAATGGCTGGACGGAAAGCCGCCGGACAGTCCCTTGTGGCCGGGGTCGTGGGCTAGGAGCCGGGCGGCCGCGGAGATGGTCCGCCTGGACCTGGCAGCCGCAAGGAAGGCTTGGATTGAGGACGCCCCATCAGACCAAGAGAAGGCGCAGCGCGAGAGGTCGGGTTTCCTGGCGTACCGCGACGCCTCCGGCCGCATCGCCGATTTCCACGCCTTGCGACACACGTTCATCACCAACCTAGCCCGTGCCAAGGTCCACCCCAAGAATGCCCAGACGCTGGCGAGGCACAGCACCATCAACCTGACCATGAACGTCTATACCCACACGCTCCTGGAGGACCTGGCGGGTGACGTGAACAAGCTGCCTGCCCTGCCGGTGGCCAGTGGGGAGACTACAGGGGGAGAAGCATTGGCCCTGACGGGCACCGACGGCCCGCACCACGATCCTGATAACGGGCCAAAAAGGCGCACAAATTGGCGCTCGATTTCCGGCTCATCGTGCGAAAAGGAGGCCAAGGGTGGCAAGAGTTGGCGAAACCGGGCGGAAGCTAGTGTCGGCACCCCGATCGCAGAAAACCGCGACAACCCTAGGGAATTGTCGCGTTCTGGCGCGTCCTGTCCAACGGTGTCGATTGCCGGAGGTGGGACTCGAACCCACACCAGGGGTGAACCTGACAGGATTTTGAATCCTGCGCGTCTGCCAATTCCGCCACTCCGGCGAGGGAATGTAGTCTAGGACTCCTCCCGCGAAACGCAAGGCCCGCGCGCCGAGAGCAGTGGGAATGCCCCCATTGACCGGAGTACCGGAATACCGGATGGCCGGAATACCGTGAGGAAGAGCATCGAGCGCACGGCGACGTGCCCGAAAGCCTGAAGCCTGGAGTCTGAAGCCTCTCGCCTACAGGTCGCCCGGGAGGACGTAGTCTCCCTTGGCGTCGCGGAGGTCCTGGAGCCTCTTGCGCTGGGCGATGATCACGTCGAAGATCACCTGCGGCGTGTCGGCTACGTCGTTGCGGTAGATCTTCTCGATGCGCTCCAGCTTGGCGAGGTTCTCCTGGACGCGGATGGTGAACTGGCGATCGTAGTCGGCGCGGCTGTAGTCCTTGCCCAGCACCTGCTTGAACAGGGGCGCGAGATCCTCGTATCGCGGGATCCAGCCGGTCGGGGTCTTGATGGCCTCGACCTCGCCGTGGACGCGAAGCTCCATCCACTTCACCCACACGCCCTTGTCGCGCATGCCGGTGAGGAACTTGCCGCTGTCGTCTTTCTGGAAGTAGTTGACGCCGAAGACAGCCGGCGGGGCCTTCAGGCCGTTGGCGAACTCTAGGTTGTTCTGGATGTACTTGCCCAGCGGGATGGCCAGGAAGTCCATGTTGCTCATCAGATTGAACGTGCGGACGCCGGTGGCGCCCAGCGTGGCGGCCGTCGTCTCGCTCTCCAGCGACGCGCCGTAGGCGACGATCCCGTGCGTCCAGTCGAAGCTCTGCTGGACGGGCACGGACGTATCACTGTCGCGCCCGCCGTAGATGATCCCGCCGACGGGCACGCCGAGCGGGTTGTCCAGTTCCTTGTCCAGGTTGGCCAGCGCCCGCAGGGAGATGGTGTAGCGGGCGTTGCCCTTGTTGGCGGGGGGAATCTCGTTGCCGAACTGGTCGATCTTGCCCTCGTGCCAGTCGCCGGCCGCGTTGATGCCCTCAGCGGGGAAGTCCTCCCCCATGCCGTACCAGTAGGGCTTGCCGTCGGTGACCAGCAGGTTGGTGAAGATCACCTCGCCAGGCGTGGTGAGTACCTCATGGATCACCGGATCGTCGGCGGGGTTGACGTTGGAGATGATGCCGAAGATGCCCACCTCGACGTTGACCGCCCGCGCCTCGCCGTCGATCGCGCGGAAGTAGGCAAGGTCGTCGCCGATGATCGTCTCGCCGGGCAGCATGGCGGTGGACGTCTTGCCGCACGCGCTGGGGAACGCGCCGGTGAAGTAGGTCACCCGCCCCTTGGGTCCGTGGATGCCCATCACGAACATGTGCTCCGCCAGCCAGCCTTCAACGTCGGCCTTGCGGATCGCCAGACGGAGGGCGAGTTTCTTCAGCCCCATCGTGTTGCCGGCGTACTGCGTGTTGACGCTGTAGATCACCTCCCGCGTGTAGTCGATGTAGATGCGCTTCTTGTCCATCTCGGCGCTGACGTTGGTGTCGGTCAGCTTGCCGGCGGAGTGCAGGAAGCGGAAGAACTTGCAGTCCTGTCCCAGCCGCTTGAACTCCCCGTAGCCGCCGCGATAGAGCAGGTCCTCGCTGTGGGCGACGTAGTAGGAGTCGGTGATCTGCGCGCAGGGAATGGCGAACACGGAGTTCGCCGGCCCGAGGCAGAAGAACCGCACGAGCATGGTCCGGCCTTTCATCGCCCCGGCAAGGCGCCCGCGGACGTCGGCCAGGCCTTCCTCCCGCTCGATCTGGTTGAGGTTCTTGCTGAGCGGGGCGTCGGCCGGCACGAGGTAGCGGGTCATCTTCTTATCCCGGCCCTGGTCGTGGGGATAGTTGTCGAAGTGGACGGTGTGGCCATCGAGCGCAAGGGGGGTCTCCTCGCGGTTGTCGATTGCGCCCTGGCGAATCCACGCGACGTCGGCCGGGTCGTCGCCGCAGACCTTCAACGTGGCCGGCTGGCACAGCTCGACGGCATCGGCGACGAAGGCGTGCAGCTCGTCGCTATCGATGGCCTGGAGCTTGGCGAAGCTCTCGGCGTCGGTCTTGGGCTTGAGGATGTTCGCGTAGTTGTCTTGCATGTTCTGGTCTCGTGCTGGGGAAATCGGGGCCACTGGGTCGACAGCGCCGACACGAATGCCCGCCTGCCGGCGTTTGGGCGGGCAGCTCGCCCTGGCCGGTCGCCTGTGGAGACGGCCCGCCGCAGCGAGGCGCCCCCACGCGGGCCGAAACCGCGGGCGAAAGCTTATAAGGCAAGGCCCTTGTCGATGTCAAGGCTGGGAAACGTCGTCAAGTGCGGCGGTTGTGTGTTTGGCCGGCCACGGCCGACTCACAGCGCGGCTGCTCGCCATGGTCTCGGCTGCTCCTCGCCCGTGCCGGCGAGCGATAACTCTTGGCCCAGGCGCCAGTTATACTGCGGCTGCAACTCGATGTCGCCTGTTGCCCCGAGCCAGGCGCAACACACTGAGGGCGGCTTGGATGTGCTCGGCCCCGTGTGGCGCGCTACCGCGGCCACGCCGCCGCGAACGCAGCATCGCCCATCTTGCCGGGATCAAGGGCGGCAGAGGCGGCGGGGAATTTTCGCAGAAGTTGCTTGTCTGGGCCTGCCGATCCTGTAGAATAATAGTGTGGCAAGATGGTTGTGAACACCAGACGCATACCCCCCAAGCATTCCTAGTTATGGGACATAGCGCGGCCGGGCCTTGCCGGCGGGTCCCCCTAAGGAGATGATCATGGTCAAGCGAAGCGGATTTACGCTGGTCGAGTTGCTGGTCGTGATCGCGATCATATCACTGCTGATCGCCATCATCGCCCCAACGCTGGGCGCGGCGAAGGACCTGGCCAGGTCTTCGTATTGCATGACGACACTGAACGCCCTGAACAAGAGCTCGCTGGTCTATACCGACCAGAACAGGGGCTTCATGATGGTCTACCGCCACCATTTCGTCGAGCCGGGGTCAGGCGACTACGCGGGCGGGAAATACATCGAGTCCCCCGACCAGCCGTCGAAGACCGCCATAGCCTTCACCGTCACCCCGCTCAATCCGGCCACGGGGCTTTATAGCGATGCCCGCAACTACGGCCTGGTCTACGCGGCGAAGATACTCGAAAAGCCCGAGATGTTCTACTGCCCCGCGCCGATAAGCGATGACCGGCATAGGCTGTCCAACTATGGGAAGCCTTGGGGCGGGAAACCATCCATCGTCGGCGGCACCAACTGGGTCCGCTGCGGCTACATGTGGGATCCGTGGGTGAAGATACTGGAGGGGACTGATTCCCACGACGGGCTATTCACCTTCGAGGACGACCTCCTGCTTGAACGGCACAGGTCGGACAGGTTCCTCACAAGCGACCTGCTGTGGGGCGTGTCCGTCTCCGGGCACGTCGAGGGCACCAAGTGTCACTGGAACCTGGGCTATCCGGACGGACACGTAATGTCGTTCGAGGATCCGGTCATGTGGAAAAACTACATCGCCAGAGACTTGAATACCGGCGTGGAGTGGGAGTTGTGGAACACGTTTACCAGGCCCTATCTGGAGAAGATCTAGAGTACCGCCAGCCCCGCCGACAGGCGCTACGTGCTGTGGCAGCGTGATCGGCTGAGGCTGACAGCATTGGCAAGAGAACTCAGCGGGCTGGGCATATGCCCCAGCCCGCTGTCTTTGGCGGCCTGGCAGCCCCCGCCGCTGCGCCCCCACCAACGCCGGTCCGTATCGGCCAAGCACCGTAGCTGCCGTGGGAATAAGCCCCTATCACGGCACTAGGCCTTCGTCCCGCAGGCTGTGCATCCGGCAACTTTCCGCTGGGCTTCTGTTGATGATGTCCCACACATCGTGTATACTATGTGCAGATCACCTGCGACCCATAAGATCACCAGATGGACATCTCTCGTGAGTTGGCCTGCCGCGTCATCCCTGCCGAGGAGGCTGCCATGATTCGGCGAAGTGCGTTTACCCTAGTCGAGTTGCTGGTGGTGATCGCGATCATCTCCCTCCTGATAGCCATCATCACGCCCACCCTGGGTGCGGTGAAGGGCCTGGCCTGGTCCGCCTACTGCAAGACCACCCTCAACGCCCTGAACAAGAGCTCCCTGGTCTACGCGGACCAGAACCGTGGCTACATGATGGTCTACACGCACGATACCAGCAGTGGGGGCAGCGGGCAAAGCTACCCGGCCGCACCGCCCCAGCCCTCCAAGAGCACGATTGCGTTTATCGCCACGAGCGGGCTGAACCCCGCATCGGGGTTCTATAGTTCTGCCCGCAACTATGGCCTGGTCTACGCCGCGAGGATTCTCACCGAGCCAGGGATGTTCTACTGCCCCGCCCCTATCAGCGACGAGCGACACAGGCTCATCAGCTATCCCAAGCCCTGGGGCGCGAGGCCGACGACTGCCGGTGGAACGCAGTGGGTGCGTTGCGGCTACATGTGGAACCCCTGGATCAAGAAAATCGAGCTTCCGGGCGGCCACAGCGTGACCACCTTCGATGACGAACTGATCGTCGAGCGACACGACCCGCGCAAGTTCCTCACCTGCGATCTGCTGTGGGGCCGGAGGGTCTCGGGGCACGTCGAGGGCAGCACTTGCCACTGGAACCTGGCCTATCCGGACGGACACCTCCTACAGTTCGAGAGTCCGGAGCTCTGGGAGCTGTATCTCAGCGGCGTCCGCACCGACACGGATTGGTGGCGCTGGGACGACATCACCAAACCGGAGTTGGAGAAGAGGATATAGGCCTCCCCCTGGCAGGTCCACTAGCTGTGATGACCGAGCGGCCCGCCAGGAAGGCCGCCGCCGCGACCGCGATTGTATCGCGGGCGCCGGAGCCCGCGCGTGGCGAAGCCATCCTGGCTTCGCCCCCAGCCGGCCCGGCGCCTTGGGAAGTTCATCCCCGTCCCGGAAGCCAAGATGCCCGCGGCCGAGCGCGGCGTATTATCCCGTGCCTCGGCAGGATGTTACTATCGGCGCCTGGCTTGAATCCGCGCCCGCGCATACAATACCAATGCCGCAGGACGTCCGTCGCAGACACTCCCGGCCGGTCAGGGGAGCACGCCTGAATGACGAGTTGCGACCGCCACATAGGCTCATGGAGACAGCCATGACTAGGCGAGAGGCATTCACCCTGGTCGAGCTGCTGGTGGTGATCGCGATAATCACCCTGTTGATCGCCATGCTCATGCCTACCTTGCAGGGGGCGCGGCACCTGGCCTGGTCGGCGCACTGCAAGACGAACCTCGCCGCCCTGGCCAAGAGCGTGGTGGTCTACTCCGACCACAACCGGGGCTACATGATGGTCTACCGCCACGTGAACGTCATCGTTGACGAGAGGGAGTATATCGACGCCCCGCCCCAGCCGGCAAAAACGTGCATCGCATTCACAAGGAGCATGCTCAACCTGCGAACAGGGCTGCTCGCCGACGCCCGCAACTATGGCCTGGTCTACGAGGCGGGGATTCTCTACAGGCCGGAGATGTTCTACTGCCCGGCGCCGATAGAGGACGAACGCCATAAGATGAGCCACTATCCCCCTCCCTGGGGCGCGCACCTCGGCAGGGGCAGCGATTGGATACGCTGCGGATACATGTGGAATCCATGGGTGAAGGTGCTGGCGGGGAGTGATTCCAGCGACAACATCTGCACCTACGAGGACGGCCTGATCCTCGAGCGGCACGCTCAAGACAGGTTCCTTGTGTGCGACCTGGCGTGGGGCATCGACGTCTCCGGGCACAACTGGGGAGGCAGGATACACTGGAACACAGCCTTTCCCGACGGGCACGCGGCCAGTTTTGAGGACCCGGCCCTCCAGGCGATCTACAGCCATGGCATCCACACCGATTGGGAGTGGTCCGATTGGGATGGCATAACTCGGCCGGCGATGGTGCGGGCCGGGGTTGGCGGCTGATCGCAATCACTCCGCAATGCCCGCGGGGCGCCTCCACGATTCTCACCCCCTCGCTTTGTGCCCGTCGTTTGTCACAGTAGCCAAGGTGCCCACTGTTGCCGCGTGCGGCGCATCTATGGCTCCAAAAGGGACTTACGGGCCTAGCGTGGCCGCGCTCCGCCCTTGCGCCTACAATACTAGTGAAGCATGGAACCCGCCGCGAACCCCGCCTTGGTAGTTTGGGGAGCACGCCTTGAAAACGATCTGTGAAGGTCATTCCTGGTAAGGAGACAGCCATGACTATGCGAAAGGCTTTTACGCTGGTCGAGTTGCTGGTTGTGATCGCGATCATATCACTGCTGATCGCCATCCTCGTGCCGACCTTACAAGGGGCCAGGCAGCTGGCATTGTCGGCCTACTGCCGGAGCAATCTCAACGCCCTGGCCAAGAGCGTGGCCATCTACTCCGACTTCAGCAACGGCTACATGATGGTCTACCGCCACGCGTTCGTCACTGTTAACAACAAGGACTACATCATCGCTCCCGAGCAGCCGTCCAAGACAAGCATTGCATTCGTCAGCAGCCCGTTGAACCCCGCAACGGGGCTGCTGAGCGCCGCTCGCAACTATGGCCTGGTCTACGCGGCGGGGATTATCACCAAGCCGGAGATGTTCTACTGCCCCGCGCCCATACGGGACGAACGGGCCAAGTTCAACAGCTACCCCAAGCCGTGGGGCGCGCACCTCGGCAGCGGCAGCCAGTGGATACGCTGCGGGTACATGTGGAATCCGTGGGTGACGGTGCTGGAAGGCGACGACGCCAGCAACAATCTCTGCACCTACGACGATGGGCTGCTCCTGGAGCGGCATCCCCAGGGCAGGTTCCTCGTCAGCGACCTGGCCTGGAGCACGGACGTCTCAGGGCACGCGTGGGGCGGCATGCACCACTGGAACGCGGGTTTCGCCGATGGGCACGCGGAGTCGTTCCAGAACAAGAGACTATACAACACCTACGTCAACGGCCTGGACGCCGGCGTCCAGTGGCGCGTCTGGAACGACGTAACCCGCCCGGCACTGATAGAGGCCGGCGTGGGCGGCTGATGGCAACGTGACAACCCTGACTGCTCGATCAGGCGATCAGATGTAGCGCAGACGTCGACAGGCGAGCCGGAGCGTCGATGTCCGAAGGCGGGCTGGGCGGCTCGACCCAGCCCGCCTTCCATTGCCCCCACTCCCCACTCCGGGCGGTTCAGCCTTGCTCCCGCGCCGCGCGAGGGCGATAATGCCAAGTCGAAACAGACCCACCGGGCCACCCGCGGGCGAGTCGCTCCCCATGCCGACCAAATAACGGACACTTCGGCTCAGAAGACGGGAAACTGATTATGCAAACCCTGGCTGTCACCATCGGAGAACTTCAGGAGCTTGGCTGGAACGCCGGCAAGCTCGTCCTGGCCGCCGCTATCGCGATAGCAGCGCACACCGTCGCCCTGGTCATACTCAAACGGCTCTCGAAGTCCCGGTTCGGCGTCGTCGGCAAGGCCCTTCTGACCCACTGCAACAGGCCTGTCCTATTCGCGATGGTGAACATGGCGATCTGGTTCGCCCTGTACCTGACCACGATCGAGGCGGGCGCCAGGGCCTTCATCATGCACTTGCTTAGCCTGGCGCTGATCGTGGTGGTGGCCTGGCTCATCATCCGGGTCGCCGCGGCCGTGCAGGACATCGTGATGAGCCGCTACAACCTTGACGTCCCCGACAACCTCCAGGCCAGGAAGATGTACACCCAGCTCAAGGTCATCCGCCGCGCGGTCGGCGTCGTCGTCATAATCGTCGCCATCGGCTCCTGCCTGATGACCTTCCCGCAGATTCGCGCCCTCGGCATGAGCATTCTGGCCTCGGCCGGCATCGCGGGGATAATCCTCGGCCTGGCCGCCCAGAGGACGCTCGGCACGCTGATCGCCGGCATCCAGATCGCGCTGACTCAGCCGATCAGGATCGACGATGTCGTGATCGTCGAGGGCGAGTGGGGGCGGATCGAGGAGATAACGCTCACCTACGTCGTCGTGAGGATATGGGACCTGCGCCGCCTCGTCGTGCCCATCAGCTACTTCATCGAGAAGCCCTTCCAGAACTGGACGCGCATCTCAGCCGACCTGCTGGGCACGGTCTTCCTCTACGTGGACCACACCGTGCCGGTCGCAGCCGTCCGGAGCGAGCTGGAGCGCGTCGTCAAGGAATCCGGCATGTGGGACGGCAAGGTCGTCGGCCTCCAGGTGACCGACACCTCGGAGCGCACCGTGCATCTGCGGGCGCTGATGAGCGCGCCCGATGCGTCGGCCGCGTGGAACCTGCGATGCCACGTGCGGGAGAAGCTCATCGAGTTCCTCCAGGCCAACTACCCCAGCAGCCTGCCCCGCTTCCGCGTTGAGTCCGCGCCGCCCGACGGCTCGGCCTCAGGACTGCTGCCCGGCGGCCGGCAGGGCGCCTAGCTGATCACGTCGAGCACCTTGCCCAGGAGCTTGCGGAAGGCTGCCGGGCCGGCCACCCTGTAGTGCGCCTCCGTCCCGCCGGGGCCGACCTTCACCGTCAGCAGGTCCGCCCGCTTCAAGCGGAACATGCTCTCGTCGGTCTGGTCGTCGCCGGCGCAGAGGACGACGTCGCAGGTCGCTTCCCGCAGGCACCTCGCCACGGCCGTGCCCTTGTTGACGTGCACCGAGCTGACCTCCACGATCTTCTTGCCGTGGCGCACCTCAACGGGCAGGTTGGCGGCGGCCTCGGATAGGTCGCTCACCAGTTGGTGCGCCTTGGACCGCCCGAACTCCGGGTCGGCCCGGCGATAGTGCCACACCAACGAGGAGCTTTTCTCCTCCACCGTGCTGCCGGGCGTGTTGCCCTCGTACAGGTGCAGCACCTCGAATACCCTCTCCTTCCACGACATGTCCTGCGCGTCGCCGAGCACTTCCCATTCGCTCTGGCCGGGCAGTTTGAGACTGAAGCCGTGCTCGGCGATCAGGCCCAGCCTCTCGTCGGTGAACCACTCGGCCAGGTCCCTGCTGTTCCTGCCGCTGATCAGGTACGTCGCCATCCGCGGGCAACTCAACAACCTGTCGAGCAGTTCCAGGATCTCCGCCGTGGGGACGGCCGCCCCTGGGTCAGTCTCGAACTCGCGCAGAGTCCCGTCATAGTCCAGGAAGCATGCGATGCTCTGGGCTGCGGACAGGCGCTCGGCAACCTCCGTGACCGTCCCCGCGCCCTCGATGACCTCGTGTTGCTCATCGGCGGCCGGCCTGGGGCGGGCAAGGTCGGTGATGAACGACCTCGCCCAGTAGTCCGCGTCGTACTGGAGCACCCTCGCTCGCATCTGCCGCATCTTGGCGGCCTTGGCCTCCGAGGGCATCGCCAACGCCTCGCTGATTCGCCCGGCCACGGCGTGGATGTCGTATGCGTTGACCTGCGTCGCGCTGAACAGCTCCTGGCTGGCGCCGGCGAACTCGCTGAGTATCAGCGCGCCGGAGCCGTCCTTCTGGCAGGCGACGTACTCCTTGGCCACTAGGTTCATGCCGTCCCGCAGCGGCGTGATGAGCGCCACGTCGGCCAGCGCGTAAAGCGCGCACAGCTCGGTGAAGCCGATCGACTTGTAAATGAAGTGCACCGGCGTGTTCATCATCGTCGCGTGGCGCCCGTTGATCTGCCCCACCTGCCGCTCCACTCGGTGTCGCAACGCCTGATACTCCGGCACGTCCTGCCGCGACGGGACGGAGACGAAAATGAACACGACCTTGTCCACGCTCTCGCAGGTCGACAGGAACAGGTCCACGGCCTCCAGCCTGCGTGAGATGCCCTTGGTGTAGTCCAGCCTCTCCACGCTCAGCACGACGCGCTTGCCCGCGTGCGCCCGGCGATACTCCTCCAGGCGCCGGGCAAATCGGTCCGATTCGAGCTCCGCGCTGAACTGTCTGGCGTTTATGCCGATCGGGTAGACGCCGATCCGCGTCCGCCCCCGCGCGTGGACGATGTGGTTCATCTCCGACTCCAGCCCCAACAGCCGGAGAACCGTGCTGCGAAAGTGCCGCAGGTACCCGAACGTGTGGAAGCCGATCTGGTCGGCGCCCAGCACGCCCTCTAGCAGCCGCTCTCGGTTGGGGTGGCAGCGGAAGACCTCGTACGACGGGAACGGCGTGTGCAGGAAGAACCCGATCTTCATCCCCGGGCGGGCCTCGCGCAGCATCGCCGGCAGGAGCATCAACTGGTAGTCGTGCACCCACACCAGGTCGTCGGCGCCGGCGATCTCCAGGACACGCCCGGCGAAGCGGGCGTTGATCTTCTGGTAGTCGTCCCACCAGGCGCGGTCGTAGCGCATGTGGTCGGGCATGTAATGCAACACCGGCCAGACGCTGGAGTTAGAGAAGCCCATGTAGTAGTTGTGGCTCTCCCGCTCCGAGACATAGACCGGGCAGAGATCGTGCTTGCCGCAGTATGCCTCCAACTGCTCGCGCCTCGCGGGGTCTTGCACGTCCGTCCCCGGCCAGCCGACCCACACCAGCCGCGCCCAGCTCTCCACGCCGCTCAATGCCGACACAAGCCCGCCGCCCGACTTGCGGATGCCTCGGCCGAACGTTACGGGCAGGCGATTTGCGACGTTGACGATGGTATGCATGCTGCCACCACTGCGGGATATGCCAAACGGCTGAGTTTCGGGCCCTTAGCCTGTAGAGCATGCGCGATTCGCGCGTGAAGGTCAAGCCTCCGTTCCCCCTCGCGCCACCTGTAGGGCGTGCAACTTGATTGCACGCGGGAATCCCGCGCCTCCCGCTCAGTCCGCCGAGGGGGCTTGCGGCGGGCTGGGGCCAGTCGCGGTTGGCGGCATACCGGCCTTGAGGGCGTTGACGAGGGCTTTGACCTCCTGCTCCGAGAAGCGGCCGGTGATCATGCCTTGCTTGCCCAGCGCGGTCTTGAGTATCGGCGCGGAAACGACCTTGCCGTCGACCACGATGGCCAGGGCATTGTTGATGTTGGCCTTGGTGAAGGCCGCGAAGAGTTCCGCTCCACGGTCATCCAGCTCAAAGCCGATGGCCGGTCGGCCAGAGCCATCCACTGTGGCGTACACTTTCGCCAGGCCCCAGACGTTTTCGTCTTCGCCGGGCAACATGGTCTGGCCGGGCCTGACTGATACCAGCACATACTTCTGCCCCTCATACTCGCCCGTCACCAACCTCGGGGCGTTGGTCAGTTCGCCCGCGATCGGCAGCCAAGCGTGATCCGGCATGCGGCCGGCGATGCTGGCGCCTTTCCACCAGAACCCAACCCCTCCAGCCTTGAGCCAATCGCGGTAGCTGGCCAGGTTCGCCTTGCCCAGCGCAGACGGACTCGGTGCAATTCGGAACTCCAGCCTGCTGCTTGCCGGCTGGGTGGTAGGCTCGGCGGGCAGGTTGGCGATTTGCTCGGCTGTGCCGACGTAGATGATGTTGTCGCGGCGGGTCCAGGTGTAACCGGCGCTGGCTGTGATGGCCGTCAGCGCCTCCTCGAGCGTCACGCCGTATAGGTCCAGCGTGACCGTCCCGGCCACGCCTTCCATGGCCACGATGTTCACCTTGCGCTGCGAGCCGAGCACCCGTAGGACGTCGCGCAGGTCCGAGTCTTCGAGGTGCATATCGAACTTGTCCTGGCCGGAGTCGCGAACCGTGTCGGCTGCTCCTTCGTCCGGGCCGAAGGTCACTTGCTCCGTGGTCACGCCGAAGCCGCCGGCTTCGACGGCAGCCACTGCCGTCAAGGGTCCGGGCTCGTCGTTGGAAGAGGTCCACCGATCTGAGTCCGACGCCCCTCGCAAGGCCGGGCCGAACAGAACGCGGCCGTCCGGGGCAAGCACGGTCAGCCTGATCAGGCGGTTGTTGGGTTTGCCCGTCCGGATGTACGCCGGCGTCGTGCCGGAGTCGTCAGTGACGTTGAAGGAGATCCTGTAGCCCCTGCCGCGCCTCATCTTCCCGACGGTCAGCCCGGCGTGCAGCGGCGTGCCGATGGGCAGCTTCGCTGTCTGGCCCGCAGCCACCTCGAACGTCGGCTCGCGTCCGTCCAGCAAGAACGGCCCGTTGCGGCCGAACGGCGGCTCGACCAGAATCGCCGGCTGGCTGTCGTCCATCTCGGCCTCGGCCCACTGCTTGTAGCGTATGACGATGTACCGCCCGGGCGGCAGGGGGAACGTCTCAGCCGACGGATTGTAGTACTGCCTGTAGACGTACTTCTCGCCGATGAACATGGCCTCCCAGTTCTGGTTGTCGATGCGGACCCAGCCAGTCTGCTCGTCAAGCCGGTCGGCGGAGACTTCCGTGCGGTCGTCGGAGACGCGCAGCAGCCACCATACGCCGTCGATGAGCAGCGGCTGGCCGTACATGGCGCGGACCACTGTCGATGCGTCGGTGAAGGTGCCGTCGCCCAGGTCGACGTTGACCGTGTCGCCAGGCGTGCGCCCGACGACGCGCCCGCCTAGCAGCATCGGTTCGACCGGGTCGCCGACTCGCGCGTTGCCGTCTCCGTCGGCGATGCGAACAGCGAGCGTGCGATCGCCGAACTCGCAGAAGCCCTGCAACACGCACTCTAGGCCGAGCTTCAGGTATCCGCCGCCGTCGGAGGGGATGTACCGTCCGTGGAACGTCACGGGGACGTCCTCCCCGTCCACGTTCACAGTCGCGACCCCAGGCCCGACGCCGTAGGCGACCTGCCCGTCCTCCTGCCGCGTCAGCCGTATCGTCGGCGCGCCGCGGAAATCCAGCTCGCCGGTGGTGTTGATCCGCATCAGAGTCGGTTCGGTCGCGTTGGGATGGTCGGCGTCGAAGGCTACCGCCAGCGAGAGGGGGCCGCGTGCGCTGGTGCCCGCGACGGCATTGTCCAGCACCATGCCCTCAGCCCAGACGGACTGGTCGAGCTGCCAGGAGACGTAGCGGTGGGCCTGGATGGCAATCATCCTCGGCGCGACCGGCATATAGGCCAACTGCCCAACCGGCGTGGTGATCGGGTCGTAGACGACGACCTCGCCCGCCACCGGCGGCGAGGCCGGCAGCTCGAATGCATCGACCGGGTCGCCCGCGGCGAGGATGTGGACAACAGGATCGTCCTGGCTGGCGAGACGGATGACGAAGGACATCTCGCTGACGGTCTCGCCGTCTCGCACGAATCGCCCCTGCCAGAGGACCATGTACTTCGTGTCGGTGACTGTTGCCGTCCGCCTGCATGGTTCGGTGACGAGTTCGGCGCCGTCCGGCCAGGCGGCGAAGTCCCAGCACGCGCCTCGGCCGCCGGCGTCGGGCGGGGCGCATTCGTCGGCAATCTCCATGCGGAGCCTGCCGCCAGGGCGACTCAAGCGAAGCGTCAGGAACTTGCTCGTCTGCTCAGACTTCCCCTCGCGCGCGGTGATAAGTCTCCTCGGCGGCCCCGGCTCCTGGCCAAGCCCCTCGACAACGCCGTAGACCAGGCGAGCGGGCGCCATCCTATCGATCCGCCATTTGTATATCTGTGTCCCTTCGTCGGCAGAGACCAGCGAGACGTCTGCCGCCAGCGTGCCCGGCGGGATGGCCGGCCCGGCGTCCGCGGACGTGACGGATTCGGCTGTCGCCGCTGGGCGATGGGCGCAGTTGAGAATGCCGGCTGTGGCGATGCAGATGGCCAGGGCGGCGGCGGCCAGCGGCCAACTTCCGCGCAGCGGGCGGTGCTGCTCGCCGCCGAGCATGCGTGTGATCCGCTTCCGGAGCGCGCTGGGGCGGTCGGCCGCGCCAAGGGCAGCAGCGGCCAGCGGCCTGCGCGACGCAGCCGACGCCCTCGCCACGTGCAGCAGACTCTCAGCGTAGCAGACCCTCTCCGCCCCCGCGGCCAGGGCAAGGTCGTCGCAGCAGTTCTCGCGCTCGCCGCGCACTCGCCGCGAGATGAGCCACACGGCCGGGTGGTAGAACAGCAGCGTCTCGGCCAGCGACTGGAGCAGGTTCACCAGGTAGTCGTATCGCCTGATGTGCGCCAGCTCGTGCGCGAGGATGGCCTGGACCTGCTGCGGCGTCATCGCGGCGACCAGCCCGACCGGCAGGAGGATGACCGGCTTGAGCCAGCCGATGACAGTCGGCACGCGGACCAGCGCGGACTCCAGCAGCCTGACGGGCCTGCTGACGGCCAGCGCCCGGGCCAGGCGGGCCAGCGAGTCACGCATCTCGTCGCCCGCCGGCGTGACGGCCAGTTGCGTCAGCCATTGCGCGGCGATCCAGGCATAGATCTGCCTGGCCGACAGCACGAGCACGCCGGCAGCCCAGAGAAGGACGATCCACGGCATCGCCGGCTCGGCCGCCCGGCTGAGCTGCTGCCACCAGGTTGCCTGCTCGGCGTCGTCGGCCGGCGGCGGGGCCAGTTCGGCGACTGCTACGGGCCCGGCCGGGGAGTAGGGAAGCTCTTCTTCATCGAACGGCGCGGCCGGCGTATCCGACGTTGGCGGCAGTACGGCCAAGTCGGTCTCCGTCATGGCGGCCGGGTCGAAGGCGGGTTCGGCCACGGGGCGAGCCGGTGCGGCCACGAATACCGCCGCCGGTATCGCCACCATCATTATCAGTGTCGCGCAGCCGACAACGTAGCGCGCGTTGGCCGACCGCCGGCGGAGCAGCAGCATCGCGGCCGTGAAGACGATCGCCAACCCCGTCCCCATCCACAACGCGTGCACCAAGGCCCAGCCGAGGCGGAACGCAACGTCGGACTGCCTGATAGCGTCCAGGAGTTCCATGTCTACTCTCCCCGTTTGCTCCCGCGGAGCTTGTCGATCGCGAGGTGAATCTCCCGCAGCTCATCACTGCTTAGCCGCGCGTCCTCGACGGCGCGGACGAGCAGCTTGCCCACCGAGCCGTCAAACGCCCGGCGGACCAGGTCGGCGACCAGCCCGGCCTGCGTCTTGGCCTGGGCGGCGGCGGCGGAGTAGGCGTGCGGACGCGTGTCGGTGCGGGTGGTCAGGCCCTTTTCCACCATCACCTGGAGGATCTTCAGCGTGGTGGTCAGCGCGGTCTGGCGGTCGGCCTGGAGGGCGCGGTGGACCTGGCGGACAGTGCTCGGGCCGCGACGCCACAGGACGTTGAGCACCTCCAACTCCGCCTGCGTCGGGTAGGCAGACGCTCTGCGAGGCATGGTATGCAGGTCTCCTTTCCCCTGGCGGATGGCCAGGGCTCGACGAGAACGACATCCCGTCAGAGCTGATACTCTACGACGTCTTTCGTAGTTGGCAAGGAAATTCTACGAAAATCTTCGTAACAGCATGGAGCTGCTGCCGACCCGCCAGTGCTGGTCCGCCGCAGTCGGGGCGCGGCGCCGGGCTGGCTGCGCACATTCGCGGGCTGGGGGGACGATCCCCAGCCCGCCTGACAGCGCCTGCGTGCGATAAAATCTACCAGCTCAGGCTCAGCCTAAACACCAGTGTCGGGCGTGCGCCGGTGCGCACGCCCACGACCGGAGGCCGCCGCCTGTAGCCGCTGCCTTCGTGCCCGCACCCCGGCCGGATGGGCGGGCGGGCGAATCGGCCGAATTGGCCCCACCGCCCGTGGCGGCGGAACTGGCGGAGGCACTGCCCACAGCGGTGGTCTTCTCGGCCCAGACCCCGGCCCCGGGCGGCAAGCGCGATGGGCCTGGCGCTGCGGCCATGGTCGCCGTAGACTATTTGGGCCTGGTCGCGGCCTGGGTTCCTGTCCCTGTCCCGATCCCGGGCGGCGTAGCCGGCATTCGCCGTCACAAGCAGCGTGGCGGCGGCAACCGCGGCGGCCAGGATCCACGTGCGTGTCTTTGCTCTGTTTCTCATGGCACTACTCCTTTCGTACTGGCTGCGAAGTAAAGTCGTTTCGTCACCCTCATAGTGGGCGCCGCCGCCGCGAGGTTACACGCGGCCCCGCCGCCTCTGCCGACGGGCGGGAGCCGGCGCAGCGGGCCGCCGGCCGCGAGTAACCTTCCGGCCTCCACCGGCCACCTACTCAGTGGCGGCGGGCCGAATCAGCCGTCGGCCCGCCGGCTGGACGCTGCCGGCCCGGAGGCGCATACTGTGAGCATGGACCAGGCCGACCAGCGGGACGTCGCCGCCAGCCTGCGAGGCGACGGCCAGGCGTACGAGCGCCTGGTCAGGCGGCATCAGCAGCAGATCGCCTCCAGGATGTGGCGGTTCACCCGCGACCGAGCGGAACTGGCTGAACTGGTGCACGACGTGTTCGTTGAGGCATATCTGGCCTTGGGCGGGTACAAAGGCCGGGCGCCGTTCGCCCATTGGCTGAACAGGATCGCCACGAGGGTGGGATATCGCTTCTGGAAGCGGCGCGACCGGCGGGCAAGGCAAACCGTGCCCCTGGGCGAGTGGGATCCGCCGGCCAACCCGTCCGGCGACCCGCTGGCCGCCGAGCAAGCGCGGGAGCTGCTGCACGGCATGATGGACCGCCTGCCGCCGCGAGATCGGCTGGTGCTGACGTTGATGTATCTCGAGGAGATGCCTGTGGCACAAGTGGCTGAACAAACCGGCTGGAGCAAGACGATGGTAAAGGTGCAGGCCCATCGCGCCCGCAAGAAGCTGCGGGCGCTGCTGGACGCCGGCGGCCTGAGCGATGCTTTGGGCGAATTGGAGAGCTAGCCATGAACGAAGAGCAGATAATCCGACGACTGGCGGCCGCAGCCGCGGAACCCCCGCCCATGGTCGATGTGGTCGAGGCCGTCCTGCGAGACCTGGCCGTGCGGCGCCGGCGGCGGGTCGATCCCATCCTTGGGTGGTTCGCGGCTGCGTCGGCGGTGGCGGCGATGATCATCACGGGCGCCGCCGCGAGCGTATGGGTGCAGTGGCAGGACCCCCTGGCCGACCTCCTCCAGACGATGGCGGCGATCCCATGAGCGACGACAATCCCCAGCAGGCCCCTTTGCCCAAGCCGCCGGCTGACGGCGCCAAGCGGCGCTGCCTGACCATCCTCCTGACGCTGGTGGTGTTCGCCTCCGGCCTGGCGATCGGCTCGGGGCTTAGCTTCATGTACATGGACCACCTCCGGGAGCACTACCGCAACCACCCCGAGGAGGCCCCCTATCGCTTCGCCGAGCGGCTGAGGAAGGAGCTGGGCCTCAACGACGCCCAGGCTAAGCAGGTCCAGGACATCATCGTCGACCGCTGGCCCAAGTACATGCGGACGCGCCGCGAGGTGTACTCCGCCTTTGAGGTCCACCTCGGCGCCCTGGACAAGGATATCGCCGCCGTGCTCCGCGAGGACCAGCGCCAGCGGTGGGATGAGTACATGAACAGGCTTCGTCGCAATATGAATCCACCGGAGCCGGCCACCGCACCGGCCGGCGATGCCCCGGCCGCGGAAACGGGGTGAGTCCCAGGCGGCGCCTCGCCCCTTCGCCTGCCCTCTGTGCGCGCCTGGCGGCGGCAGGCCGACGGCTTCCGAATCCGCCCGTTTCGCCGCGCCGTTCGACATATTCCCTTGATTTGTCAGCATTTCGTGGTATGCTGCCGCTGGAGGGTAGAGGCTGGACGGAGTGGGTCGAGCCAAGTCTTATTCTTGAAAAGGAAGGGAAGGGCCATGAAAAGGGCAGTGGCGTTGTGCGCCATACTTGCGGCCGCCGTACCAACCGCCTGGGCAGGGACGATATCTGACGCGAGCTTCTTCTCATCTCTCACGCACACGGTGATCGACTTCGAGACCGATGGCTCCGGTTACGCCACGAGCCATATGCAGACGCTGTGGAGCGACGAGTACACGGCGTTGGGCGTCGACTTCAGCGACGACCTGACATACATTGACGAGACGGAGACGTACTTCGAGGCGGCCCAGGCCATCGGCGGGTCGCTGGAGATGTCCATCCCCTCGCCCTCGGAGGACGCCTTCTCGATCATCTTCTCCACGCAGGTCCGGGCCGTGGGGTTCTGGGTGGTCAACAACAACACCGTCACCGAGATTCCGACATTCGTGGCCAAGAACTCTTCCGGCGGCACGATCGACACGGTCACCTTTACCGGCGGCCTGATCGACGGCACGATAGGCATAGCCGACTACGGCTTCATGGGAATCTGGGCAACGGAGGACATCGCCCAGCTCGACGTAACCAAGGATGCGACGCTGCTGGACGACCTGACGTTCAGCCCGACCCCCGAGCCGGCAACGCTGGCAGTCCTGGCCATCGGCGCCGCGCTGCTAGTCAGAAGGCGCAACAGGTAAGGCGTGCAACTCGCCGCAGGCCCGGCGGCGAAAAGGCATCTGAGCCGGACATCGACGGAATGAGGC
>CAYUYH010000004.1:0-23436 GCA_964449175.1 uncultured Planctomycetaceae bacterium
ACGCGGGTCGTCGGCTATGGGTGGACGGGGACTGGCCGGACCGGCGCGGTCCAGGCTTCCGGTACGACGCGGGCCGGAACGAACGTGAGCGGCATGGGCAGCGTGCTGAACTCCATCTCCTGGACGCCCGGCGGCGACGACAGCATGATCGTAGCCGACTTCGATTCGCCCGGCGCGACCGGCGACCCGACCCAGGACCTGACCGTGCCGACGGACCTGGAGTATTGTGCGGCCCCCGGCGACAGCGGCGGCGGCTGGTACATCAAGGTCGACGGCGAGGACTGCCTTGCCGGCGCGACGAGCTTCCTGCTCAGCTACCCCGGCAACCTGGTAGACTCGATGTACTACGACATCTTCGGCGCGACGCGGGTGAGCTGGTTCCTGGACTGGATCAGCTCCCACACCACCTACGCCGTGCCCCTCACGGGCGATGCCAACCGCGACATGATGGTGGACGGCGGCGACCTGGCCATTATGGGTGGCAATTGGATGCAGACCGTCGCCAATGGCATGGCAGACGGCGACTTCAACCACGATGGAGTGGTTAACGGAGGCGACCTCGCACTGCTGGGCGGCAACTGGATGTATGGCGTGCCGCCCGCCCCTGGCGTGCCCGTGCCCGAGCCGACCGCACTTGCCCTGCTCGCCGCCGCGCTGATCCTCACCCCGCGCCGCAAACGCCGCTAGCCCAACCGCCGGCCGATGCTGCTGCCCTCAGTCGCCCCCGCTACTCCTGCGACTCCCGAAGGTTTCGGTCCGCCTCGTACGGCTGGACGTACAGGCGGTACTCTTCCTCGGTGATCTGCCGGCCTACGCGGCGCTCGGCGTCGGCGCGGCGCTGGGGGATTCCCGCCGCCCACTTGCAGGGGTAATCAACGCAGCCGCCGCAGTTGGCCAGGCCTTTCTCCACGACGCACGGGCGAATCTTGCACTCCGGGTTTGGGCGCCTGGCGTCGTCTCGCATGTCGAGGCAGCCGTCGCAGTAGATGTCCTTGGCCGTCGCATCGACCTTGAAGAACAACTTCCACCCGGCTGCGATCCGCTCCTGATGCTCCGGGCCGGTGACATTCTCGCGGTAGGCCGGGCACATGTCGCACCGGACCCCGCAGCAACCCAGCATCTCAGCCATTTGCCTACTCCTTCCGCGCCTTCCCCGGGGCTCCTTTCACCGCTCCGCATGCTACTGCCTCGCCGGCCTCGTCGCCACTGCCAGCGGACCTTCGCCGCGCTGCTGCGAGGCCTGTATAATCCCGGCCATGAATGAGAGCAATGCGAGCGCTGGCGGTGAGCTTCCACCGCGGAGAAACATCAAGCTGGTGGTGGCGTACAGAGGCGCCGCCTATCACGGCTGGCAGCGGCAAGCGGACGGGCTGGACACGATCCAGCAGCGGCTGGAGGAGGCCCTTGTCCGTGTGGTCCGGCGCCCGGTGGTGGTCTTCGGGGCGGGGCGGACCGACGCCGGCGTCCACGCCGCCGGCCAGACGGCCAACTTCTACACCACCAACTTCGCGGTCCCGCTGGGCGGGCTGGTCGCAGCCACCAACTCCCGCCTGCCGGGCGACATCGCGGTGCTGTCGGCCGCGGATATGCCGGCCGGCTTCCACGCCAGCCGCTCGGCGACGGCCAAGACGTACCGGTACCGCATCTACGTCGCCCCGCGCCGCCCGGTCGAGCTGCACGGGCTGGTCTATCACTTCTGGCGGCCGCTGGAGGTCGAGCCCATGCGCCAGGCCGCGGCGTTGCTCGTCGGCTCCCGCGACTTCCGCGGTTTCGCGTCCTCAGCCGACCCGCGAGAGAACACCGTGCGGACTATTCTTCGCTGCGAGGTGGCCGAGGCCGGCAGCGAGATCCACGTCACCGTCTGCGGCAGCGGCTTCCTCTACAAGATGGTCCGCAACATCGTCGGCACGCTGATCGAGGTGGGCGGGGGCCTTTGGCCGGTCGAGCGAGGCGCCCAGCCGCTGGCCAGCGGCGACCGCCGCGACGCCGGGCCGACCGCCCCGCCCGACGGCCTGACGCTCGTGTGCGTCCATTATGAGCCATCGGCGCTGGCGGCGCGTGTTGCCGACGATGAAGGGCGGTTGGAGCCCGGCAGCGGCTGTGTGCCGAATAGGTTAGAGGTTAGAGGGTAGAGGTTAGGGACAATTGCAGCCATTGGTCGGGATTCGGCATTGCCGGCAGGCCTCACCTCTAACCTCTCACCTCTAACCTGTTGTCCTCCTGACGCGGCCGGGGCAACACCACGGGCACACGGGCGGGACGCCCGTGCCACCAGCTTATTGCCCCTTGCAAGGCCGGCGGGAGGTGCGTATAACGGCTCAAACGCAAGGACGGGCACATGTCAGGACAATAAGGAAGGTGTGCCATGAAGGTCATCGCACAGACGGCGGCTCTCCAGGAGGCATTGGCGCTTACCGGCAGCATCGTGGTCGCTCGCACGCCGAAGCCGGCACTTCAGTGCGTCAAGCTGATCGCGTCGGGCAAGACGCTGACGGTGTTGTCGACGGACCTGGAGGCGTCGTGCCGGTACCAGGTGACGGCCGTGCAGGTCGAGCAGGAGGGCGAGGCGCTCGTGCCGGCGGACAGGCTGGCGGGCATCGTCCGCGAGAGCGGCGACGAAGAAAGCCTGAAGATCGAGACCGAGAAGGAAGCCTGCCTGATCCGCGGCGCCGCCAGCCGCTTCAAGGTTTTCGGCTACGACCCGGGCGAGTACCCGGCCATCCCGGACTTCGAAGGCAAGGGCGACTTCGAGGTGGCTGCGCCCGTGCTGTCGGGCATGATCACCAGGACGCTGTTCGCCACGGCCAAGGCACACAGCCACTATGCCATCTCCGGCGTGCTGTGGGAGGCGTCCGGCAAGAAGCTGCAACTGGTCGCGACCGACGGGCATCGTCTGGCCCAGGCCAAGGGCAGCCTGAACAAGGCCGCCGGGCGCGAGGTCACGGCGATCGTGCCGGCGAAGCTGATGGCCCTGATCCAGCGTGTCGCCGGCGACGGCGAGGAGTCGCTGGAGGTCAAGATCGAGGAAAACCAGATACTCATCCGCACGGCGCGGGCCGTACTCGTCAGCGCGCTGGTGCAGGGCAACTTCCCCAAGTACGCCGACGTCATCCCGCGCGAGTGCACCCGCAAGGCGAAGATCAAGACCGCCGACTTCCAGCACCGCACGCGCCAGGCTGCGCTGCTGACCAACGAGGAGTCCCGCGGCATCCGGTTGAGCTTCGCAGCCGACAAGGTCACGCTCACCAGCCGGGCGCCGGAAGCCGGCGAGGCTGAGGTCACATGCCCGGCGACATACGAGGGCGAGGGCATGGAGATCGCCTTCAATCCGGCGTTCCTGACCGACGCCCTCCGCGTGACCGAGAGCGAGGAGATCTCGCTGGAGATGAACGCCTCGAACAAGCCGGCCGTCCTGAAGGCCGGGCATGACTTCCTTTACGTCCTCATGCCCGTCGACCTGGGTTGACGGCTGTTGTCGGCAGGCGGTCATTTCCCGGTCCTGCTGCATCGCCATGCTCCGGCCACACTTGTGGCGGCCGCTGTCGCGGGCGCGAATTGCCCTGCGGTTTTGACCTTGACTGTGCCGATTAAGGCTATAGGTTTGCCACAGTATTAGTCGAGAACCCAACGGCGCCGCCGGCGCCGAAAACGCCTTTCTGGGGAGCTGTAGTCATGGATGACGCGCAGTTGCGAACTGTCTGGCAGCAGCGGCAGTTCAACGACCGCATTGCCCACATCAGCCAACCGCTGACGGTCCTCACCAAGCACGTCCTGGCCAAGCGAGTGCGCCAGCTCAGCAAGCTGGCGGCCATCTGGGATGAGGTCGTGCCGGCCGAGATCGCCGAGCACACAGCCCTGGAGAGCTTCAATCGCGGCGTGCTGAAGGTGATCGTGGACTCAGCCGCCCACCGCTTCAAGCTCCAGATGCTGCTGGACGGCGGGCTTATGGCTGAGATCCGCAGTCGCTTCAGCGGCGCGCTGGACAAGGTCCGCCTCGTGCCGGGGCAGTTCTACTCGGTGGACCTGGCCGGACAGCCGCGATACCAGTTCGGCTCCGCCCGCCAGTAGCCGCCGCGGCCGTCGTCGCTGCCATTGGAGGGCAGGCTTGAAACCCGCCTCGCCCGCGGGCATAATTGCCCCGTCCTTTCCTGACCCGTCGCGACGTGTTGACTCACTTGAGAGGAGCATCGGTATGGGCGCGACCCTAGCCTGCATTGCCGGGGAGGAAGTCTACCGCCAATGGGAGGCGGGAGGCATCAGCGGGCAGAGGCTCGGACCGAAAGACACCCCCTTCGGGCCCAGCGGGGAGGTGTTCTGCGTCTCCAGCGCCGAGGGCGATTACTACCTGCTGCCGCGGTATGGCCCCGGCCTGGCCAAGACCGCGCCCCACAAGATCAACTACCGCGCGAACATCTACGCGCTGAAGGACATGGGGGTCCAGGCGATCCTGGCCTGGGGCAGTGGGGGGGCGATCACACACAACATCGCCGTCGGCGACATGGTCGTGCTGGACGACATGATCGACCAGACGCGCCTTAGGCCGACGACGTTCTTCGAGGACTCGCCGCTGGGCTTCCTGCGACAGTTCCCGGTGTTCTGCCCCGCGCTGCGGCGGACGGTCTCTGCCGTGCTCAGCAACATGAAGCTGGTGTTCCACGGTTCCGGCACGGCGGCCGTCTCCGAGGGCCCGCGGCTGGAGACGCCGGCTGAGATCCGCCACCTCGCCTCCATCGGGGCGGAGGTGGTGACGCACAGCTTCGCGCCCGAGGCGTTCCTGGCCAAGGAGCTTCAGCTCTGCTACGCAGCCGTCTGCTACGTCGTGAACTACGCCGAGACGGGCAGCCGGCACCGGCCTTTCATGCCCGGCGACCTGTTCGGCGGGCTGACCGCCCAGAGCGACGGCGAGCGGCTGGCCGGCGTGGTCGGGGCGATGAGCCAGATCGTGCGAAACGTCGTCTCTGCCGTAGCCGAGCAAGAGAAATCCTGCGAGTGCGACAAGACCATGTCCGGATACATTCGACAGTACGGCCTGCCCGCCGACTGGCGGAAGTGGTTCGACTAGCGCAGCCGCGAACGGCTTGCGACCTGAGGCGAGGAGGACATCATGAGACATCTCCGACGCATTGGATTGTGTGCGCTCCTGCTGGGCGTCTGTCTGGCGGGAGTCTTCGCGACGGCGCAGACACGCCCGGCGGCCGACGATCGCCTGGCACAGCTCCAGGCCTTGCTGGGAGTGAGCGTCGAGCGCGACATCGTCTACGGCAAGGTCGACGGCCAGAAGCTGCTGCTCGACCTGCACCTCCCGCGCGACGCCGACCAGCCGCTGCCGGTGGTGCTATGGATTCACGGCGGGGGCTGGTCCATGGGCAGCAAGGACCGCTGCCCGGCTGCGCCGCTGGTTCGCCGCGGGTACGCCGTCGCCAGCGTCGGCTATCGGCTCGCGCCGGACGCGACCTGGCCGGCGCAGATTCAGGACTGTCAGGCGGCCGTGAGGTTCCTCCGTGCCAACGCCGAGAAATACGGCCTGGACGGCAAACGTATCGGCGCGTGGGGCGCGTCAGCCGGTGGCCATCTGGCGGCCATGCTCGGCGTGCTGGGCGATGACGCCATCCCCGCCACCGGCGGCAACGATGGAATCTCCAGCCGCGTCCAAGCGGTCTGCGACTGCTTCGGTCCGACAGACCTGGCGTCACTGCCCGACCCGCCCGGCAGGCCGAACAACCCAGTCGTCCTGCTGCTGGGCGGACCGGTGGCCGAGAACGCCGACAAGGCCCGCCAGGCCAGCCCCATCACACACGCCTCCGCCGACGACCCGCCGATGCTCATCATGCACGGCGACGCCGACCGCCTCGTGCCGCTGGACCAAAGCCGCCTGCTGCACCAGGCCCTGACAGATGCCGGCGCGGATGTCACGCTGAAGGTGATCCCAGGCGCAGGCCACGGCGGCCGCGAGTTCGCGACACCGGAAGTGATCGACCAGGTGGCCGAGTTCTTCGACAAGCACCTCAAGCCGGCAGCGGACCGCGCGGATACTCGCCCGGCAGGCTCTCAGCCGACATCTGCCCCCGCGGGCCGGTGATTCCCCCAGCCGCGGCGCCTCGTCACAAGGCCTTGGGGAGCGCGCTGGCGAAGTCCACATCGACCTGGACCACGCCTCCGCCGCCTGCCGACAGGCCGGCCAGTCCGCGTAGCCCCGGCTGTCCCTCGCCTCATCGACTCCCCGGGCTCTACCCAGGGGTGGCGGGGTTCCTGTCCCGCCACCTGCGACCTTGCACGCAGTCAGTTGCGCGGTGAGGCAGGAGCCCCACCGCGCCCTGGTAGGCGAGGGCCGCGCCTAGAATTGATGAGAGAAGCTGTCAGCAGCCTGAAAGGCGCATTATGCGAATCAGCTATTGGATTGCCGTGCTGGCGATTGTCGTAGTGGCGGGCTGTTCGTCCCGCCAGGAGGATGCCATGTCGAAGGATGTGACGTCGAAAGACCGCAGCGACTCAGCCGGCGGTCAAACCGTGCGCTCATTCGCGCCGCTGACCGAGGCCGAGAAGCGGATCATCCTGCACAAGGGCACCGAGCCGCCGTTCGTCGGCAAGTACGTCAACCACTTCGAGCCGGGCGGCTACGCCTGCCGGCAGTGCGGGGCGCTGCTGTACGTCTCCGACAGCAAGTTCCACACCGAGTGCGGTTGGCCGAGCTTCGACGATGAGATACCCGGAGCGGTCAAGCGCCAAGTTGACGCCGACGGCCGACGCACCGAGATCGTCTGCGCCAACTGCGACGGGCACCTCGGCCACGTGTTCCTCGGCGAGGGGCTCACGCCGAAGAACACGCGCCACTGCGTGAACTCGATCTCGCTGGTGTTCATCCCCGCCGACGAGCTGCCCACCGAACGGGCGATCTTCGCGGGCGGCTGCTTCTGGGGCGTGGAGCACCACTTCGACCAGGTGCCGGGAGTGATCTCCGCCCGCTCCGGCTACACAGGCGGGACGACGGCCAACCCCACGTACAAGGAAGTGTGCACAGGCGCCACCGGCCACGCCGAAGCCGTCGAAGTGCTGTTCAATCCGCGGAAGGTCTCCTACGCCCAGCTCGCGCGCCTGTTCTTCGAGATCCACGACCCGACGCAGCGAAACCGCCAGGGGCCGGACGTCGGCACGCAGTACCGCTCAGCCGTGTTCTACACAAGTGACGAGCAAAGAGAAGCGGCCGAGGGGCTGATCTCCGTCCTGTCCGCCAGGGGGTATGACGTCGCCACACAGTTAGAGCCCGCGGGCGAGTTCTACCCGGCCGAGGACTACCACCAGGACTACTTCGCCAAGCATCCCGGCCATCCTACCTGCCACGTTCGCGTGGACCGGTTCGGCCTGGGTGCTGTGCCGATTGAGTAGCCCTACGACCTGGCCCGCGCGGGCGAGGTCTTCACCGTGCGTTTTGCCTTCGCCTCGCTGCGCCTGAAGCCGGCGAGGACTTTCGTCGCCTGGGCGACGTCGCCGAGCTTGAACACAGCCGTCGTGCGTCCGCCGCGCGCCCCCCCGGTGCAGTAGGCGTAGCCGATGTCGATATGATGGTCCGCCAACCTCTGGGCGACCGATGCGAAGGCGCCTGGGCGGTTCTGAAGCTCCATCACCAGCACGTCGCTCTCCGCCCACCGATCGTGGGCCTTGCCCAGCACGGCGCGGGCCGCCTCGGCGCTGTCGCATACGATCCGCAACACGCCGTGCTCGCCCGAATCGGAGAGCGTCAGGGCGATGATGTTGACCCTGGCCTTGGCAAGTGCTGATGTGACGGCTGCAAGAACCCCCGGACGATTGATTAGGAAGACGGAGAACTCCCTCTCGATGCGCATAGCGTGTCCTTTCTTCGCCTGCTCCATGCTAATAGTAGGCTTCAAACGGCCGACATGTTCGCGAAATCCTGTGACAATGACAGCAAGGCCAGTTGGCATGGGGACTTAGAGATTGATGCTGGTTGCGGCACGCAACGCACATACGTCAGTGTGTCAACACTGGCGGCCCTCGTGGGCAGCGCGACGCGGCGTGGTGACGTGAGGCTCGCGGGCGTAGACGGGCAGCAGGTGGTGGTAGTCGGTGAACTCGCCGGCCCTCGCCATCCGTCGGCCGACGCACCACACGCCCTCAGCCGTAGGCAGGTGTAGCGAGGCGTCGGCCAACGTCACGCCTTCGGCGGCCATGTCGTGATACGCCAGGCCCTCGCCTATCAGCAGCAGCGGGCGGGGCGCCGAGGCGAGGAACTTCTCAGGCCGCCACAGCCCGGCCGTTGTGTTGGCTGGGGCCGGCGAATCGCCGCAACGGCAGAACAGGCTGACGTGGACCGCTCCCTCGCGGGCGTCGAAGACGACAGCCAGGTGCTGCCAATCCAGGTCGCGGGCGTTTTCAGCCACGGCCAGGGCGGTCGGCACGGCCACGCAGCGCAGGTGCGGTATCGCCTGGGCCATTGTCCTAGCAGCGGTTATGCCGACGCGGAGGCCGGTAAAGCTGCCCGGTCCGGCAGAGACGTATAGCTCGCCCACGTCAGCCGGGCGGAGGCCGGCGGCACGGACCATCTCGGCCAGGTGGGCGACCAGGCGCGTCGCGTGCCGGGCCGAGGCGTCGAAGGCGACCGCGTGCCGCTGCTCGTCGCCGATGCCCAGCACCAGCCCGCCGGCCCGGCAGGAGGTTTCGATCGCGATGGAAACGGTTTCGTCGCTCATGGGGAGTCCCTGCGGACGTCGCGGTGATTGTAGACCGGCACGCGGCGAGAGGCAACGACACTCGCAGCGCGGCAGTGAGCCGCGACAATGGCTTGGATCTTGCGGTTCTGCGTCGGCCGAGCGGGGGGAAAAAGGTCTGAGTTTTTCCTTGCCGGGGTGTCGGCGATCGGCAATAATTAATGCGTCATATCTGTTGTGTGTCTGGACAGGAGGTCCGGCGAGGTTAAACGGAGTTGCATTTCGCCGTAGTCGGGGCAACCCGACGTAGCATCCGGCCAGAGTTGTAGTGTGCACGGGCCGCGGAGGCATCCGACGGAGGTGCGTACATGCGTGCGTTCCGGCCTAGTCATTTCGCTCGCGAAGAGGACTACAACGAAGAAGCCGACAGAGCCAAGCAGGACAATATCATTATGTATACGCAGCGAGCCCAGGCCGGGCTGCCCCTGTTTGGCGATCCCTCGGACATGCAGGAGCTGAGCCATACGATCAGGAGGCTTGCCGCCAGCGGCTAGGACGGACGCGGGGGGGAGCAGTTGAGCTGGAGGCTGTGGTGAACCCTGGTGCCGTCGGCGGCTGGCGGTCGCACTAGCGTGCTGCCGCTGCGGAGGCTGTATCCCACGGGGCTGTCAGCGCTCCGTCGGACAGTGCCGAATTGATGTGTCGGTGTGCAGTTATGGCGGCGATGAGCCGCTTTCTTTTTGCGCTCCTGGCCACGGAAGCCGGCAGCGTATAATCGTCCCGTGCTCGAAGCAAACGGGACACCAGACGACGCCCCCCCCAGCCTGTCGGACCGGGACATGTGCACGCCTCAGCCGCGGCTGCGGCGCGACGAGGGGGGGCGGTTGCGGTTAGCCGCGGCGGCGAAGCTGAACCTCAACCTTCTCGTCGGCCCACGGCGGGATGACGGCTATCACGGCCTGGACTCGCTCGTGGCGAGAGTGACACTCTACGACGAGATATCACTGGCCCCACGCGACGACGGGCGGATCGGCTTCGCGTGCAGCGGGGCCGACTGCGGCAGCGACGAGCAGAACCTCGCGCTGCGAGCGGCCCGGCTGCTGGCAGAGGGGCGGGCTGGCTGCGGGGCGGACATTCGGCTGCTCAAGCGCATACCTCCCGGCAGCGGCCTGGGCGGCGGCTCAGCCGATGCCGCAGCGGTACTTGTCGGCCTGAGCGAGCTGTGGGGCGTGGGGGCCGATGCGCGGTTGCTGCACGAGCTGGCCGGGCAGCTTGGCAGCGACGTGCCGGCCTTCCTAGGCCCGCCGGCGGCGAGGGTGACCGGCAGGGGAGAGCAGCTCGAGCCTGTCACCGTGCATCCGTTCTGGGCTGTGCTGCATCTAAGCGAGTTGGCCTGTCCCACGGCGGAGGTGTACCTCGCGTTTGACGATCTTGAAAACCCGCCGGCCGAGCAGATCGACGTCGGCCTGCTCACTCAGCGGCCTTCGCAGTGGCGCGGCCTGCTTGTCAATCAGCTCCTGCCCGCGACGAGGCGAGTTGCGCCCGAGCTTGGCCGAGCATACGACGCGCTTGCGGCAGCGGCGCCAGCGCCGGTGTCCATGACCGGCAGCGGCAGCGGGCTGTTCGTCCTGTGCGACGACCTGGCCGAGGCGCAAGCCGTGCTCGACGCCGTCCCGCCTGAGATGCGAGGCAACTGCTGCATTGTCCGCGGCAACGAGTGGTGACGCGCGGCGCTGCCTTCACGCCGCCGCTGCCGGCGCGGCGCCCGCCAAGGGCTTGACTGCGGCCGGCCCGCGTGATAGAAGCGCCTCACTGAATGGCCCGGGCGGCGTCGATGTCTTTCCGGGCGCATTGGGGCCGTGGCGCAGTTGGGAGCGCGCCTGCATGGCATGCAGGAGGTCATGGGTTCAAGCCCCATCGGCTCCAGTCTTCGTTCGCCGCTCGCCGGCGAAGGAAGACTGCCTCGGCGAAGCCCCGGCTTGTCGGGGCGGAGCCGGGCGTGGTCTCGCTGATTGCGTCTCGCGTCGAACTTCGCCTTGGCAGGCCGGCTTGGCAAGTTCGCGCCTGGTAGCCTCGGATCGCGTGCCCCCTTCTGATTGACTCGCGAACTCATTGCCCGCCGACAATGCTCCGTTGGGCACGGCGGTATGATGTGCTTGATGCAAGGAGACGATCATGGCCAAGGTACTCGTCTGCTACTACTCCAAGACCAACCACACCGCCGAGATGGCGAAGGTGATCGGCGAGGGCGCCGGCGGCGTCAAGGGCGCCGAGGCGGACGTCAAGAGTATCCACGACGTCGAGGCCAAGAACCTGCAAGCCTACGATGCGGTCGTGGTGGGTTCGCCGACCTACTACGGCACGATGGCCGCGGAGATAAAGGAGCTGCTCGACGCGTCGGTCGCCTTCCACGGCAAACTGAAAGGGCGGGTCGGCGGGGCGTTCACCTCCAGCGGCAACCTGGCCGGCGGCGGCGAGACGACGATCCTGGCCATCCTCCAGGCGTTGATGATCCACGGCATGGTGGTCCAGGGAACGCCGAAGGGCGCCCACTACGGGCCCGTAGCCATCGGCAAGATGGACGAGCGCGCCCGCAAGGAGTGTCTCGACTACGGCCAAATGATCGCCGAGCTGGCCGTCAAGCTCCACGGCTGAGCCGCGCGCCGCCGTGCACGGCTGGGCCGTCAGCCCTGGGCGTACATGTAGATCCCCACGCTGACGGCGTTGAAGACCGCGTGCGTGAGGATGGGGGCCAGCAGTCGGCCTGAGCGCTCGTAGTTGTAACCCAGCACGATCCCCAGCGCGAACATCGGCAGCACGGGCGTCCAGACGATGGTCTTCCCGTCGTCGGCTGCGGTCAGGTGCATCAGCGAGAAGAAGGCCGAGCTCAGCACTATCGCCAGCCAAGGCCGAGCCGTGTATCGCCGCAGCATCGATTGCAGCAGCCCCCGGCAGAAGACCTCCTCGGCAAGCGCAGCCATCACCACCGCTGAGAATATCACCAGCACCCGCCACCAGACCGTCACCTCATCCAGTATCGTCAGCATCTCGTGGTTCGGCGACGGTTGGCCGTGGATGGCCTGGAACACGTAGGCGGAGAGCGTAACCAGGCCGAAGCATACCGGTATCGCGGCGAAGTAGGCCATCACGCCGCGCCCCGTGTCGTACATCCAGTGGCGGACGCTCAGCCCCATGCCGCGGACGAAACCGTTGCGGAAGGTCACCGCCGCCACGCCTAGCGACGCGACCAGCCAGACGACCTGGCCGAACAGGCCGGCCAACACCCCCGCTTGCGGCAAGCCCCCCGGCCAGACGAACCCCAGCAGTTCCTGCGCGGCGAACGACGAGCCCAGCCACGCCATCAGCAGCATGATTATGTGAGCCGGGTGGATCGTGTTGCCCCTGCCGGGCGTGTTGGCGAGGCTGAGCTTGGCCGGCCTGGCGATCCGGCGGATGACCCACACGGCAAGCACGCACACCCCGACGGCGACGACGGCCAGCATCGCTGACGTAGCCGGCGCGTCCAGGCGTATCGGCCGGCTGGCGGCCTCGGCTGCCGCCCCGCTCGTCGCGGCGTCGGCCAGGCGGACTGCCGCGGGCTGGCCATACAAAGCATTTGACATAAATGAAGGCATAGGACTAACGTGGGAAAACGCTCGAGTCCGGCAATGGCAGCGGAGATATGTCGCGGAATATATTGCAGACAATCCTGGAAACCAAGCGCAAAGAGGTCACCCGGCTCCACAGCCGCAGCAGCCTGGCCGACTTGCAGACCGCCGCGGCCGAGGCGCCCCGTGCCCGCAACTTCTACTCGGCCGTGGTGACCAAGCCGCCGCGCAGACCCGTGGCCCTGATCGCCGAGGTCAAAAAGGCCTCGCCGTCCGCCGGCGTCATCCGGGCCGACTTCGACCCCGTAGCCATCGCGCGCGACTACCAGGCCGCCGGCGCAAACGCGATCAGCGTGCTGACGGATGAAACGTATTTCCAGGGCAGCCTCGCCTACCTCGCCGCCGTCCGCCGGGCCGTCAAGCTGCCCGTGCTGCGGAAGGACTTCATCATCGACCCGCTCCAGGTCTACGAGAGCCGCGCCGCCGGCGCCGACGCGATACTGCTGATAGCCGCAGCCATCCCCACCGCGCTGCTGATGGACCTGGCGATCCTGGCCACCGAGCTGCGGATGACCGTGCTCGTGGAGGTCCACACCGTCGAGGAAATCCTCGCCGTCCGGGCGCTGGTGGGCATCCCGCACCCGCGATACGCTCTGCTGGGCATCAACAACCGCGACCTGACGACCTTCGAGACTGACATCCGCAACACCACCCGCATGGCTGAGCTGGCCGACATGGGCGACCGCAAGCTGCCCGTCGTCAGCGAGTCCGGCATCAAGACGCGCGGCGACGTCGACCGCCTGGCCGCAGCCGGCGTAAGCGCGATCCTGGTGGGCGAGACGTTCATGCAGCAGGCGGACATCCCCGCCGCCGTCGAGGAGCTGCTCGGCCCAGCCCGGTGATATACTAGTGGGTAGTCGTCAGTAGTCAGTAGCCAGGGAGAAGCGCCCCTGTGGGGAGGGGGATATGAGCACCACTACCCCGAAGAAGACAGAAAACCCCTGATTCTTCTCTCAAGGCGCGTCCGACGGGAAGGGTGCGTCTGACACTCCCAGACCACCAGAACTCGCCAACCTGCCTTTCGCAACGCAGCGCGATTTCGCTTGTCACGCGCAGCGTTGGACCGCAACTTGGCAACCCAGTACCTGCGCCTCGACGACGGAATGCGACAGCGACCGCAGGAGTGCATATGCCAGAAACACCCTTGAACGTCTATCACCCTGCGCGTGCGAGGAAACACAAGGTCAGGCGTCCCGGGGAGCGAGCGGCGATGCAGACGGTACCGATATCCCATGGAATGGACGAGTCTTCGGACAACTAGTTCCGGCGTGGTGTCCTCAGACTTAACCGCAGCCATGATGCGAGAGCGCTCGGTCTTGGTAAACGTATCCGTCACTTGGGGGCTACCTTACGTCCACTCGGATGCCCGGAGTCCCAACCGTCGCTACCCAGTCCTTGTTGTATATGTCGAAAAGGCACCGCAACTGATGAGCCTTGCCCTTGGCTGAGAACTTCCCAAGCTCCATGATGTTCTGCCCGACGAACCCATCAACCGAGGCCACCACAACTCGCCGCATGTCTATCTCGCCTGAATTCGCAAACTCGCCGAACCAGGTCGCAACACGGTCTGCGCGTGTCAGCAGGCGTACCTCAATCTGGGCATTCTCCAGAGCGTCCGCAGTCTGCGCCATGTGCTTCTCGTCGGGCAAGCCCATGGCCACCTCAATCACAGTGTTGCCGATCTCGAAATCACCTTGCCTCGCGTCACGATCAGTTCTGGACTTGCGGTCGCCCTTGTTGGCCGGATCGATCGGAAGGAGTCGCCCAAGCCGGAGCGTGAGCTTCGCTCCCACGAGATACTGGGCCACATCACCGGACTTCCCTTTCTCTTCCGCTTGGCGAAGAACGTCCCGTATGATAGCTTCTGCACTGCGTCCGGAGAAGCGAGCCACGAGCGGCACCTGTTCAAGGATCTCCCTCAATGCCTGGGCGAATGGAGCCTGGGCCCCATCGAGCAGCCGGTCACGAGTGGCCGAGTCTCCCTTCTCAAACCCAGACCGCCTAAGGGTTTCCAGAAGCTCCTGGCCCCAGTCCTGCAGACTTGACGATCGTCGGCCATGGTTCTTGTTGATTGGCGGAATGCCCAACCGCTCGTGCGCTCGGTTGCCGTAGGTCTCGTGCGACCGAAGCCCGGAACTACCCCTGCTGGCGAGGTGACTCTCAAGCCTCAACGAAGGGTCGTCCCGCAGCTTCTCCAGGAGTGCGAGAGCCGCCTGAAGCCGAGCGGGGACGTAGCGCTCGCCCTGTTTCATGTGCCTGTCTACGAAACTGTCGGAGACAATACCCATGAGTCTAGAAGAGGGAAGGTTGCGCCCTCATCCGCCGGAGCGTCTGGGCCATTGGAGTGAGATAGTGTTTCGCAATCCATTCGACTGCTGGGACACAGACGGCGTCCCCGAAGCCAAACAAGGCCCTATTCAGGGGGACGTCGATGACGTACTCATCCGGAACCCCCTGAAGCCGAGCACACTCTCGAGCAGTGAGGAGTCTGACTTGATACCTCCCCCTACCCGCCTTCAGGAGAATCTGTCGCCCGCTCCCCCCTCGGGGCGTCCGTAGGCAGCCGGCTATGCCATCGGTCCTAAGCTCGGCCATGCTTCTCCCGTTCCGGACCCTCCGAAAGGCTGTGGCGTAGGTGAAGAACCTCCCGCCAATCATCAACTTGGCGCGGACCTCGTGACTGCGGCTCAGTTGGCTCATGAAGTAGTCCGCACGCTGCTTGTTCCACCAGTGCGGGTCGTCGTCTGGAAGATCTTCGATGATCTCGTGCAAACGCATCTTTGGCCTTGGCAGTGAGGGCAAGCGTCTAATGTCCCAAGATATGTCCCTGCGCTCGTTGATGAACTGTGCGAGAGCCTCTGGGCGCGCACGAGAGGCCGTGGCCAACGCTCGGCCTTCCAACCCTGGGGCGAGCTTGCCCACGACGAACAGGCGAGGTCGGCTCTGGGGGACCCAGTGCCAGGCATTCAAGATGAAAGCGTCCACTGCATATCCGAGCCGGTTCAGCGCGGTAAGAGCTTCCGCGAAGTCATGCCCATCGTTCCGCATGAAGAACCCGACAACGTTCTCTATTAGCAGCAACGGCGGTCGGCGTTCGCCAATGTCGCTAATGATCTTCACCAGGCCCCAGAATGCCGAGGACTCCTTCCCGTTCAAGCCTTCCCATCGGCCTGCGATGGAAAGGTCGTTACATGGAAATGACGCGGTGAACATGTCGCAGGTCGGCACATCCTCCGCCCTCAGCGCATGAATGTCCCCAACGGTCAGATGATCGTCGCTGGGCCAGTTGGCGCGGTACATTGCAGCCTTGTTGGGGTCGATATCGTTGGCGAAAACGACATCCCACCCCTGACGCTCCAACGCAAGCCGCACCAACCCGATCCCGGCGAAGAACTCAGCGGCTCTCAAAGGACGACGCGCCACGCCGCGCGGGCGCTTGCTCTTCCTTCTCGCCATGCTACGGGTCGGAGTCCCACTCACGTCCATGCTGCCTCCCAGGCTCCGCATTCTACCCAGCAATCCTACGACGAATACCCTTGGGATTCAAGCTGCAGTTCGCTTGGGGCCATGGGTGGCCCCGGCCCCCGATGTTCCCTGGCTACTGAGCCCTGGCTACTGACTATGGGTTCCTGTCTCACATCACGAGGCTTCTGCCCCCGGTGAGCAGGTTGATGGCCTCGGTGCGCGTGGCGAGGTTGCTCTTGAACAGTCCGCGCATGGCGGAGGTGACCATGACCGAGCCGGGCTTGCGGACGCCGCGGATGGTCATGCAGGTGTGCGTGGCCTCGATGATCACGCCGGCGCCCTTGGCGTCCAGCTTGTCCATGATCAGGTCGGCGATCTGCTTGGTCAGGCGCTCCTGCACCTGGGGGCGGCGCGCGCAGGTCTCGACGACCCTGGCCAGCTTGCTCAGCCCGACGACCTTGCCCTTGGGCAGATAGGCCACGTGGGCCAAGCCCACGAACGGCAGCAGGTGATGCTCGCACATCGAGTGGAAGCGGATGTCGCGCAGGATCACCATCTCGTCGTAACGCTCGGAGAAGCCGACCTTCAGGTGCCTGCCCGGATCGTCGAACATCCCGCTGAACAGCTCGGCGTACATGTCCGCCACGCGTCGGGGCGTTCCGCGCAGCCCCTCGCGGGCGGGATCCTCGCCGATCGCCCGGAGGATCTTCTCGACGGCCTGTTCGACGGCCTGCGTGTCCACCTTGCTTGTCTCGGATGTCATGGTTTCACCTCCGGCGGGCATCTTATACGCCGCAGCCGCCGGCTGGGTCAAAGGACTTCGCCGCCGCCCGGCTCAAGTCTGCCTATCGCCCAGCGGACCAGCTCGCCGTGGGCGGGATGGCGGGCCGCCGCTTCTTCCAGCGGGGCCAGCAGTGACGGGTCGCCGCTGTTGCCGGCGGCGATGACTGCGTTGCGGATGAGCTGCTCGTAGCCCGCCCGCCTGACGGCTGACCCGGCCGTCGCCGCGTCCCAGTCGCCCTCGGACCAGGCGAGCATCTGCCCCAGCCCAGCCGACGCCGGCGGCAGGGGAGTGGTCAGCTCGGGGTCTCCCGCAGGTACGTCTTGATTGTGTGGGCAGACGACCTGGCAAGCGTCGCAGCCGAAGACGCGCCGCCCCATCTTCGCACGAAGCGCGGGGTCGATCTCGCCGGCGTGCTCGATCGTGAGGTAGCTGACGCACTTGCGTGCGTCGAGAAGCCCCGACCCGTCGATTGCGCCGGTCGGGCAGGCGGCCACGCACGCACGGCAATCGCCGCACTCACCTGGCACGGGCGCGTCGGGGGTCAGCGGCAGGTTGCAGACGATCTCGCACAGCAGGCAGTAGCTGCCCGCGCCGGCGGCGAACAGGCAGCCGTTGCGTCCGATCCAGCCGACCCCGGCGGCGGCGGCCAGGGTTCGCTCCATCACGGGCGCCGAGTCCACGAAGCACCTGCCGACGAAGCTCGGCTCGATCGCGCGGATCGCGTCCATCAAGCCGATGCAGCGGCGCTTGAGGACCTTGTGGTAGTCCCGGCCGCGGGCGTAGCGGGCGACCAGGCCTTCCTCGCCGGCGTCGTCACCGACGGCGTAGCTGGCAGCCAGGCATATCACGGTCCGCGCGCCGCGCACCAGCACGTCAGGCCGGAGGCGCTTGGCGAGGTTGCGCCGCATGTAGGCCATCTGCGCGTCGTAGCCCTTGGCCAGCCAGTCGTGCAGCGCCTCGGCATGCGGGGCCGGCCCGGCCGCCGCGATGCCCACGGACAAGAAGCCCTCCGCGCGGGCGAGCCCTTTGACCTGCTCTGTCAGCTCGACGGAAGTCATGGCCGCGAGTCTACCGCATGGGCTTGGACGTGGCGACGGCGATGGTTCGGCCCTGGTCGCCGACGGCGCAGTAGAAGTGGTAGGCTGCGCCGGCCCACTTCACCAGCCAGGGCTTGTGGGCGAACGTCTCGTCCCACGGCTCGGACGGCGCGATGAGATGCTCGCCCTCCCACTTCGTCCAGTTCACCAAATCGTCCGAGCAGGCGAAGGTGTCGAACGCCTTTGGCACAGAAGGCTTCCAGAACGCCCCAAAGTAGAACATCACCCACACGTCGCCCATGCGGACGATCTGCGGGTCGCCTGAGATTCCCTTGAAGCCGCCCCGGCCGCTCGTCGCCTCAGACGACTCGCTGGGAGCCGTGTGCGAGTTGTCGATCACCGGCCCGTCGCCGAACCGCGACCAGTGGACCATGTCGTCGGAGACGGCCATGCCTATCCGCTCCGTGCCGGAGGTCTCCTTGCCGTTGTAGAACATCACGAACTCATGGCCGAGCGTGCGGGCGGCGTCGCGAAAGATGTTGCTCTTGTAGAGCGTTCGCTGCTCGAAGGTGCGGGCGTCCGGCTGGTCGGGACTGAGGATCGGGTTGTCGGCTAGGCGGTTCCACTCGGTCGCCTGGTCGGGCGCGGTCGTCCAGGCCAGGCCCATGGACAGCGGGTCCGGCTCGTAGCCTTTCTTGGCGCCGCCGATGTAGCTCAGCCAGTACTTGCCGTCGAAGGCGCCCAGCTCGCAGGAGCCGCCCCAGGTGGTGTCCTGCAGGGCAATCCCGCCGTCGGCCTGCCAGGCGTCCCAGCCGAGCTTGGAGAACGCCAGTATCTTGCCGAGCTTCGTCCAGGCCAGCAGGTCGTCGCTGACGGCGAGGTATGTCTCGTAGCCGGTCTTGAGCTCGTCGGTAGCGACGTACATCATGTACCACCTGCCGCCGTGGCGGAACACGCTGGGGCAGTCCACGGACTCGCCGCTGTCGCCCTTGACGATGATCCCGTATTTGTGCGGCGTGCGGGCGGCCTGGTAGACGCTCTCCATCACTTCGCGGGCCACTGCCATGTCGCGCTCCTTTGTGGGGGTTGCCGCGTGTCGCGGTACACGGTTATACGGCCTTCGCCGCCGCCGTCAACACGCCGACAGCCAATCCCGCGGTTCCCCGCACATCCATTGGCGCGGCGGGGCTCCTGCCCCGACGCGCCGAAGCGCATGGTCAAGAAGGTGGCGAGGCGGGAGCCCCGCCACCCGCGAGCGGCAGCCCCGCCGCGCAGATGCCCGAAGATGTCGATTGATCGCCTTGACAGGCCGCGTGCGAGCCGGTAGATTCACCCGGCTTTGTGAACAGGCGTCTTCCGTCCTCACGGAGCGTCCCCGCTGTGGCGGGGAATGGGCGGGCGAGGTTGCGGCCGGCCGCTCAGACTCCAGGATGGGTCCTCCGCCGCTACATTTAGCAGGCGCCGGCTGTACCAGACGCCCGATAGGCCGGCGCCTATACCACTACCCGGTGGTGTAATTGGAAACACAGAAGGTTTTGGTCCTTCCGTTCCAGGTTCGAGTCCTGGCCGGGTAGGAATAATCGCCTGACGAGTCCGTGTGGATCGCGCGAGAGGTCGCGGTGTCCGTGCGGGCTGCGAGATGTCTTGAGGTACTCGATTGGCCAGCGGCAACGACAACGGCAGCCTGGCGGCGGTGGTCCTTGCCGCCGGCATGGGCACGCGGATGAAGTCCGACCTGCCGAAGGTCCTGCACGCCGTGTGCGGCCGGCCCATGCTTGCCTACGTGCTCGACGCATGCGCCGAAGTCGGCTGCGACGAGATGGTCGTCGTCATAGGCCACCAGGCCGAGAAAGTGCGTGAGACGTTCGCCGACTCGCCGTACCCGCTGACGTGGGTCGAGCAGATGCCGCAGCTCGGCACGGGCCATGCCGTGATGGTCTGCCGGGATCATCTGCGGCGGCTTACGGGTGAGGTGCTGGTGCTTGCCGGCGACGGCCCTCTGATTCGCGGCGAGACGCTCGGCAAGCTGCTGGCCACGCACCGCGAGAGCGGCGCCGCCTGCACGCTGGCCACCAGCATCCTGCCCGAGCCGGGCAGGTACGGACGCGTCGTCCGCGACGACGCCGGCGACCTTGTTGCCATCGTCGAGTTCCTCGACGCCGACGAGCAGCAGAAGCGGATCAAGGAAGTGAACGTCTCGGTCTATTGCTTCGAGGCCGCGGCGCTGAATTCCGTGATAGGCCGCCTGACAAACGACAACGCCAAGGGCGAGTACTACCTCACCGACGCGCTGTCGCTGCTGCGGGCCGACGGCAGGAAGCTTGCCGCGGTCGCAGCCGTGCCGAGCGAAGAAGTGCTGAGCATCAATACAGTCGAGCAGCTTGCGGAGGTCGAGGCCATCCTGGCCCGCCGCCGACAGATAGGAGACCCGCGATGCTAGCCCAGCTCAAGCTGTTCACGGGGCGTGCGAATCCAGCCCTGGCCAGGAAGGTCAGCGACTACCTCGGCGTGCCGCTGGGGGCGGTCAAGATCAGCCCGTTCCCCGACGGGGAGCTGCTGGTGAAGCTGGAAGAAGACGTCCGCGGGCGGGACGTGTTCATAATCCAGCCCACGTGCGGGGACGTGAACACGTCGATCATGGAGCTGCTGATCTTCATCGACTGCGCCCGCCGGGCGTCGGCCGAACGAATCACCGCGGTGATGCCGTACTTCGGCTACGCCCGCCAGGACCGCAAGGACGAAGGCCGCGTCCCCATCACCGCCAAGCTAGCCGCCAACATGATCGCCACCGCCGGCGCCGACCGGGTGCTGACGGTCGACCTACATGCCGCACAGATTCAGGGCTTCTTCGACATCCCCGTGGACAACCTCTACGCCGAGCCGGTCCTCAGCCGATACTGGTCCGCCCGGAAGCTGACCGACCTGGTGCTGGTCAGCCCGGACGTCGGCAACACCAAGCGGGCGAGGATGTACGCCGATCGCCTCGGCGGCGAGTTGGCCATCATCGACAAGCGCCGCGTGAGCGACAATGAGGTCGAGCATGGCCGGATCATAGGCGACGTTGCCGGCAAGACCGTGCTGATGATGGACGACATGATAACCACCGCCGGCACGGTCACCGGCGCGGCAAAGCTGTGCAAGGACAGCGGCGCGGGCGCGATCTACGTGGGCGCGACGCACGCGATCCTCTGCGAGCCCGCCATCCAGCGGCTCCGCGAGGCGCCTATCGACGAAGTTGTCGTCACCGACACCATCCCCATCGGCCAGGACAAGATTGACGCGCTGAGTAAGCTGAAGGTGCTGTCGGTGGCGGAGCTGGTCGGCGAGGCGATACACAGAATCCACAACGACGAATCAGTGAGCAGCTTGTTCTCGATCAACGGCGGCCGCTCGTAGGCATCGCGGCCCGGGAGATGATCTCATGGCAGTTGTGAAGGCGAGTAAGCGAGATGCGATCGGCACTCGCAAGGTGAAGGCCCTCCGCAAGGGCGGGCAGATCCCCGGCATCGTCTACGGGCACGGCCTGGAGACGGTCGCGATCACGGTGGACCGGCACGACGTGGAGGCGGCCCTGGCGCACGGAGAGAGGCTGTTGGAGTTGAAACTGGACCGCAAGTCCCAAAACGTCCTCATCAAGGACGTACAATACGACCCGCTGGGCCAGGTGATCCTGCACGTCGACCTCACCCGCGTGGACCTAGACGAGGCCGTCGAGGTGACGGTGCCCATCGTGCTGCGAGGCACGCCGGTGGGCCTGTCGGAGGGCGGAGTGCTTCAGCAGATCAACAGCGAAGTGACCATCAAGTGCGCCGTCCGGTTGATACCCGAGGACATTCGCGTCCAGGTGGGAGAGATGAAGCTGGACGACGTGCTTCACATGAGGGACCTGGCGCTGCCCGAGGGCGCCAAGCTGCTCGACGAGCCGGAGGCAGTCGTGGCCACGGTCGCCCAGGTGGAAGAGGAAGAAGTCGCCGCCGCGCCGGAAGAGGCCGAGGAAGCCGAGCCCGAGGTCATCGGCGAGAAGAAGGAGCCGGAAGAGGGCGCCGAGCCGGCCAAGGCCGCCGAGTAGGCGTTGCGGCGGGCAGTCGGCTGAGGTTTGGAATGGACCGTGCAGCAGGAGAGCAACAGCGAGAAGGTCAGGTTCGTCGTCGGCCTGGGCAACCCCGGGCGGCGATACGGCCGCACGAGGCACAACGTGGGTTTCGCGGTGGCGGACGCCCTGGCGAGCCGCTGGGGCGCGAGCGAGGGCCGACGTGCCTTCGAAGGTCGGCTGGTCGACGCGCGGCCGACACTGGCCGGCCGGCAGCGGCGAGTGATGCTGTTCCAACCGCATACGTTCATGAACCTGTCCGGCTCAGCAGTCGGGCAACTGGCGAGCTTCTACAAGGCCGACCGCGGCGACGTGCTGGTCGTGCTGGACGACCTGGCCTTGCCGCTCGGGCAGTTGCGTGTTCGCGGCGGCGGCTCCAGCGGCGGCCACAAGGGCCTGGCGGATGTGTTGGGAGCCTTGGGCGGCGAGGAGGTGCCGCGGCTGAGGATCGGCATCGGCTCTCCGCCGGCCGGCGTGGATGCGACGGATTTCGTGCTGAAGACCTTCAATGCCTGCGAGCAGCAGACAGCCGACGATGCCGTCGCGCGGGCGGCGCAGGCCGTCGAGGATTGGATAGTCAACGGTTTGACATACGTGATGGACACCTACAACAGAAGGACGGAAAGCTAGCGCCGGCTGAGAGGGCCTGAGTGCGGCTTCGGAACAGGACTCGAAAATGAGCCAAGAAACCAAGAGGTACGAGGGCATGTTCGTGCTGCCGGCGGGTGAGACGGATTTCGAGGCCGCCTCCGCGCCGGTTCGCGAGGTTCTGTCGAGATACCAGGCGGAGGTATTGATGCTGAAGGCCTGGGACGATCGCAGGCTGGCCTATGACATCCGCGGGCACAAGAGGGGGCTGTACGCGCTGAGCTTCTTCAGCGCCGACCCCTCGCGCATCCGCGAGATAGAGCACGACTGCCAGCTCGATGAGCGGATACTGCGCGTGCTGATCCTTCGTCGCGATCGCCTGACGGACGAGGAGATCGAGACGGAGCGGGCGTCGACGGCGAAGCCCGCCGGCCCGCGCGACTCGCACTTCGACGGCGAGCGCCGCAGAGGGCGCTACCGCCGGGACGAGGAGCGCGGCGCCGAGGCCTCCCCCAGCGAAACGCCGGCCCCTGCCGGCGCGGCGACGACTGCCCCTGAGGCCGAGCCGGCCGGCGAGGAGCAGAGCGACTCCGCTCCTGAACAGGCGGCGACGGGCCAAGACGACTCCACCAAGGAACACGACAGCCAGGACGGCCAGGACGCGGCCAAGACCGAGTAACCGCCGCTTGGCGGCAAAGGGAGCGAAGACATGGCCAACTATAACAAGGTGATCCTCGTGGGCAACCTCACCCGCGACCCGCAGATGAGCTATCTGCCGAGCCAGATGCCCGTGGTTGAGTTTGGCCTGGCGGTGAACCGTCGCTGGCGCGGCAATGACGGCCAGCAGCGCGAGGATACGTGCTTCGTGGACTGCCGCACGTACGGCAAGCAGGCCGAGACCATCAACCAGTACCTCAACAAGGGAAAGAGCGTGCTCGTCGAAGGGCGACTCCAGTACGACACGTGGGAGGGCAAGGACGGCACGAAGCGCAGCAAGCACCGCGTGATCGTGGAAAGGTTCCAGTTCCTGGGCGCTCCCAGCGGCTCAGGCGGGCGAGCGGCGCCTGCGCGGCGGGCCGCCCCCCCGCCCCCCGCCCGCCCCGGCGCCGGGGCCATAGAGGAAACCCCCCCGCCGGGGGCC
>CAYUYH010000004.1:23446-29275 GCA_964449175.1 uncultured Planctomycetaceae bacterium
CAAATGTAGCACCCGCCGCGGTCGTTCGACGCGGGCGACGACATACCTTTCTAGAGGCCAGAAGCCGAATTCGCGCCGCCCCGCAGCCAAGCGAGGCGCAGGACAAAGGAAACAGACGTCATGGCAAGAAAGAGATTCATGGGGCCAAAGCCCGGCGCAGCGAAGTTAAGACGCAAGAGAAAGTCCCGCGTGCGGGAACAGGCCAAGTGCCGATTCTGCCGCGGTAAGATCAAAGAGATCGACTACAAGGACATCGGCTCCCTCAACAAGCTGACGACCCAGCAGGGCAAGCTGTACTCGCGCAAGCGGAGCGGGAACTGCGCCGTCCATCAGCGGTCCTGCAAGCGGGCGGTCAAGCGGGCACGGTTCGTGGCCCTGATGCCCTACGTCGGCTGAGCCGGCCGAGCCCAAGTCAACCAGCAACCGGAGAGATAGGCATGAAAGTGCTGCTTCGAAGAAACATCTCAATGCTCGGCAGGATAGGCGACGTTGTGGAGGTCAAGCCGGGCTACGCGCGCAACTACCTGCTGCCCCAAGAGCTTGCCGTCGTGCCGTCGCCTGGCAACCTCAAGGCCGTCGAGGCCGAACGGCAACAGTACCTCGACCAACTGGCCGCCCAGCGGGCTGAGACGGAGGCCAAGGCCGAGGCCGTCCGCGGCAAAGAAGTTACAATCGCCGCCCGCGCCAACGAGGAAGGTCACCTCTACGGCTCGGTCGGCCCGGCGCAGATCATCGCGGCCCTGGCCGAGGAAGGCGTGTTCCTGGAGGCCGATAACATTGCCCTTGACTCGCCCATCCGCCAACTGGATAAATACGATATCGAGGTCGTCTTCGGTGAAGACGTCAAATCGATGATCCATGTTTGGGTCGTGCCGATCCGGGAGGAAGGCCAGGCCGAGCCACCCCAGCCGCCGGTGGAGACGGTTGAAACGTCCCAGCCGGCTGAGTCGGCCGAGCCGGACGCGCCGGGCGAGCCGCCCGCGGAGTAGCTGATCGTTGCCGCCGCGCCGTCTCGGCGCGGCGCACGTGAGCCAGGGAGGGCGCATATGACAACGGCAAGAGCATCTTCGGGTGTGGGCGGACCTCCCTCCGCCGCCCAAGTGCCCACCCTCCAGCGCGTGCCACCGCAGGCGATAGAGGCCGAGGCGTGCGTCCTGGGCTCTATGATCCTGCACGCCCCCTGCATCGACATCATCGTGCAGGTCGTCACGGCCAGTCAGTTCTACCGCCCGGCCCACCAGCTCATCTTCCAGGCGCTGGTAGACCTCCGCCAGGCGGGCAAGCCCATCGACCTGGTGCTGCTGCGGGACGAGCTGGACAGGCGCAAGCAGCTCGACCAGGCCGGCGGCGTGGAGTATCTGGTGGCCCTGGCCGAGGGAGTGCCCAGCGCCGCCAACGCCCAGTACTACGCCACGATCGTCCGCGACAAGGCCATGCTCAGGGAACTGATAGTCGCCGGCACGGAGATGGTCCAGGACGCCTATGACACGGCCGACCAGGCCGGAGAGGTCGTCGACCGGGCGGAGAACAGCGTCTTCCAGATCGCCGCCCAGCAGATCGGCGAGGAGGCTGTCTCGCTGAAGGGCCTGCTGGCCAAGACATTCGAGACCCTCCAGGAGCACGACGGGCGGATGATCACCGGCCAGGCCAGCGGATACGACGCGCTGGACGAGCTGACCAGCGGCTTCCAGGCGGGCGAGATGATCATCATGGCCGCCCGGCCCTCCATGGGCAAAACCAGCCTGCTGATGAACATCGCCGAGCACATGGCCGTGGTGGACTCGGCGCCGGTGGCGGTGTTCTCGCTGGAGATGAGCAAGGAGCAGCTCGCCCAGCGCATGCTCGCCAGCCATGCCAGGTTCGACCTTCGGCAGATGCGGCGGGGGATGATCGGCGCGGAGGACTGGACGAAGCTCCAACTGGCCGCCGGCGACCTGGAGGGGGCGCCGATCTTCGTCGACGACTCGCCGCTGCTGACGGCCCTGCAACTGCGCGCCAAGGCCAGGCGACTGAAGGTCGCCCACGACATCAAGTGCGTGTTGGTGGACTACCTCCAGCTCATGACCTACACGGGCCGGGCCGACAGCCGACAGGAACAGATCACCGAGATATCCCGCGCGATCAAGGCGCTCGCCCGCGAGCTGAAGATACCCGTCATCTGCGCCGCCCAGCTCAACCGCGGCCCGACCGACCGACCCACGCACCGCCCGAGGATGAGCGACCTGAGGGAGTCCGGCTCGATCGAACAGGATGCCGACGTCGTCGCGCTTCTGCACTGCGAAGACTACTACCATCAGGGCGAGGAAGACTACGCGCCCACCGGCATAACCGAGCTGATCGTCGCGAAGCAGCGCAACGGGCCGACCGGCGTGGTGAAACTGGCGTTCCTGAAGAACTGCACGCGGTTTGAGTCGGCCGCCGTCGATAGCCTGCCCGCCGATGGGGCATTCTAGATTCCCGCCGCCCGCGCCGCAATCCCGCCGCGGACAGGGCAGCCGGCTTGCCACGGGGCGACCGGCGGGCCCCCAGACGCACCGATGCCCTTGACAGCAGGAAAGTTAATTGACATACCCGACGGGGCGAAGTATTGTCCCGCCCAAGAATGCACTGGCCGTCCGCCGGTTCGCCCCGGCAGGCAACCACCAGCCCTTTCGCGGGAGCACCTGTGATCGTGACAAAGCGATGCGTCTTGACGGTCCTGGCGTTGACGATCCTCCTGGCTGCGGCCCCCCAATCCCTCGCCCAGACGCCGTCGACCGTGCTGGAAGTCCGCATCGAAGGCAACCAGCGCGTCTCGGACGCGGCCGTGCTCAGCCAGATCAAGACGCGGGCGGGCGAGCCCTACGACGAGGCGACCATCGCCGCCGATGAGAAGCGGCTGATGGAGACCAGGCAGTACACCGGCGTCGTCGTCACCAAGACGGCCACGGAAGAGGGCGTCATCGTTACGTTCACGGTGGCTGAGCGGGCCGTCGTCGTCGCCGTGGAGCTGGTGGGCAACGAGAAGATCAAGACCTCAACGCTGACCAAGAAACTGACGATCGGCGCCGGCGACCCCGTCGACCGCTTCCTCATCGAGCAGTCGCGCAAGGCGCTGGAGAACCTTTATCGCGAGAAGGGCTACAGCCAGGCCTCCGTCACTGTCGACGCCGCCCCCCTGGGCGAGGGCAAGGTGGTCTACCACATCGACGAAGGCGTCAAGACGATCGTGCGGAAGATCCGCTTCGAGGGCAACACGCACCTCGGATGGTGGAAGCTGCGGACGTCCATCAGCTCACAGGTAAGGCTCTGGCCGTTCCTGACCGGCGCGCTGGACGAGGACAAGATCGCACGCGACGTCGACACGCTCCGCAACCTCTACACCGACGATGGCTTCCTCGACGCCAAGGTCACCAGCCGGCTGGACTTCTCCGACGACCGCAAGAAGGCCGTGCTCACCTTCGAGATAGACCAGGGGCCGCGATACCGGATCGGCGAGCTCCTCTTCAACGGCAACACGGTCTTCAGCGACAGCGAGCTTGCCGGGCGCTTGAGCCTCCAGAGCGGGGAGTTCTTCACCACCTTGGCGTATCAGCGAGACATCAAGAAGGTGCAAGAGGCCTACGGCGAGATCGGCTACATCAATGCGACGGTCCAGGCGGCAAGGCGTTTCCCCGCTCCGGCCGCCGAGCCCGCCCCGGCCCTGGTGAACTTGGTCTTCGATATCGCCGAGAACGACCAGTACACCGTCGGCAAGATCGACATCCGCGGCAACACCGTCACGCAGGACCGCGTCATCCGCCGGGAGCTGCGGTTCTTCCCCGAGCAGTTGTTCAACACGGTGGCCGTGGGCGAGTCGCGGCGCGGGCTGCTGGAGACGCGGCTGTTCAACGACGTGACGATCGTGCCCGAGGGCGCAGCCCCCGGCATGCGCAACGCGGTCGTGACCGTTGACGAGGGCCAGACCGGCCAAATCCTGCTCGGCGTCGGCGTGAGCACCAACAGCGGCGTGATCGGCACCATCACATACACGCAGCGCAACTTCGACATACTCGGCTGGCCGAACGACAGGCGCAAGCTGTTCGGCAACGCGTGGAAGGGCGCCGGCCAGACGCTGACGTTGTCACTCGAGCCCGGCACCGAGATGAACCAGGCCTACATCGACTGGTTCGAGCCGCGCCTGTTCGACAAGGAATACTCCCTCGGCCAGAAGCTCTTCTTCTTCGACCGGGCGCGCGAGACATACGACGAGCAGCGGTTCGGCTACGTCCCCAGTGTGGGCCACCGGTTCCCCAACGGCTGGTATGTCGAGCTGTCGGGGCGATTGGAGAACGTCAGCGTGAAAAGCCTGGACAGCGGCGCGCCGCCCGAGGTCGTCAAGGAAAAGGGCAACAACTTCCTGGCCGGGCCGAAACTGACGTTCGTCCGCGACCGCACCGACAGCCGCTGGACGCCCAGCAGGGGCGACCGGTTCCAGTTGACCCTCGAGCAGATCGCCGGCGACTATACCTTCAGCGAGATCACCGGCACCTACCGCTACTATCGCACGCTCTGGCTCGACGCGCTGGATCGCAAGCACATCCTGGCCGCCCGGGCGACCGCGGGCAGGATATGCGGCGACTCCCCCGTGTTCGAGCGGTTCTACGGCGGCGGCATCGGCTCGATACGCGGCTTCGACTATCGAGGCATCAGCCCGCGCAGCGCAGGCACCGACGACCAGATCGGCGGCGAGTTCCTCCTGCTGGCCGGGGCTGAGTACAGCTTCCCCCTGGTCGGCGAGGTCCTGCGAGGAGTCGTCTTCCTCGATACCGGCACGGTCGAGAAATCGACGGAGATCACGACCTACCGAGCGTCCGCGGGCTTCGGAATGAGGTGGATCATCCCGCTGATGGGCGAGGTGCCGATGAGCTTCGACTTCGGCTTCCCGATCGCCAAGAGCAGCGAAGACGACACGCAGGTCTTCAGTTTCTCCATAGGCTGGTCGTTCTGACGTCTCCTTCGCCGGTGACCCCTTGCGGCGCCCTCCGCCGAAACGGCACAATAGTACCTGTCCCCGAATACAGTGAGGTGAACTGATGAGAAAGTCATACATGGTTGCAGCGATTCTCGCCTGCGTGGTAGGCGGGGTCTTCCTGCTGAACGAGACCCGCGCTCAGAGCAATTCGCCCGCACCCGCGCCGGTGAGGATGGCCGTCTGCGACGTCGCGGAGATATTCGCCAGCTACAATCGAGCGGCGGACCTCGCCGCGAGCCTCAACGAGAGACGCCAGGCCCTGGCCGCCGAACTCGAGCAGCGCAGGAATGCGATCGAACTGTTGCAGAAGGAGATGGAGGCGCTCAAGCCGGGCAGCGACGAGTACAACACCCGCCAGGCCGAGGCCGAGCGGCTCAAGATAGACCTGGCCGTCACCCAGCAGGTCGGAGAGGCGAGGATGCTCGGCGAGCATCGCCGGCTGACAGTGGACATGTACGAGGAGATCCTCCAAGCCGTCGGCGAGATAGCGAGCCAGCGCGGCATCGATCTGGTGCTCTACCGTGACCACGGTCTGGTCCAGACCGACCAAACCGTCGAACTGCTGGCCCAGATCCGCGACCGCAAGGTCCTCTACTACAGCCCCGGCATGGATATGACCCAGGAGGTGCTGGCTCGGATGAACGAGGCGTACACCGCCTCCAAGGCCGCGGGCGGGCAGCAGCCGGCGCCAGGGCCTAGCGGGCAACCTTGAGCCACACACACCGGACGGCTATCATCTCGAGGTCGGCCATGGGTGAAGCACTGACAGTCCGCGCCATCGCCGCCCTGGTCGGCGGGCGCGCGGAGGGCGACGAGACGGTGTTGATCCGCTCGAT
>CAYUYH010000005.1:0-25274 GCA_964449175.1 uncultured Planctomycetaceae bacterium
TGATAGGAGCGGCAGCCTGCTGGGCTTGCGGCGCCTCATAGAGGTCGACGCCGCCAATGAAGGCCGACGCCGCCTGTTCCAGTGGGGACGTCGCGGTGACGGAGCCCGCTGAGCCGCCGGCGAAGCCGGGCAGACTCGGCATCGCGCTGGCCAGAGGGCTATAGATGCGAGAGCCGGAGGCCGGGGCGGCCAGCATCGACGGGACGCCCATCGACGTGCCCGGCGCGCCGAGGCCGCGGCTGACCGAGTAGACGGCGCGCGACTCGATCGAGCTCCGCAGCGGATTGCCCACGGAGTGGACCGATGGCGCCTGCAACGATCCCAGCCCATAGGAGTACGAGCGGAACGCCTGGCTGGAGCTTGTCGTGCCGACGCTTCGCAGGTAGCCCGGCGCCGAGAGCTGCACCTCGCCCCGGACCTGGCCGGCTGCCTGCCGATGTCCCGGCAAGGCCGCTGCCAGCGCGATGACCAGCAATATTGCAGCCTTCTTGGACATTTCGACCATGGTAATTGTACCCGCAAACAGGCCGGAATGCACGCGCAAACGCCCGCATGCGGGCAGGCTACTGGGGCCTTGTCGTGGCGGCAGTTGCGCTCGACGTCGGCTCCACGGGCCGGCGCCAAATGGCCCGGAATAGCGGGCCGTCCGCCTCCTGTACAAACGTCGCATCGGCAAGGAGATTGCCCGGAATGTAGCCCTCCTGCGGCGAGAGCACGTAGAGAGGTCGGCCGCCGAGCGCCGCTCGGAAGCCCTCCGGGTCGTCGTCGTAGTAAGGCAGCGGACCTTCGAAGCCCGCCACGAGCGATCCCCCGGCCAGGCCGTGAACCCTCCGCGCCACGAGGACGGGGTTAAGAGCGGTTCTGTCCAGCAGCACCACCGCGTCGTCGCCGACCTGTGCAAGGGCTGCGCAGGCGAATCGCTCGGCTGAGTGTTCGTTGTGTTTCCACGGGACCAGCCAGTAGCGCAGCTCGTCGCGGTAAGGCAGTTGCCGGGCGCGCCGTGCCCTGGCGCCGGCCATCCTGGCCAGGGCGGGCGCGGCGGCGTAGAAGACCGGCGGCGCCGCGATCGACAGCAGGCAGGCGACGATGCCCGCCTTGCGCCAACGCGGCGAGGCGTCCGCGACGGCAGCCAGGCCGACCCCTGCCGCGATTGCGACCATCACCAGCGTCGGCAGCAGGAACATGAACTCATCCTGCACGGAGTAGCGGGCGACGAACACCACCTCGACGGCGGTGATGACCGCGATGGCGGCGGCGCGCTTTCGGCCGAGCCTGCCGGCCAGCTTCGCCCAGCCGATCACGGCCAGGATAGGCAGGAAGGACACGAAGTTCATCGCCATCAGCACCGCGTTGACCTTCATTCCCGGCCAGGCGCCGACGTTCAGCACGGCCTGGCGGTATCGGCCGAACAGCGCCGAGTTGACCGCCGCGGCCAGGTCTCCGGTCGACACGACCTCGGAGACGATCATGACCAGGTAGCCGCCGGCGCCCACCACGAACGCCCCGGCCGCCGCGGCCAGCGACCACGCCGGCAGCCGCCCGCGGACCACCAGCGCGACGGCGGCGACCACGTACACGGGCATCGCCAGCAGCGCGAGGTTGTGGACGCTCCAGTTCAGCCCGGCTGCTGCCGCCAGCGCAACCAGCACCTGCCACCTCGGGCGATCCAGCAGCACCATCAGCAGCCAGATCTCGACGGTGAACAGGGCCGCGTTCAGCGTGTACGTCTCGGCGATCGTGGACAGCCACCACACGGTGTGGCAGACGGCAAGCATGCCAGCCGTCGCCGCCCCAATCCATCGCCTGCCCGTCAGCAGCGCCACGACAGCGGCGAGGTTGGCCAGCGCAACAGCCATGGCCAGGCCGCTGAAGGCGTTTATCCTGGCGGTAACGCTGCCCAGCGGCACGGCTGCGACGAGCTGGCCGATGGCGGTGTACAGCGGGTGCACCAACGCCAGCCCCAGCGGCTCATCGTAGTCGCCGGTCAGAATCCGCCATTGCCGGCCGCCGCTATCCTGCCAGCTCGCGCCGCGCTGGGCCGTGGCGACATACAGCAGCGCGAAGGCTGCGAAGCACGCCAGCCACAGCGGCCAGAGCCGTCGCCCCGCAGACGCTCGGTTGAGTGACTCGGTTTCCATCGGTCCAGATGTTATCGGCGCGGCGGCGGGCATGGAATGGACAAATCGCCGCGGCCGGTTCAGCCTCGGCGACGTTAGCCGTTGGCCTCAAGCCCACATGCGCGAGTTGTCGATTAGAGTTCCTGGCCGGTAGTTGAGCCGCGCATGGCCTTGCGGCGTAGGACAGATATGAAACTCGCCCATCTAGTTCGCCTGGCGCGTCCGCGGCATTGGATCAAGAACGTCATCGTGCTTTTCCCGGTGGTGTTCTCCCTTCGCGTGGACGAGGCCGTCATCTGGCTGCGGGCCGGGGCGGCTGCGGTGGCCTTCTGTCTGGCTGCGAGCGCCGTCTACGTCGCCAACGACATCCGCGACCGCGACAGCGACCGCCTGCACCCCAAGAAGAAGCTCCGCCCGCTAGCCTGCGGCGACGTATCCGTTTCCGTCGCGTGGGCGGAGTCCATGGTGCTGATCCTGGCAGCTTCGGCGATCGCCCTGGCCGTCGGAATGCTGACGCTGGCAACGGTCTGGGCGTATGTGCTGCTCCAGGCGGTCTACACCTGGCGGCTGAAGAACCGGATGATCATCGACGTGATGTGCATCGCCATGGGCTTCGTCCTTCGGGCGGCGGCTGGGGCGGTGGCCATCCGCGTGGACCTCAGCCCCTGGCTGTTCACATGCACGTTCACGATCTGCCTGTTCATGGGCTTCTGCAAGCGGCGCATCGAGGCCGAGGCCATCGCCAACAGGGAAGACGCCGCCATGCACCGCCGCACGCTGCTGGGATATGCCCCGCAGCTCCTGACTCACTTGACCACCCTGTCGGCCGGCATCGCCATCGTCTCCTATCTTCTGTACGCCACCAGCCCGCGGACGGTCGAGCACTTCGGCACGAACTACCTCCTCTACACGCTGCCGATAGTCATCTACGCCGTCTGCCGATTCGAGATGCTCTCGACCATTGGCATCTACAGCGATCCGACGGACCTGATACTCCGCGACAGGCCCTTCCAATTGACGGTGGCCGTGTGGGGACTGGCCGTGGCGGTTATCCTCTGGCAGGGGCAGGCCATCCAGCAGTGGCTGGCGCAGCACTACTAAGCGGCCGCGTCGGCCTGTGCCCGGACGCCGCTCGACGGAGCCGCAGGAGGGTGAGTAACTGTCCCGAAGAGTCTGGTTGGAGTGGCAAGAGAAAGGCCTCTTTGCGGATTTGACGGCCACAAACCCATCAACGGCAAGGAGGCCAAGATGCTTTGCCATGGGCTGGCATCGACCGGCTGGGGTCAAACCCAGACCGTGATCCCCCCGCTGTGGCCGACTCAACAAGAGGATTCACCCAGACCGCTCATTTCGCCGCATCAGCAACCACGACGATCAAGTGCATCGCTAAGCGGCGCTATAATTGCTCGAAGGGGCTGTTACGGCCAGAGGCAACCAGCCAAGGGACGGTACGATGCCGGCGTCGTTGGTGCAGCGAAGGTCCCAATGAAAGGAACGCCGCCGTGATGGAACATCACAAGGGCCATGCCCGCGAAGATCACCATGACGGACATGCTGAAGGTCGAGGCTCACAGGAACTTGCCGACGAGGGTCATGGCGAGCAGGCTGGCCATGCCGGCCACGAGGCCCACAAGGGCCACATGGGCCATGAAGCGCACGAAGGGCACGGCCGTCACGATCACCATTCCCACCACGCCCACATGGTGGCGGACTTCCGCCGACGGTTCTGGGTCTCCGCTGCGCTGACGATCCCCGTGCTTGTCTTTGCCCCGATGATCCAGGGCTTCCTGGGGCTGCGCGACACGCTTCGGTTCCCCGGGGACAGCTATGTCCAGTGGTTTCTGGCGTCGGTTATCTTCGTCTACGGCGGCTGGCCATTCCTCAAGGGGCTCTTCGACGAGCTGCGCAAGAAGAGCCCCGGCATGATGACGCTGATCGCCCTGGCGATCACCGTCGCCTATGTTTATTCCTCGGCCGTCGTGTTCGGCCTGCGGGGCAAGGTCTTCTTCTGGGAGCTGGCGACGCTGGTCGACGTGATGCTCCTGGGCCACTGGATCGAGATGAAGTCCGTCATGGGCGCGTCCAAGGCCCTGGAGTCGCTCGTGCAGCTCATGCCCTCCGAGGCCCATCGTGTGACGGACTCCGGCGGCATGGAGGACGTACCCGTCACCGAGCTCAAGCCCGGCGACAAGGTCGTGGTAAAGCCTGGCGAGAAGGTGCCTATCGACGGGCGGATCGTCGAGGGCCGAACCAGCGTCAATGAGGCCATGCTGACCGGCGAAAGCAAGCCGGTGGAGAAGGCCCCTGGCGACGAGGCCATTGGCGGGGCGGTCAATGGCGAGGCCGCCTTCACCATGGAAGTGCGGAAGACCGGCGACCAGACGTACCTGGCCCAGGTCATCGAGATGGTCCGCAAGGCCCAGGAATCCCGCTCCCGCACGCAGGACATCGCCAGCCGGGCGGCGCTGTGGCTGACGATCATCGCCCTGAGCGTCGGCGCCGGCACGCTGGTGGTCTGGCTGATGCTCGGTGCGGCCTTCGAGTTCTCCCTGGAGCGGATGGTGACGGTGATGGTCATCACCTGCCCGCACGCCCTGGGCCTGGCCGTGCCGCTGGTGGTGGCCGTCTCGACGGCGATCTCGGCCAAGAGCGGGCTGCTGATCCGCGACCGCAGCGCCTTCGAGCGCGCCCGCGACGTCAATGCCATCCTGTTCGACAAGACCGGCACGCTCACCGAAGGCCGCTTCGGCGTCTCGGACGTGATCTCGCTGGGCGAGCATGATGATAACGAGGTGTTTAGGCTAGCGGCCTCCCTGGAGAGCCAGTCCGAGCACCCCATCGCGCAGGGTATCGTCGACGGCGCCAAAGAGCGGAACATCGACTTCTCCGCGCCCAAGGACTTCAAGGCAATCCCAGGCAAGGGCGCCCAGGCAACCGTAGACGGCAGGAACGTCAGGGTCGTCAGCCCGGGCTATCTCAAGGAGAATGACCTGGAAGTGGACAACGAGAAGGTCCGCGACGTGGCCGAACAGGGCAAGACGGTTGTGTATGTCATGCTGGAGGACCAAGTCGTCGGCGCGATCGGCCTGGCCGACATTGTTCGTCCGGAATCCCGCGAGGCCCTCAGCCGGCTCAGGGAGATGGGCATCCAGACCATGATGATAACCGGCGACGCCGAGGCGGTCGCCAAGTGGGTGGCCAGGGAACTGGACCTGGACGATTACTTCGCCGAGGTCCTGCCCGATCAGAAGGCCGACAAGGTCAAGGAGGTTCAGCGGCGCGGTCTGGTCGTGGCGATGACCGGCGACGGGGTCAACGACGCCCCGGCCCTGACGCAGGCCGACGTGGGCATCGCCATCGGCGCCGGCACCGACGTGGCTATTGAGTCGGCGGACATCGTGCTGGTGCGATCAGACCCGCGCGACGCGACGGCCATCATGAAGCTCGCCCGGGCAACCTACCGGAAGATGGTTCAGAACCTCCTGTGGGCGACCGGCTATAACCTCATCGCCATCCCGCTGGCCGCCGGAGTGTTGTACTCATTCGGCGTAATTCTCTCCCCGGCTGCGGGAGCGGCCCTGATGGCCCTGTCCACCGTCATCGTGGCCATCAACGCCCGCTTCCTGCACGTCGAGCGCGAAGATGAGTCGCGACGAGAGACGAACCGGGCAGGCGCACAGCCACAGTCCACAGCCGCCTAGGAGCATGCAGGAATGAAGACGGACCCCATATGCCAAATGGAAGTGCAAGAGGGCGAGGCCTACACGGCCGAATACGAGGGCCAAACGTATTACTTCTGCTCGGAGGGCTGTCGGGACAAGTTCGTGCACTCGCATCCTCGCAAGCAGCCCCGCGTTGCCTACGACCTGATCATCATCGGCGGCGGGCCGGCAGGCATGACGGCTGCGGTCTACGCGGCCACGTTGAAAATAGACACCTTCGTGGTAACGGCCAACCTCGGCGGCCAGGCTGTCGACAGCACCAAGATCAAGAACTACATGGGCTATGACTTCATCACCGGCCCGGAGTTGACCAAGAGATTCAAGGCCCAGCTGCTGCATTCCAACTACGTCGACCACCGTATCTGCGAAGTGGAGAAACTGGAGCCGCTGGATGAGGGGTACCGCGTAGTGCTATCCGATCTGAGCAGCTACACAGCCAAGGCGGTCATCCTCGCCACGGGCATGACCCGCTGCAAACTCAACGTCCTAGGCGAGGAACAGTTCCAGCGCAAGGGGGTCTTTTACGGCAACGTCCAGGACCTTTCGTTTGTCCAGGGCGAGGATGTGGTAGTCGTCGGCGGCGGCAACTCGGCGATGCAGATCGTGGAGAACCTGTTTCGGGTCGCCCGGGACATACACGTCGTCTCGGACCTGCCATTGACGGCCGACCCGTCCGTCGTCGAACGCGCGACGTCTTCTCCTCGCGTGCATCGCCATGAGGGGTACAAGGTCAGCGGAATCGAGGGCCGGGAGACCGTCCAGAGGGTAGTAGTCCACAAGCTAGCCGCACCTGGGGAAACGGTCCTAGCCGCACGCGGCGTGTTCATCGCCATCGGCCTACGACCCAACACGATGCTAGCTGCCAGGCTGGTGGACCTCAATGACAAGGGGGAGATACTCATAGGCTCGGACTGCTCGACAAGCCGGGCGGGGCTGTTCGCTGCCGGTGACGTCACCAGCGCCTACGGCAAGCGGATCATCATAGCCGCCGGCGAAGGCGCAAAGGCGGCCCTGGCAGCGAAGCAGTTCCTGCTGCATCGCTGAGGTGGCCCGCGGGACGAGGGCGCGAGGTTATACGGGCGACGATCATTCCAGCAGGGCGAGCGACACGATATGATATGATGATGAGAAAGAGGGCGTCCACATAGCCGGACGCGAAATGAGTGCCGATGGCTAGCAAAGTCGCAGTGATTCGGACTGCCCCCCATACCGTCATCGCCGACGTGCAACGCGTCGCGCGCCTGGGCGGGCTGGACTCAGCCCTGGACCACTCGGCCGCCACGATCATCAAGAACAACCTCTCCTGGCACATGATGTACCCCAGCGCCAACACCACGCCCTGGCAGCTCGAGGGCGCCATCCTCGCGCTCCGCGAGGCGGGCCTGGACGACCTGGTGTGCGTGGAGAACGAGACGGTAGTGACCAGCGCCGAGAAGGGCGAGCTGCTGAACAAGCAGCGGATCGTATGCGACCACTACGGCGTGCCGGTCAAGTACAACTTCCGCCGCTCGGACATGACCTGGCAGGCCTACCAGCCGGCTGCGGAAATGCTGGTGCTGGATAAGATCTTCCCCAAGGGCATCCTGATACCCGACTACTTCCACGGCAAGAACATCGTCCACCTGCCCACGACCAAGTGCCACATCTACACGAACATCACCGGGTCGATGAAGAACGCCTTCGGCGGCCTGCTCGACAACAGCAGGCACTATTGCCACTCGCGGATCGATGAGACGCTGGTGGACCTGCTGGCGATCCAGAAGGAGATCCACCCGGGCGTCTTCACGATCACCGACGGCACGACCGCCGGCAACGGCGCCGGCCCGCGCACCATGACGCCCGTGGCCAAGATCGTCCTGCTTGCCTCCAGCGACTGCGTCGCCATCGACGCGGTGGCTGCGAAGCTGATGGGCTTCGACCCCATGGACCACGGCTTCATCCGCCTCGCCCACGAGCGAGGCCTGGGCACGGGCCGCATGGAGGAGATCGAGCTCGTCGGCGACCTCGACGCAGCCGCGGAGAACTGGGGCTTTCACACCGGCGACAACACGGCCAGCCGGGTGGGCAAGCTGTTCTGGTTCGGCCCGATGCGCTGGCTGCAGCGCCTGATGTTCCACACGCCAATCGTCTACGCGTTCATCGTCGGCTCAGCCGTCTACCACGACCACATCTGGTACCCCTTCGCCGGCAAGAAGGTCGTCGACGACTGGCTGGCCAACAGCCCGTGGGGCCGCCTGTTCGCGAGCTACCGCCCCGGCGCCGCGTCCTGACTGCCCCCCCGCCGGCCCGCCGACAGAGTATTGCCACTGTCCGTGCGTTTGACTACACTGACTTGTCGCGTTCGCCGTCGGCGGGCGCTGCCGGTCGTGTCTTGCCGCTGTCTGTGAGTCCTGCATGCCGTCGTTTGAATCCATAGTCCGCATCGTCGAGAGCACCTGGTGGCTAGGCCTGGTCGCGCTGGGCGTGTCGCTGGTGTCCACGCCCATCATTCGGCTGCTCGCCTACCGTGCGAAGATCGTCGACCGCCCCGACGACCTGCTCAAGCCGCACGGTCGGCCGGTGGCGTATCTGGGCGGGCTGGCGATGTGCGCGGGGCTGCTCAGCGGGCTGGCGTGCTACGTGGCCACCATGCCCGACCTGGGCGGGAGATGGCAAGCCATCGGCGCCGCCCTGGCCGAGGGGGACGTCGAGGCCCTTCACGCCAACCAGCTCCTCAAGGCCATCACCATCGCCGTCGCCTGCCTGATCATCACCATCAGCGGGCTGCTGGATGACCTCACAAACCTCACGCCGCGCCAGAAGATCTCCGGGCAGATCGCCGCCGCCACCGTGCTGCTGATCGGCGGCGTGGGCGCGGGCCTGGCCAAGATGCCCTTCTACTACCTGCTGAACCTCGACCCGCCGCTGTGGGTGCTGATCCCCCTGCGAGCGGTCATCCTTCTGGTGCTCGTGATCTGCACGTGCAACGCCACGAACCTGCTGGACGGACTGGACGGGCTGTGCGGCGGAGTGACGGGCATCATCGCCCTGGGCTACCTCGGCCTGGCGATCTGGCTGGCCAGCTACGGGCGATTCGCGGACACCGACCAGCTGCGCGTCGGCATGTGCTTCGCGATGGTCGGGGCGGTGCTGGGCTTCCTGCCCTACAACATCCCGCCGGCCAGCATATTCATGGGCGACGCCGGCAGCATGCTGCTGGGCCTGTTCGTCGGCATCATGATGGGCCTGTTCACCAAGGAGGTCACGCCGCGCTGGCTGGTGGCCGCCTGCGCCGTCTACGCCCTGCCTATCCTCGACACCGCGCTGGCGGTCGTCCGGCGGGCGCTCGCCGGCAAGAGCGTATTCTCAGGCGACCGCAGCCACCTCTACGACCAGCTCGTCGACCGCGGGATGACCGTCAAGCAGGTCGTGGTCCTGTTCTACGTCCTGGCCTTCGGCACGGCGGCGCTCGGCGTGCTCGTAGCCATATTCGTGCGGCTCAGATACGCACTTGTCCTGTACGCCGTGCTGTTCGTCGCCGCGTGGGTGGTTTTCGGCCGCCTGGGCATGCTCAGGCCCCCAGGCCGAACTCCGTCGTCCAAACCGCCGGCTGGGGATGCGCCGAATGAATGAGCCTTCCGGTCACGCCCCCGGCAGCGCCGGCATCACGCTCAGCATCGTCATACCCGTCTACAACGAGCTGAACACCTGGCGGGAGCTGCTCGCCCGCGTCCAGGCCGTCAAGCTGCCCTGCGACAGGCAGATCATACTCGTCGACGACTGCTCCACCGACGGCACGCGAGACCAGCTGCGGGACTATGCCGACGAGACGGCCACCGAAGCGCCCGCCGACCGGCCCGCGCCCGTGAAGGTGCTGTTCCACGAGGTCAACCAGGGCAAGGGCGCCGCCCTGCGGACGGGATTCGCAGCCGCCGACGGCCAGCTCGTCGTCATCCAGGACGCCGACCTGGAGTATGACCCCAACGACTACCGCGGCCTGCTCGAGCCCATCCTCGCCGGCGAGGCCGACGTCGTCTACGGCAGCCGATTCGCCCAGCCCGGGCCCAGCCGCGGCAGCTGGCAGAACTACCTGGCCAATCGGTTCCTCACCGCGCTGAGCAACACCACCACAGGCCTGGGGCTGACCGACATGGAGACCTGCTACAAGATGTTCCGCCGGGAGGTCATCCAGTCGCTGCGGCTGGAGCAGGACCGCTTCGGCTTCGAGCCGGAGATCACCGCCAAGGTCGCCCGCAGCGGCGCACGCGTGGTCGAGGCGCCGATCAGCTACGACGCCCGCAGCAAGGACCAGGGCAAGAAGATCGGCTACCGCGACGGGCTGAAGGCTATCTGGTGCATCTTCAAGTACGGCCTCGGCGGCCGCTAGGCGTTGCGCGCTTCCCACCGGCTTGACTGCGTGCAGCCGCCCTGCGCACAATGGTCGTCACGATCTGTCCGCGTGGCCGCCGCACAGCCGCGGGCGAGATGCGGGCCCTTAGCTCAGCGGTTAGAGCAGTGGACTCATAATCCATTGGTCGTAGGTTCGAATCCTACAGGGCCCATCCTGCTTCGCTCCCGTACGGGAGCTTCGCAGGACGGAAGTCCTGCGAGGGCGAGCGGAGCGAGCAAGCAGATTGCCCTCCGAAGGCCACCGCGGCGACCGAAGGAGGGCCCAATCTCGAACGTCTCTGCTGACAGGCTATCCCCGCACCGCCCCCGGCCGGGGCGTCCTACACGTGCGGGACCCAAGAACCGTCGTCATGTTCCCGCCACAGCGCACGAATGGCCTGCAACACCTCGTCCGGCAGAGGCCCCTGCTCGATGGCCCGCACATTCTCGCGCACGTGCTCGGGATCGACGCCTCCCACGATCCCGCAGGAAACCCCAGGCTGAAACAGCGCGAACCGAAGGCCCATCTCTGCCCATGATCCGTCGAAGCCGACAGCCTGCGGCGACAGGCCCATGGCCATAATTCGCTTGGCATAGGGCCGCGACGGCTCGCTGAGAGATACTCCACCTGCCGGCAGATCTCGCCAGGAGGCGTTGGCGATCGGGCGCTTGACGACAATGCCCAGGCCCGACCGACTCGCCCGGGCCAGATAGCGGTCCAGAGGCTGCTGGTCGCAGATGCTCAGCGACATCTCCAGCACATCGAAGACTCCCATCTCGATGGCTGCTTTCGCGTTCTCCCCGTCGCCGCTGTAGCCTATGAACCGGACCTTTCCCGCACTCTGGGCATCCCTGAGCGCCTGTATGACTCCATCGTCCCGGAGCGTCTCGGCAGGACAGGAGTGCAACAGCAGGACGTCCAGCCAGTCCGTTTGCAGCCTGCGAAGTGAATGGTCCACGCTCTCGGAGATGATCTGCGGCGACCAAGGGCGCGAAGCGAGACCCTGGACCTGGTGCCCGCACTTGGAGATGAGGATGAACTCGCCCCGGCGAGCGGACAGCGCCTGGCCGATCTTCACCTCCGAGTCCAGGTAGCAGGGAGCCGTGTCGATCACGTTGACACCTTGGGCCAGGGCAGCCTCAAGAATCCGACTGGCCATCGCCTGGTCGACGTCCTGTTTGCGGATCTGGGCGGCGCCGAACCCCAGCGGGGTCACCTCCAGTCCTGTGTTGCCGAGGGGTCGTTTCTCCATCTGTCTTTCTCTCGTCCTTGCCGTCGCGCGGGCGCCCTGGGGCCTGGTGAATAGCCCGCATGACGAAATGCCACTGCGGATCGCTAAGTCCCTGCACTGTCCGGGCGGGTGATTGTATCTCGACCGGCAGTCTGCCGCCACGGAGAGCCAACTGCCTCTGCGCTGCCCCTGCCGCTCCCGCAGCGGCGTTGACGATGCGCGCGGCGGCGTGTAGCATGGCTGGCCAACACATACACGGCGGCGAGGTTCCAGCGGCCCGTCGCGACGGGAGAAACCAAATGACAGCGTTTTCGGCCAGCCCGGCAGGCGAGAAGTTCCCCATCCCCCAGGAGAAAGACTACGCCGCGGAGCTCAAGCGCATGGAGGCCCTCGCCGCAGCCGCCCGCGAAGAGGGCAAGGAGATCGTCGTCGTGATGGGCGTCGGCTTCGTCGGGGCCGTCATGGCGGCAATCGTCGCCGACACGGTCGACAAGATGACCGGCAAGTGCAGCAAGTTCGTCATCGGCTGTCAGAGGCCGAGCACGCGGAGCTACTGGAAGATCCCGCTCCTCAATCGCGGCGAGTCGCCGGTGAAGGCTGAGGACCCCAACGTCGACCCGATGATCGCCCGCTGCGTCAACGAGAAGAAGACCCTCGTAGCCACCTACAACAGCGACTGCCTCTCGCTGGCGGACTGCGTGGTCGTGGACGTGCAGTGCGACTACACCAAGCACGAGTTGGGCAACATGAGGACGGGCGAGGCGGAGATGTCGGCCCTGGAGGCCACGATGCGGACCATCGGCCAGAAGATCCCGGCTTCGGCGCTCGTGCTGATCGAGACGACGGTCGCCCCGGGCACGACGGAGTTCGTGGCCTGGCCGATCATGAAGAAGGCCTTCGCCGCCCGCGGCATTGACTCGGTCCCGCTGCTGGCCCACAGCTTTGAGCGCGTCATGCCCGGGCGGGAGTACGTCTCGTCCATCCGCGATTTCTGGCGCGTGTGCAGCGGCTGTACGCCGGAAGCCCGCGACCGCGTGGAGAAGTTCCTCACCGAGGTGCTCAACACCGACGACTACCCGCTGACCGTGATGGACCGCCCCATCGAGTCGGAAACCACCAAGATCGTCGAGAACTCCTACCGGGCGACGATCCTGGCCTTCATGCACGAGTGGAGCCTGTTCGCCGAGCGAAACGGCGTGGACCTGATAAAGGTGGCCAAGGCCATCCGCATGCGCCCCACGCACAGCAACATCATATTCCCCGGCCCGGGCATCGGCGGCTACTGCCTGCCGAAGGACGGCGGCCTGGGCTACTGGGCCTACAAGCACATCCTGGGCTTCGAGGATGGCGAGGCGGTGTTCAAGATGAGCACGACGGCCATCGACATCAACGACACTCGCGGGCTGCACGCAGCCGAGCTGGTGCGCGACGCCCTGCGGAACATGGGGCGGTACATCGCCGGGGCTGAGGTGCTGCTGTGCGGGGCCAGCTACCGCCAGGACGTCGGCGACACGAGATACAGCGGCAGCGAGATGGTCGTCCGCAAGCTGACCGAGCTGGGCGCGGAGATACGCGTCCACGACCCGTACGTCGATCACTGGTACGAGCTGGAGAGCCAGGACACCTACCCCGCCCCAGGCCACTCGTGGGCCAGGTTCTTCCGCAACCAGGCCGATTTGGTCAAGGTCCGCGTGCAGAAGGACCTGCCCGCAGCCGCCGTCGGCGTGGAGGCGGTGGTGCTGGCCGTGCCGCACGCGCCGTATCTGGAGATCGACCCCGACGAGCTGGTCAAGTGGACCGGCGGGCCCGTGGCTGTGGTGGACTGCTTCGGCATACTCAGCGACGAGAAGATCCGCCGCTACTTCCAACTCGACTGCGAGGTCAAGGCGCTCGGCAGAGGGCACATCCAACGGATCAAGGAAGAGGTCCGCGCGGCGAAGAAGTAACGCAGCCGCACGCTTTGTGGGACGCGCCACATAGTTGCGCACTGCCTGTCTGCGCACCTTGTCGGCGCTTGGTTATTCTGGGGGATGTGGTATAATCTAGCCGGCCTAGTTGGTTGCCCCCGGCCACTGCCGCCGACGCCGGCGGTCCGATCGTGTCCCCTCCGCCGGCGAGGAGATTGCCCATGAGCCGCCGCCAATCCCCCCGTCTGACGGCTGGGCGCGGGCTCATCGCCCGCCCGGCTGCTCTCGGCCCGGTCGTCAGGTGCGTCTTCGAGCCGCTCGAGCCGCGCGAGCTGCTGGACGCCCAGATCCCCGCTTTCCCCGGCGCGGAGGGCTACGGGATGTTCACCACGGGCGGCCGCGGACTGAATGTCTACGAGGTCACCACGCTCGCCGATTCCGGTCCGGGCTCGCTGCGCGACGCCGTCAGCCAGTCCAACCGCACGATCGTCTTCCGCGTCTCCGGCACGATCGCGCTGAACAGCCGGCTGGACATCGAGCGGAACAACATCACCATCGCCGGACAGACCGCGCCGGGCGACGGCATCACGCTGAAGAACTACGCCCTGCGCGTCGGCGGGGACAACATCATCATCCGCTACATCCGCGTTCGCGTGGGCGACCAGGGCGGCGACAACCAGTCCGACGGCATCGGTTTCATGGATGTCGGCGCGTCGAATGTGATGTTCGACCACTGCTCGGTGAGCTGGGCGATCGACGAGAACTTCTCGATGTACGGCCTGCCGAACATCACGATCCAGTGGTGCATCATCAGCGAGGCCCTGCACGACTCGAATCACCCCAAGGGGCCTCACAGCATGGGCGGCATCCAGAACGGCCGCGACATGACGATCCACCACAACATCTACATCTCGAACAACGATCGCAACCCGAAGTTCAACATCGCGGACTGGTGGCCGGGGCAGAACACCGACTTCCGCAACAATGTCGTCTACAACTGGGGCGCTCGCAGCACGTGGGGCGGCAACGGCGGCAGCTCGCTGACGAACGTCGTGAACAACTACTACAAGGCCGGGCCTGACACCATCGACCCGAACATACTGCTGACGCTGGAGGGCGGCAACCCCGGCGAGTGGTACGTGGACGGCAACTACGTGTACGGCTACCCGGGCGTCACCGCGGACAACTGGACCGGCGTGGTGAACGCATCAGGCACGACGCCGCTGAACGCCATCGTGGTGGATCAGCCCTTCTCGTACGCCCCGGTGACCACGCAGAGCGCGACGGACGCCTATACGTCGGTGCTGCAATTCGCCGGCTGCACCGTGCCGGCGCGGGACTCGGTCGACACGCGCGTGCTGGCCGACGTCGCCAACGGCACGGGCGCGATCATCGACTCGCAGACGGAAGTCGGCGGCTGGCCCGTGCTGAACTCCACCACGCCCCCGACAGACAGCGATCACGACGGCATGCCGGACGCCTGGGAGCTGACCTACGGGCTCGACCCTTACGACCCAGCCGACCGCAACGGCGACTTCACCGGCGACGGATACACAAACCTCGAGACCTACCTCAACAGCCTAGTGCCCATCCTCGGCTCGGTAACCGCGCCCTACCTGCCGTCGCAGGCATTCTGGCCGTATCCAGCCGACGGCGGCACGCAGGAGGACGCCAACATCGAGCTGAAGTGGAAGGCCGGCTTCAACGTCACCGCCCAGCGGACGTACTTCGGCACGAGTCCGACGCTGACCGAGGCGGACTTCAAGGAGGAGAAGGTCTTCTTCCAGTACGTCAACAACAAGCAGCTCATCACGGGCAGCTACTACGACCCCGGCCCGCTGGAGCTGGACACGACGTACTACTGGCGGATCGACAGCGTGAACGACAACGGCGTGACGACGGGGCAGACGTGGAGCTTCACGCCGGGCCTGCCGGTGGCCGGGCCGGGCGGCGGCAACCGCATGGAGGCTGAGAACATGACGCTCCGGCGGGCGTTCGTCGAGGGCGGCGGCAGCAACTGGTGGGCGGCCGTGCCGAGCGAGACCGGCACGATGCGCTACACCTTCGACAAGGCCAGCGGCATCTACCAGCTATCCGTGCGATACATCGACGAGAGCGACGGCGAGGGTTTGTTCAGCGTCTACGTCAACAGCGATCTGGTCGGCCAGTGGACGGCCAACATCAACAACGATCAGTTCGTCACCCGCTACCTCGGCAACGTGCAGATCAACACCGGCGACGTGATCAAGGTAACCAGCAACCGCCACCAGGACGAGCTGGGCCGCGTTGACTACGTCGACACGGTCTTCCAGGGCACCGACACGACAGCGCCCACCAGCTCCGTCGCGGCCCTGCCTTCACAGGTGACCAGCCCCTTCGAGGTGAGCTGGTCCGGCAGCGACGGCGGCACGTGGGTGAGCGGGCTGGCCAACCACGACATCTACGTCTCGGACAACGGCGGGGCGTCTGCGCTCTGGCTGGACCACACCACCGACACCAGCGCCGACTACGACGGCGTCGGCGGGCATACATACGCCTTCTACAGCCGGGCGCGCGACAAGGCCGGCAACGTGGAAGCTGCGCCCGCCACGCCGGACGCCCAGACGACCGTGGCGGCAACCGTCGCCGGGCGGTGGGTCTTCTACAACCGCTCAAGCCTGGACGGCAACGACCCGGCCGCCAATGCCGCGGACGACGCAGCTATCGCAACCGACAAGCAGGCACTGCTCCCCGGCCAGACAGCCACCGCCGCCAACTACACCAGCTACAGCCGCGGCACGAACGGCGTCATGGCCGATATCGCGGGCCTGGCCAATCCGACGGGACTGACCGTCGGCACCGTCGGCAGCTACTTCGCCTTCAGGGCCGGCGACGATGACAACCCGGCCGGGTGGTCAGCCGCGGCTCCACCGGTCGAAGTGCTCGTCCGACAAGGCGCGGGCGCCGCCGGCAGCGACCGCGTGACGCTCGTCTGGGCCGACCGGGCCATCATCAACCAGTGGCTCGAAGTGACCGTACTGGCCAACGGCAACACGGGCCTGGCCGGCAGCGACGTGTTCTACTTCGCCAACCTGCCGGCCGACGCCGACAACGACGGCGAAGTGGACAGCGACGACTACAGCACCCTCGAGTCCAACTTCGGCGGCGCGGGCGGCATCTCTGAGGGCGACTTCAACCTCGACGGTTCCGTCCAGTTCGACGACTACCAGATTCTCGAGTGCGCCTTCGGCAACACACTGCCCGCTCTAGATTTCTCGCCCCCGGCGCCCGAGCCTCCGCCAACCGAGGATGCTGCCGACGGCCTGTCCGAACCGGCGGCTCTCGCCTTCATCCAAGCCCCATCGGCCTCGAGTTTGTCGGCGACACAACCAGACATCGCCATATCCGGCGAACCACTGTCGTCATTGACCCCATCACGCGCGACCTCCAGATCGCCCGCCGATGTCAGCCGAGTGAGTCTCGACCCATTGCGGCTTGAGGCACGGAACTGGGGCTACCAGGCGCCGTGGCAGGCCGACATCCGCCTGGCCGAATCCAGCAGGCCCCAAGCGCGCCGACCCGCTGTGCTCCACCCATCGCGGCCCGGGCTGGACGGCCTCGCCGACGACGGCTCGCCTGTCGATCTCCTGGCGGCGCTGGCGCCCTGGCGGCAGCATATCTGACTGGCCAACACCGCCCGCAGGCCAACTGACACCACCCGGCCAAGCCCCGGGCATGCACGCAATAATCCCTCCCCCGACGTTGAGGATCTCTGCAGGTGTGTTGCGAATGGCACAGCTTGGGCGGATGTCGAAGAATATGCGTTATGGAGGCGCGCACAAGGGGTACGCAATGTGGCCAAGTCACCACCCGCCTTCCAGCACTGCACCGGCTCCGCAGCCGGACGTGTTGCGGCCGCTCCAGCCGCCCCGCCAGCCCACTCCCCGACGTCGCCGGAGGGCCGATTCCCAACGGAACCCGGCACAGGCCGTCCCTAACCCTCTGCAAGTCATGGGAATACAGATGCCGCACCTCTGATTTCCCGATCCGAGGCCTCCAGCTCAGCCGGCCGGCGGCGGCGGGAATGTCCTTGCAATTCTGGCGATTCCGTGCGATAATGCCTCGAAAGGCGTGATAGGAGAGGGTCTGCCTGAAACGCGAGGCTGTATGCATCTCTCCAGCACGGGCTGTATATGTGACCATGGGGTCGGGCCCGGCGGGTCTGACCTAAGACTACGGAGGTGTGCGCTGACTTTATTGTCCGCGCGCCGACGGTTTCGGAGGAGTGACATGAGGCGTTTTGTCTCCGCAGTAGCGGTCTATATGTTGGCGGCGGTCGTGTTCGGCCCGGCGACGGGCCAGGCTGCTATAGTCACCGTTGCCCTTGACGTCGACCCCAACAGCGCCACTTCCGGCAGCTACACCACCGGCGACTTGGTGGAGGTCACTGTGCGCGCCAGCAGCGATGGCGCCTCCGGCCAGGGCTTCTCCGGAGGCGACTTTGGCAGCGGCAGCTACGGGGTCAGTGTCGATGGGACGTATTTGAAGATCCACGATATCCTGTTCCTAAGCGGCCAGGTCGACACAGAAGCCGACGCCAACAACTATAACGGCACGCTCAGTTACTTCAAGGCCGACGACACGTGGGTCTACAACGAGTTCACGGACTTCGTCGCCCCCGACCCGAACCTCCCTGACAACATTATTCTTACCGACACGTCGATGCGCGTGATTCCCGCAGCGCACCTTTCGGCCGGCTTCGATCTCGGCCGCACCGCGCCGATCGAGTTCATCCACATCGTGCTGGAAGTCCAGGCAGGCCTTACCCCAAACACGTCCTCGGCCGTCACGTTCTACGGCCAGATGGGCGCCTACGGCGTGGCAAGCCAAAAGGACATTCACGCGGTGATCTTCGGTTCGGCCAGCTCTGATCCGAACAATCCGGACATCGCATCGGGCAGCTTCGACATCACGAACATCCCCGAGCCGGCCAGCTTGGCCCTCCTCTTGGCGGGCTCGGCTGTGCTCGCCGCACGCCGACGGCGGTCCAGCTCGTAAGCCCTTAGACTATAGGTTATTGCAGAAGTGGCTGGCCGCTCCTCCCGGTCTTTGTCCGGTTTTTGGCTATCTGTGTGTCGAGAGCCGGCCCTGAAGTCCGAATCGACCCAATCGCTGGCCCGTGCGTGGGTCAAGTCCCCAGCAGCCTTTACGAGCCCCGGAGGTCTCGCCGAGCAGCGCCAGCCGCTTTCCAAGAGGGTTTGCTCGGCTCAAGCTAGCCCACCCGCCCCCCGTTTGGGGGCGCAGTGGGCCCTTCGCCGGAGGCCGAGTTGCCTGCCGCCGCGGAGTGCACAGACATGTCCTGTATCTACAAGGCCTTAGACTGCCAGAGCACGTCGTTCCCAACTCCGGTAGGGTCAAATAGTCTACACCTCACGCTTGACATTCTGCCGTTCTCTGGTATGCTACTAGGTGCTTCGATGTCTCGCATAGGGAGCGCGGGACACCAGTATCCGCAGTGGGCAGGAGCAGCTGCTCGCTCCAGCTTCACCCTGCCTCAGGCCGCCCTGGCCAAGTTCCCCCCGTAAACGTGAGCATTTTGATCCTGTAATGCACAGGCTGTATCTCGTGCGGAGGCATTTGGAGCGTGCCGGAGGGTACGTCGTAGGAGCGGGGCCTACAGAAAAGGAGCAGTGGAAATGCGTGGAGCGATACTTTGTTCTTTGGTCTTGTTGCTTCTGTCCGGGGCAGCCCTTGGCGGGCCGCTGGCGACTGATCCCAACGCCGCCGTCTATGACGGCACGACGTGGCATGGTTCCGTGGACGTGTTGGCCGGACCGAATGCGGAAGGGAAGTACCTGCGGGCCACCATCGACTACTGCGTGTACGCGCCGGGGATGTTCAGCTACCCGGGCCAAGGCTACACGCCGACGGCCGGTGAGTTCGTCTACGCCTACCAGGTCTTCGTCGATCCGAACGTGGAGGCGTTCAAGCTATCGGTCGGCATGCTCGCCAGCAACGAGGCCAACAACATCGGCACATGGGCGATCAGCGGCGGAGTGGACCCCAACGACCTGGGCTTCGGCGGGACGCCACCCAATCTTGATACGGCCTGGTGGTCGTGGGATCCGGGGCTCCAGCCCGGTGAGAACAGCGTTGGGCTGGCGTACTCCAGCATCAATGCGCCGCTGTGGTGGCTCGGCACGATTCAGAACAGCGGTTTGGCGGCTTCGGGCTTCGTGCCCTCGCCGTCGGATGTGATCCCCGAGCCGGCCACAATGGGTCTCGTCCTTGCCGGCGCGATAGCAGCCCTGCGTCGCAGGCGCCGCTGGACCAACGCGCAAGCCCGATGATTGAGCCGTGAGCAACCCTGGCCCCAGATGGGCCGGGCGAGAGCGGATAGCAGCGAAAAACCATAAAAGGAGCAACGCATGGACGGACAGGCCAGTGCCCAGCGGGCAGCCGGCGTGTTCGTGTATGCGTCTAGTCCCCCAAGACGCGGAGACTAGCTGTGTAGGCCAAGCGGATTCGATTCCAAGGGCCGGGCCTACTTGCGGCGCAGGGAGGGCCGTATACATGATCGGTTCGAGCAAGTGTCGACTAGCGGGAGCGGTGGTGCTGCTTCTGGTCTGTTCGGCGCGTGGCGGCGTGCTGGTAAGCGACCCGAACGGCATGGGAGGCCAGTGGCAGGACACGGTCAGGTTCCAGACCGCCATGAGTGTTACAACCGCGGACGTAGACTATTGCGTCTATGCCCCGGGACAGTTCGCGCTGTCCTTCCCGGGGTGGATCGACCCGAACAATTCTGCCTATAGCACGCACTACGTGTACGCCTACCAGATCTTCAACGTCAGCACCGCGCCCTACTACGGCAGCGTGACGCGTTTCAGCATTGGGGTCGGCACGTACGACCAGCCGGACAACAACAGCTTCATTGACGACCCCAGCTACGTCAACCCCAGCGCTATGCAGTTGGGTGTGAACACGGTCGGCTGGGACTTCAACAGCCCGGAGCTGACGTACGGCAACGTCGGGGACATACTGTACTTCTCCAGCCCCTTCGGGCCCGCGACCGACACCGCCACCGTGCAGGGCACCTATGGGCTTACGGACACGGACTGGCTCCCCAGCCCCGCTCCGGAACCGGCAACGATCGCGCTGCTTGCCGCAGGGATGGCCTTGCTGGCCCGTCGCAGGACGAGACGAACATAACACGGGGCTGCTAAGGTACCAGGCCCCCTTGCATGTTGGCCGGGTCTAGTGTAGTAATGCGGCGCCATAGTGGCCTTGCTGCATTACGGGCCCGCCTCCTGCGGCCGAACCGTACAAGTCTCCGCTGTGTTGCCTGATAGAGCGGAAGTCGGATGAAAAAAGTGGGACTCTTTTGGTGCGCGTGCCTGGGGGCATGGTGGGGAATCGCCGCGCCCGTATATGCCCTGGATAGCTCCAACGTGCTCGTGTTGTATAATCCCGCCAGCCCGGAAAGCGTCCAGATCGCCGACTACTACGCCCAGGTCCACCCCGGCGTGCAACAGCTGGCCCTTAGCGGCGTTCCGACCACCGAGGACGTCGGCTGGGACGTCTACCTCAACACGATCCGACCCCAGGTGGTCTCTGCCCTAACGCCGTCGGTGGACTGCATTGTGACGACGAAGGGCCTGCCGCTGCGAATCACCAACCCGAAGGTGGGGGGCGGCTCGTGGAACGTCTACTCGAGCCTGGAGAGCGAGCTGACGAGAGTGGACACGATCAACTCGCGCACGCTCATGGGCAATCAGGGGTATATGCTGCCGGCGCAATGGGGCGGCAATCCACTTGCCCTCAACACCTACTACTACGCCGATCGTGCGTTCCACTATGACACCGAGGGCTTCCGCTTGGCGGCCCGGTTGGACGGCTTCACCGTCGCCGATGTGACAGCCGCCATCGACCGCGCCCAGAAGGCAGTCGTGGGCCGACCGGGCTACACCATCCTACTTGACGACGATCCCGACGCCCCCGGCGCCGCCGCCGACAGTATGGAGAACCTGGTCAGCAACGTTCTTGTCCCACGGAACGTTCCACACGTATACGACCAGACGGACACCTTCGTTCGCGAGGTCGACGGGCGCGTGTCGGGCTACGTCAGCCACGGCATCTACGGCGGGGCCAGCGGGGACTACCTCGCTAATCCGACCACGGGCCTGGACATCACGCCGGCCGCCGGCGCCGTCTTCCACACATACGAGAGCTACAACGCCTACACCTTCGACCCCAACGCCGTCGGAGGGATGCCCATGCGACAGGGGCTGATAGCCGAGTGGCTCGCCATGGGCGGCTCGGCCGGCGTGGGACACGTCCAGGAGCCCGGCGTCAGCCAGATGTCCATCACCAACGAAGACCGCATGTTCCAGATGCTGCTGGACGGCTACACGTGGGCTGAGGCGGCCTGGAACGCCACCCGTCAGCTGTCGTTTGTCAACACGGTGGTGGGCGATCCGCTGATGTCACTGCGCGAGTGGGTCGCCGGCGACATCGACCTCGACGGCGACGTGGACATGTTCGACCTGTCATGCGTCAAGGCAGCCTACGGCTCCAGTCAGGGCAGCCCGCGCTACAGCTTCATGGCCGACATGAACGCAAACGGCGTGGTGGACTTCTGGGACTACAGCTTCGTCAAGAGTCACTACACCGGCTCCGGCGCTCCGCCCAGGCCTCCGGGCGGGGCCGTGCCCGAGCCGAGCTGCCTGTCGCTTCTGGCTCTGGCCGCATTGGCTGTCGCCAGGCGCCGGCGTCGCGCATAGCTGGCACGGTTCTGGGGGGCTACCTCATTCATCTGCGAGGCCACCGCTACGCGCCAACAAGCCAACGGCCTCGGCTACAACAGTGTGATCAGCCCGTCGGGGCCTTCGTACAATTGATTGTTGCGCGGCGGGCAGGACCATCGCTCGTCCGTCAGCCGGTCGAAGTGCACCACGGACCGTATCTCATCGCCGCCTGAGGCCAGGGCGAATATGCCGGAGTCGCCCACGTTGAAGTCGCCGTTCAGCAAACGGACGACTCCTATGCTGGCCGCGGCGATGTTGGTGTCGGTGAGGAACCGCTCCGTCGATCGCGGCAGTCGCGTGACCACGAACGATCTGATCTGGGCTGCCGGGTTGGTGAACTCGCCGGGGGCGGTCGGCTGCCGGACGACGGTGTCCGCGACGCCGGCCAGGAAGTCACTGCCGGTCACCTTGGCCAGGCCTGTCGCCACCGGCTCCAGCTCCATGAATACGTCACTGCTGTAGATGGATGCCTCGATCGCATTGGTCACGGGGATGGCGGGGACACCCCAAGACACTGCACTCCCCCATGGCACGCGAATGCGACCGATCCCCGCCGCCTACGCCCCGCCTGTTCGACCCTCGCCGTTCATCTCCAACACCTTGCCGAACTGCTGGGTGAACAGCTCGGCGTACAGCCCGCCGCGCTTGAGCAACTCGTCGTGCCGCCCGGCATCGACCACCCGCCCGGCATCCATGACGACGATCTTGTCACAGCTCAGGATGGTCGACAGCCGGTGCGCGATGATCAGCGACGTCCGGCCCTGAAGCAGTCGCTCCAAGGCCATCTGGATCAGGTACTCGCTCGTGGCGTCCAGGCTGCTCGTCGCCTCGTCGAGAATGAGCACCGCGGGGTCCTTCAGCAGCGCGCGGGCGATGGAGACGCGCTGCTTCTCCCCGCCTGACAGGCGAAAGCCCCTCTCGCCCGCGACCGTCTCGTACTTCTCGGGCAGGGAGGCGATGAACTCGTGGATGTTGGCCGCCCGGCAGGCGGCGACGATCTGCTCGTCGCTCGCGTCGCCGCGCGCGTAGAGCAGGTTCTCGCGGATCGAGGCGTGGAACAGGAACGTCTCCTGCGTGACCATGCCGATGTGGCTGCGGAGCTGCTCCTGGCCGAGCGTTCGCAGGTCCTGGCCGTCGAGGGTAATCCGCCCGGCGTCGGGGTCGTAGAATCGCGGCAGGAGATAGGTGATGGTCGTCTTGCCGGCACCGCTCGGACCGACCAGCGCGACGCGCTGGCCCGGGCGGATCTCGAAGCTCACCTCCCGCAGTGCGAACTGGTCCGTCTTGTCGCCCTCCGCCGGCTCGCCGCCCTTGGCGAAAACGCTGTCGGGCGGCGGATAGGCGAAGCCGACGCCCTCGAAGACAATGTGGCCTTTGGTGCCGGCCAGTGGGGTCGGCTCGGCCTGGTCGCGGACGCGAGGGGCCATGTCCAGATACTCGAATATCCGCTCGAAGACGGCGACCGCGCCCTGAATGTCAACGTAGACAGTCGCAAGCTGCATCAGCGGGCGATAGAGCATGCCCAACAGCATCGCAAAGGCCATGAGCTGGCCCGGCTTGATGTTATCGGCCATGGCCTGGAGACCGCCGTACCACCAGACCAGTGCCGGGCCCGTCGCGCTGAACACCGTCAGGATCATGAATAGCCAGCGGCCAACCACGCTCTGCTTGACCGTCAGATCGCGCACGTCGGCGCTGTGGTCGGAGAACGTCTCGGCGTCCGCGGCGCGCTGGCCGAAGATCTTCATCAGCACCGCCCCGCCGATGTGCAGCCGCTCGCTCAGGAAGGCCAGCAGCCCCGCCTGTGCCTCCTGCGTCTGCGTCGACAGACGTCGCCGGATGCGGCCGACGACCTTCGAGGGTATGTAGAAAGCCGGTACGATGGACGCGGCCAACAGCGCCAGCCGCCAGTTCATCGAGAACAGCGTGACGCACGCCGCCGTCAGAAGGGCGATGTTGTTGACGATCCCCACCAGGGTGTTCGTGGCCACGCCCTGGACGGCGTTGACGTCGTTGTTGATCCGCGAGACGATCTCGCCCGAGCGCGTGCCCGTGTAGAAGTGCAGGCTCATTCGCTGAAGGTGGCGGTAGAGCTCGTTGCGCAGGTCGAACAGCATGCCCTGGCCGGCCTTGACAGCCAGTGTCTGCTGTAGCACGCGGACAAGGCCTACAACTGCCGCCAGGCCGACTATCGCGCCTGCAAGCAGGCCCAGCAGCAGCTTGTCCTTGGCCGGGATGGCGGAGTCCACAATCCCGGCCACACACAGCGGCCCCAGCACCGTCAACCCCGCGGACGCGGCAATGCAGGCAACGACCACGAACCATCGCAGCCAGTATGGCTTGAAGTAGCGCCCGATGCGCTTCAGCCCCACGCGACTTATCTTGGGCGGCTTGCCCTCGAACTCCGGCCGGGCGAAGTAGCGGTGCAGGCCGAACGTTCGCGGCATGCCGCCGCCACCCATGGGGCCTCGCAAACCGCCGCCCATGCCGCCGAACCTGCCCACTACTCACTCCTTCCGCGCCGGAGGCGCAGCTCGCGACGCAGCTTGCTCAGCAGCCGGGTCAGCGTCTTCTTCTCCGCGACGGTCAGGCCGGCGGTCAGCTCGGCCAGCCGCTCGGCGTGGGCCGGCACGACCTTCTCCATGAGCGCCGCGCCCGCGTCCGTCAGGCGGACGACGGTCGCCCGGCGGTCGCGATGCTCGCACCGCCGCACCATGCCCTGGCGCTCCAGGCGATCGACAAGGCCGGTAACGTTCGATTTGGTCACCACCAGCCGCCGTCCGATCTGGCCCATCCGCAGCCCATCGGCCCCGGCCGTCCGTAGCGCCAGAAGCGCGTTGAGCTGGGAGGCGGTCAAGTTCTGTTGCCGTAACTCCGCGTTGATGAAAGGGTTGAGATAGTTGTGGGTCCGCAGCAGGTTGAACACCAGCACCGTGTCCAGCTCGGCGCCCATGGCGGCGGTCAGATAGGCCAGCTCGTCGTCTGTCTTGCGGCGGGGCATCACAGGATCCAAATAGTTGATATATTAACTATCAATATGTGCATTATCTTCGGTCTCGCCCGCCATGTCAACCACAGACAGGCAAGGCGCCCGCGCCGGGTGCGTGTCTCGATTGTGGCGGTCATGCGACGGATTGCCAGTGGG
>CAYUYH010000006.1:0-24518 GCA_964449175.1 uncultured Planctomycetaceae bacterium
GTGTTGGGAAGCTGATTGCCCGTGACGCCCTGGGCGTTCATGCTGGAGATCGGTCCGTCCACCGCGTCCCACCCGACGCCGAGGTCGAAGCTCGCGGCGTACTTGCCGGTCAGGTCCTGCATCTCGTCGAAGATGTCTTCCTCTTCCTCCAGCAGGTCGCCGACCAGGTCCTCCAGCTCGCTCGGCAGCTCGGCCTGCTCGATGTTCCGCTGCTCGGAGGGGTCTTCCATCGACCACTGCTTGCGGTCCGGCTCGTCCGGCAGCCACTTCTCGATGTTGGCCGTCAGCGTCTTGGCGTTCTCGATGCCGTTGTCCTCCATCGCGGTGGCGATTTCCACGGCCTGGGCGGTCAGCGCGTCGGCGGCCATCGTCACGTCGCAGCGGATCGAGATCAGCTCCGACAGCAGCACCGGGTTGGAGAAGTCCTGCTGGGCGAGCTTGGAGAAGTCGGCGAACGCCTCGTCGAGGAACTTCGCCCAGTCGTCCTGCGTGGCGATCAGCTCGGCCAGGAGCTGCTCGTCGGCGGCGGTGAAGGCGTCCGCAGGCCTCTTGGCCAGGTCGCGCGCGGCGGCGACGGCCTTCAGCTCGGCGGCGGTGAACCGCTTCAGGTCATTGGCCAATTGCCGCAGCCTGTCCTGGACGTCGCTGGGCAGGTCGGCCCCCCGCGTGATCGGTGCCGGCGCCTCCGCGTTCAGCGACGGCAGCACGGCGAGCAGCAGTTGCAGCTCGCGGATGATCCGGTCCTGCGTGACGGCCAGGTGGAGGCACGCCTGCTCACGCGCGTTCAGCGCGTCCAGAGCGGCCAGCACCGTCGCCTGCTCGACGGCCAGCGGCGCCTCGTTGGCCGCCAGGGCGGCGACGGCCTGCCGCGCGGGGGTAAGCTCAGCGGTCCAGTCGAACCCGTCGGCCAACTCGACCAAGGCGGCACGGATCTTCCGCTGGCCGGCCGCTATGCGTTGCCCTTCAGCCGTCACCTCGCCGAGCGTCTCGTGGACAGTGGCGCAGAGGATCGCAGCCACGCGCTGCGTCTCCTGCATGCACAGGATGGCCAGCAGCCTCTCGCGAAGCCGCTGGGCGGTCTCGTCGCCGGTCGGCGGCGCGGCGTCGGAGACGACGATCCTGAACTCCGCCGAGCGTGCGGTCTGCGGGCCGCCGACGCCGGAGATGTTGCGGCTGTCGGTGGCCGTGGCGTGGTAGACCACCACGTCGCCGTTTTCCAGGTCCGGATCGAGCACGAGCGCGTGTTCCAGCTCCACCCGCGCCTGGCCGGCGACGTAGAAGCCCTCAACCTGCCTGGGCGGCGAGCCGGCCGGCCCGGCAAGCAGCGCCGCCGAGCTGAGCGCGTAGTCGTCGCTCGCGGCGATTCGGACGGCCAGCGTCCCGCCCGGCGGGAGCTGCACGTCGCGGGCAGGGGCGATCAAGCGCACCGTGGGCGGAGCATCGGGCGTAGCACGGATGCGGTAGTAATCGTCCGCGGCGGCATCCGCCCGCACCGGCAGCGAGGCCGAGTCGGGCAACTGCCGGATCGTCCGCCCCTGCCGGTCTTGCAGCACGATGCGGTAGGCGGAATCCGTCTCGACCGCAATCGTCGCCGTCAGGCCCCTGCCGTCGGGCGAGGGCGACATCCGCCTCACCTCGCCGTCGCGCAGCTCCAGGCTGGCCTGGCCGGGCGCGTGGCTGAGCGTCAGCATGACGGTGGCCCGGGTGGCGACAGGGGCCTCGATGTCGCCGGGCGAGTCGGAGACGGTCTTGGCGGGCAGGTGAGTGTAGGCGGGGTAGTCGTAGCGGATGGCGAACGCCTCGACGGCTGGCGCCTGGAGCACGGTGATGGTGTGCCAGGGTCGGTCGGTCGGCCAGCGGCTGCCGGCAGCGGCGACGGCATAGCGAGTGGTGCGGTCGAGGTTCGTCAGCGTCGCGCTGAACGCGCCGCGCGGGCCGGCGGCCATCGCGATCGGCTCGCGGCGCCCTTCGACGATCACTGCCGGCGAGATTTCCGCGGTTTGGCCGTCGGCAAGCGTCGCGGTGATCGTCACGTCCGCGCCGGCGAAGACGGTCACGTCGCCGGGCGTGAGTTCTGCCAGGGCGATGCCGTTGGCCGTCGGCACGTAGCCGCCCGGCTTGAGCACCGCGCCCAGGCCTCGCTGGAACGCAGCCGACTGCGCGACGGCGAAGGCCGCGACGATCACGGCCGCGACGCCCGCGGCCAGGGCCCACCGCCGCAGCGGCCGCAGCGAGACCGTCCGCGCCAGCTCGACGCGGCGCGACCGCAGCAGGCTCTCGCGGATGGCGAGAGAGACCAGCAGCGGGCTTGGCTGGTCTTCGTCGACGGCTAGGAGCAGCGCGTTGATGAGATCGTTGCGGACCTTGGGGTTGGCCTGCTCGATGAAGCGGGCCGTCTCAGCCGGCTGCCGGCTGGAGAGGACGGTCGCGGCCAGCGGGCACGCCAGCGATGCGGCCCACACGCCCACGCACGCGATCAGCAGGGCCCATCGCAGGTGAGTCGGCGGCTGACCCGGCCAATACCCAACGGCCAGGCCCACCAACAGCAGCGACGCCAGGATGAACGTCACGCCGGCCAGTGCCGCCGTCGCCGTGCGAACCGCCAGCCGCCGCCGCTGCACGGCGTCCAGCCGATCCAGCAGCTCGTCCAGCCCGTGATATCGCCTCAGCGTCGTCATAGCTCGCCGTCCCGCGCGCCCATTGTACCCCGTAGCAGGGATTATCCCATGGCCACCCGTGGCCGAGGCCGCCGGCGGTCATATGGCCAAACGCGGCGGGCGCGCGATTGTTACACCAGGCGCGGCGGGAGCGGGGAGGAGATGCGAGTCATTCGCTCCCGCGCGGGGAAGGAGAACTGGCAGGTTTGTCGATGGCGGCCAGCCACTGTGCCCTCTCGCGTTCCAAGCGAGAGAGAAACCGCCTGACTGTCGCGAGATCGTCATCGCCTTGGGGGCACCAGCCATGCTGGAGCATGTCCTTGGCCGCCTGCTGAACCGACCAGTCTTCCAGCACGACCCGATAGGCGGCCACCATCACGCCGGTCCTGCCGCGGCCAAGTTGGCAGTGCACCAGAACGGGCGGCGCGGCCGCGACGGCCTGGAGAAACCGGAGGACCTGCTCGTCACTTGGCAGCGTGGAGCTGACCGGCAACGAGACCAGTTCTGCCCCGATACTTGCGCAGGCTTGCTGCTCCTCCTGGAAGGCCGCGGCGTCCTCGCTTGGTGGACGCAGGTTGACGATGGTCTTGATCCCGTGGCGACCGAGGAAGCTCCACCGCCTCTCGCCCTTTGGCTGGGCGCTGCGGTAGAGGACGTCGCGCTTGACCGCCTGAAATCGCTTAGGCAGCGACAGCCTTTGCCAGACCGCGACCCCGGCCAGTGCCGCCCCCACGACCGCAGCCGCCGCGATCACGACAAGCCATCGGCGGGAGATTCTACCATCAGCCTTCATCGCAAAACACCTCGCTGTTCGGCCCGGCCCGGTCAGGGCTGCTGTCCGAAGGCCTCTCTGTACCATTCGTGCATCTCGTCGTCGCTGATGGCGGTGGTTCGCCCTGCTTCATACTCCGCCTCGACCTTCTTGCGGATGGCCAGCAGCCGCTGGTCGTCCTTCGGCACGTCCAGTCCGTAGTTGCCCTGGATCCAGTGCTTGATGCCGGCGGCGCCGCTCTTGTCGGTGATGGCGACCATAGCCGGACGGTTCAGCAGCTTCTGCGTGTCGAAGCAACTGTAGATCTCCTCGCTCTTGAGCAGCCCGTCGGCGTGGATGCCGGCGCGGGTGGTGTTGAAGTCGCGTCCGACCAGCGGGAAGTTGGTCGGCACGTGGTGGCCGAGGTTGCGGCGGTAATACTCGGCGATCTCGGTGATGACGGCGTAGTTGACGCGGTCGTCCTGCCCGCGGAGCTGGGCGGCCTCGACGACCATGCCCTCGATCGGCGTGTTGCCCGTCCGCTCGCCGATGCCCAGCAGGCTGCCGTTGCAGGCGGCGCAGCCGAACAGCCAGGCGGTGGCTGGGTTGATCAGCACCTTGTGGAAGTCGTTGTGCCCGTGCCACTCCAGCAGCTCGCCGGGCACGCCGGCCTCGTTTATCATCCCGGCGACCAGCCGCGGGACGGATCGCGGCAGGCGCGCCTCCGGCCAGGGCACACCGAACGCCAGCGTGTCGCACAGGCGGATCTTTACGTCCAGGCCGTATTCCTCCCGCAGCTTCATCAGCTCGATCGCGAACGGCACGACGAAGCCGTAGAAGTCCGCCCGCGTGATGTCCTCGAAGTGGCATCGCGGGATGATCCCGCTGTCCAGTGCCGCGCGGGCGATATCAAGGTATATGTCCAGCGCCTGGCGGCGCGTCTTCTTGAGCTTCAGGAATATGTGATAGTCGCTACAACTAGTCAGTATGCCCGTCTCGGCCAGGCCCATGTCCTTGACCAGCTTGAAGTCCTCCTTGCGGGCCATGATCCAGCCGGTGACCTTGGGAAACTCCAAGCCCAGCTCGCGGCATTCGTCCACGGCCTGGCGGTCCTTCTTGGAATACAGGAAGAACTCGCTGCAGCGGATCAGTCCGCTGCCGCCGTCCAGCCGGCTCAGCAGCGTGAACAGATCGACGATCTGCTGGACGGTGTACGGCGGGCGCGACTGCTGGCCGTCGCGGAAGGTCGTGTCGGTGATCCAGACGTCCTCAGCCGGGTCCACGGGCACCGTCTGCGAGTCGAACAGCACTCGCGGCAGTTGGCTGTAGGGGAACATCTCCCGGAACAGGACCGGCTCGGGCACGTCCTGCAACTCGTATTGTGATTTCGACTGGCTCAATGATCTGTCCTTGCTCGCCCCTGGTGGCGCAACACCGCCTCAAGCCGCGGGGAGGCGCCTCATAACACCGCGTCACTCGGGCACTTGAGCGATGCAATTCTACCGGGCGGCGGGTCGTTTTCCAAGTCATTTCGCGCCGGGCGGCCATGCGGGCAGGTGTTAGGGCACGTTGTCGTCGGCCTTGGTGATCTCCCGCAGGACGACGGTGGCGTAGGCCCCGGACGGCGCGGTGAACGCAAGCTCGATGTACTCGCCGTGCTCGTCGGCGCCGGCGGAGATGGCGGCATCGGGGATGGCGAAGCGCAGCGCGCGGCGCCCGCCCTTGACCTTCAGCTTGCCGACGCGGCGGAAGTCGTCACAGGATGCGCCGGCCTCGGCCAGAACGTCGCGCTCGATCTGCCCCATCGGCCCCTCGGCCAGCCGGCCACGATAGCCGACGATCGGGCCGGTCGGGCTGATCTCGAATCTCTCCGCCCGCGGCTGCTCGACGGCCGCGTCGGCAACGGAGAACACCCCGCCGCTGTCAGCCTTGACGGCCAGGTCACCGTCCCAGACGCTGTCGATGCTGTCCAGGCGGCGGGCGAGGACGTTGTTGAAGATGCGGCTCTGGAAGGCGGAGACGAACAGTCGTCTCATCCGCTTGTCGACCGCGGCGACGGCTGGGCCGGGCCTGCCGCCGCGCTTGTAGGCCGACAGGGCCCGCCGCTCGTTGCCGTAGTGCCTCGGCCAGCATTGCAGCGCGCGGGGGAGGAAGCCGGCGTCGAACGCGTCGCGGGCGGCTCGGCAGTCCGGCGGATCCGCCTCCCGCGACCGGCCGAGGTAGATGGCGATGAACTCAGCCAGATTGCCGCGGACCAGGGCAGCGCCCAGTGCGTCGGTGTCGCCGCGGGCGCCGAATCGCTGCGGGCCGAAGTAGTTCGCCGCGCCGCGCCGACGCAGTACGTCGAGGACCGCGGTCGCCGCGGGCAGTTGGGCCGCCCCCACGCCGCGGATGCGCACCGTGAACCGGTTGCCCGCGAGGTGCCCGGGGCGGAGCTTGTTGCCGTGGCGGCTGACCCACTCCACGTGCATCTGCGAGTCGCGGTAGGCCGCGAGCCGGTCGGCGTCGGCGTGCTCCAGGCTGAGCGTCTGGGCGGTGACGGCCTGGGCGTCCTTCAGCCCGGCCAGGCCGATGTCGCCGGGGCGGACGCCCATGTACCGCCCGATCCGCTCGACGGCCGCCGGCGTGGGGATGCCCGCCTTGACGACGCGGAAGTAGACGTGGTTGCCCTCGCCGCACGGCTCGTACAGCGGCAGCTCCTCGACGCGGAAGTCGTCCAGCCGCTGGCGGATCCGCCCGCCGACGCCCGGCAGATCAGCCGTCAGGTATGGCATCGCGGCGGCGGTCATGTCGGCCGGGGCGCCTGGCCGCCCCATGTCTGCTCATCACAGCCGGCGTTGCGGTTGGCCAGGCGCGCGAGGACGAACAGCAGGTCGCTGAGGCGATTGATGTAGGCCAGGGCGGTTTCCGGCACGGCCTGGCCTGACGCAGCCAGCGCGACGATCGCCCGCTCAGCCCGCCGGCAGACGCCGCGAGCGACGTGCAGGCGGCAGGCGAGCTCGCAGCCGCCGGGCAAGACCAGCTTGTCCAGCGGCGGAAGCTTGGACTGCGCCTCGTCGATCCGCCTTTCGACGGCTCCCACGCAGGACGCCTCCAGCGTCGTGGCGGCGACCTTGGCCAGCATCGCCGACAGCTCGCACAGATCGCCCTGTATCGGCTGAATCGCCCCGGCCACCGCGTCGTCCGCTCCGGCCGCCGCTGCCGCCAGACACAGGCCGATCTCCGCGTTCAGCTCGTCCAGCTCGCCCACGGCCGCGATCTGCGGGTGGGTCTTGTCGATGCGGTTGCCGGCGCCGTTCTCGGTCCGCCCGCCGTCTCCGCTTCTGCTGTAGATGGCCATGATGGTTGCCTCGCCATTTGCCCGTTGCGGGCCACATATATACAATAGATGCGCCCGCCCCGGCGGCAAGGAGTTTCCATGTCCGACCGAATCCAGGCCATCCGCAAGCTGCTCGCCAAGGACCCCTCGGACGTGTTCCTGCACTACAGTCTGGCGATGGAGTTGGCCGGGCGGAAGGACTTCGCCCAGGCCGTCGAGTCGCTGCGACAGTGCATCGCGCTGGACGCGGAGTACCTGCCGGCGTACGTGGAGGCCGGCAAGTGCCTGCGTTCGGCGGGGGACTTGGCGGGGGCAAGGGAGATCTTCAATAATGGGCTGGCGCTGGCGACGGACAAGGGCGAAACGCACACGGCCACCTACATCCGCCAACAGATGGAAGGCCTGCCGGCGACAGGGGAATGAGGCCGCTTCGGCCCGTCCGTGGGGCTGCTGTTAGACCTTGGCTCAGCGGGCGTTATGAGGCTACCTGGGGGCTGCATTTGCGGCTATTTTCCTGGCGTTCTGCGCGCGCAACTGGGATAATTGTATGGTCGGTTTTCGGTCAGTTCTTTGCGGTCTTCGAGCTCCGGAGTGAACTGCCGCGCGCATTACCTTTGCAGCGATAGGAGATGAGTCTAGATGGCCAAGGACAAGGCCCCCGTCAAGGCTGCCCCGGACGGCAGCGTATACGACGAGAGCAAGATCAAGGTGCTTCGCGGGCTGGAGGCGGTTCGCAAGCGCCCGAGCATGTACATCGGCGACACGACCCCCCGGGGGCTGCACCACCTGGTCTGGGAGATCGTCGACAACAGCATCGACGAGGCGATGGCCGGGCGATGCAACAACATCGCCGTGGTCATCCATCCCGACGGCTCGTGCAGCGTCAGCGACGACGGCGTGGGCATACCGGTAGGCCCGCACCCCACCGAAAAGATCTCCACGCTGGAGGTCGTGCTCTGCCAGCTCCACGCCGGCGGGAAGTTCGACCACGACACGTACAAGGTGTCCGGCGGGCTGCACGGCGTGGGCGCCTCGGTGGTCAACGCGCTGAGCGAGTGGCTGGAGGCGGAGGTCTGCCGCGACGGGGCGGTCTGGTCCATGGAGTTTCAGCAAGGCAAGAAGCTCAGCGAGCCCAAGAAGATAGGCCAACGCAAGCGATCCGGCACGAAGATCACCTTCAAGCCCGACTCGAGCATCTTCCCGGACGTCAGCTTCCGCTACGAGGTGCTGCTGACCCGCCTGCGGGAGCTGGCCTACCTCAACGAGGGCGTGTGCATCAAGCTGTCGGACCTGCGAAGCGGCAAGGAAGAGTCATTCCAGTACAAGAAGGGCCTGGTCGCGTTCGTCCAGCACCTCAACGAGGGCAAGCAGACGCTCCACCGCCCGGTCGTGATCCACAAGGAGGACGAGGAAACCAAGCTCGTCGCCGACATCGTTCTCCAGTACACCGACGGCTACAACGAGACGGTTTACTCGTTCGCCAACAACATTCACACGCTGGAGGGCGGGGCGCACCTGTCGGGTTTCCGCAGCGCCTTGACGCGGACGATCAACTACTACGCCCGCGCCGCCAAGCTCATCAAGAACGGCGAGACGCCCAGCGGCGATGACCTCCGCGAGGGCCTGACGGCCGTCATATCCGTCAAGGTGCCGGACCCGCAGTTCGAGGGCCAGACCAAGACCAAGCTCGGCAACAGCGAGGTGGAGAGCTTCGTCACCCAGGTGGTCAACGAGCAGCTAGGCACGTGGCTGGAGGAGCACCCGCCGGACGCCAAGCGGGTGATCTCCAAGGGCATCCAGGCATTGCAGGCCCGCGAGGCTGCCCGCAAGGCCCGCGACCTGACGCGGCGGAAGGGCGCGCTGTCCAGCGGCTCGTTGCCGGGCAAGCTGGCCGACTGCCGCTCCAAGGACGTCGCCAGCACCGAGCTGTTCCTGGTCGAGGGCGACTCCGCCGGCGGCCCGGCCAAGCAGGGACGCGACAGCGCCATCCAGGCCATCCTGCCGCTGCGGGGCAAGATACTCAACGTCGAGAAGGCCCGGCTGGATAAGATCCTCAACTTCGCCGAGATTCAGAAGATCATCTCCGCGCTCGGCTGCGGCATCGGCGAGGACGAGTTCGACATCGGCAAGCTGCGCTACGGCAAAGTCATCATCATGACCGACGCCGACGTCGATGGCAGCCACATCCGTACGCTGCTGCTGACGTTCTTCTTCCGGTACATGAACCAGTTGATCTCCAACGGCCACGTCTTCATCGCCCAGCCGCCGCTGTACCTGGTGACGCGAAAGCGACACAAGGAATACGTCCTCAACGAGCAGCAGATGCGCGATACGCTGGTGAACCTGGGGCTGGACGGCACGACACTCCAGGTGCGCGACGGCGGCAAGAAAGGCAAGACGGTCGCCGAGTACACCGGGGCCAAGCTGCGCGAGCTGATGGAGCTGCTGGACCAGCTTGGCGAGAACATCCGGATCGTTGAGCGTCGCGGCATCAGCTTCGCCGAGTTGATGGCCAATCGCGCCGACGGCAAGTGGCCGACGCATTGGCTTGTGGTCAACGGGCGGAACGTGTACTGCCACTCAGCCGAGGATTACGAGGCCCAATTGGCCTCGGCCAACGCGCTGCTGGAGGACGAGGACCTCGAAGCCGGCAACGGCGCGCCCAACAACGTGCAGGCGAATGCCGCCATCCATGTCCGCAAGCGGGCAGAGCTGCACGAGGTACGGGAGATCGCCAAGCTGTTCGACCGGATCGCCAAGCGCGGCCTGGACACCGAGGACTTCCTCGCACACCGCCAGGAGTCCGTAACGGGCGAGAAGGCCCCAGCCAAGTACGTCTTGCTGAACGACTCCGACTCGCACGAGCTGGACAACATCGCCCAGATCGCCCCGGGCGTACGCGAGATCGGCTCGAAGGACATGGAGATCAAGCGCTTCAAGGGCCTGGGCGAGATGAACGCCGACCAGCTGTGGGAAACCACCATGGACCCGACCCGCCGAGTGCTGCTCCGCGTGCGGTCCGAAGAGGCCGCCGAGGCCGACTACATGTTCTCCCTGCTCATGGGAGACAACGTCGAACGCCGCCGGGATTTCATCGAGGAAAACGCCCTCGAGGTGAAGAACCTCGACGTGTGATCCGCCGGCGGGAAGCTGGTCGCAGCGACGACGGGACAGTGTTCATGCCGACTGCGAGATTCTCCCCCACTCGCCCCGGCGAGTCGCCTGCGGCGACCCCGCGGTGGAGCCTCATGTTGCCGGAGGCGCCGGTAGAATGAGATTGGAGACGTTATGAGCCTCATCGCGCGAACATCGCAGGCCGGCACGCCGCTGAGCGAGGCCGCAACGGGCGAGGTTATCGCCCAGGCCGCGGCGGCGATCTCCCCCGCCGGCAAGCGGGTGCTGGTCCTCATTCCCGACCACACGCGGACCTGCCCGCTGCCGAGCATCACGCGCCAGCTCCACGAGGCAATCGCGCCGTCGGCCAGGCGGCTCGATTTCATGGTCGCGCTCGGCACGCACCCGCCCCTTGCGGACGACCAGATCGACCGCCTCGTCGGCGTCGAGCCGGGCCGGCGAGAGAAGGTCTTCCCCGGCAGCCAATTCCTTAACCACCGCTGGAAAGACCCAGACGCCCTTGCCTGCATCGGCACTCTGCCGGCCAAGCGAATCCGCGAGATTACCGGCGGGCTGTTCGAGATGGACGTCGACGTGACCATCAACAAGCTCGTGTTCGACTACGACACGGTCATCATCGCCGGGCCTGTCTTCCCGCACGAGGTGGTGGGCTTCTCCGGCGGCAGCAAGTACTTCTTCCCGGGCATATGCGGGGCGGAGCTGCTGAACTTCTTCCACTGGCTGGGCGCGGTTATCACCTCCCCCAAGATCATCGGCAACAAGCTCACGCCCGTTCGCGCAACGCTGGAGGCCGCAGCCGACATGCTCAACTTCGAGAAGTTCGCCCTGTCGATGGTCGTCACAGGCCACGACCTGGCGGGGCTGTTCTTCGGGCCGGTCCGCGAGAGCTGGTCAGCCGCAGCCGACCTATCGGGCAAGCTGCACATCACCTATGTGGACAAGCCCTTCGACTCGGTGCTGTCCCGCGCGCCGGAGATGTACGACGAGCTGTGGGTGGGCGCGAAGTGCATGTACAAGATGGAGCCGGTCGTCGCCGACGGCGGCGAGCTGATCATCTACGCCCCGCACATCACCGAGATCTCCGCCTCGCACGGGCGGGTGATCGAGGAGGTCGGCTATCACACGCGGGACTTCTTTCTAGCCCAGTGGGAGCGGGTCAAGCACTACCCCTGGGGCGTGCTGGCCCACTCGACGCATGTCCGCGGCATCGGCACGTACCACAATGGCGTGGAGAGCTGCCGCATCGCCGTCACGCTGGCCACCGGCATACCCGAGGCGACCTGCCGCAAGGTGAACCTGGGCTACCGCGACCCGGCCGGCATCGACGTCGCCGACTGGCAAGGCCGCCAGTCCGAGGGCAAGCTCTATGTCCCCAAGGCCGGCGAGATGCTCTACAAGCTCGCCGATCCCCCCGCCTGGCAACGCGCGAAGTGAGCCAATTGCGGATTGCGAATCGCGGATTGCGGATTAAGGAAGCCCCTCGTCTCCGCAGGCGACTCGCCGTGGCGAGCCGCGGCGAGGGGATAGGCTACTTGGTCAATCAGTCGATCGCTCAATCAGTCAGAGGGGCAGTTGGCAGAGCCGAAGGCGATTTCGGAATTCGGATTGGGGATTTCGGATTAGTGCACATCGCCCACGGGCATGGCGACGCACGGATCGGCCAATTGACTGATTCGCCGATTGACCAACTGACGGTCTTCTCCAGGCGACGGCCGCGAGGTCGCAGGCGCCCCGACTGACCAGTTGACCGATTGGCCATCCTTCACGCCAGGGCGGCCTGCATGCGCTCGTGCTCGCGGAGGAGGAACTCTTCGCCGCGATGGCAGACGATGTGCGACCAGGGCAGCGGGCTGCCCGGCGAGATCGGCTGATGGGCGTAGCGCGCCGGGTCGATGCCGACCTGCTCGAACGCAGCCAGCCAACGGGCATAGTTGAAGTGCTCGTCCCAGGCGTCCATCCGCGCCCCCGCCCGCCAGGCGGCCTCGATAACCTCGCCGACGCGACGGTCGCCGCGGGCGATCACCGCCTCCAGGATGCTCCGCTCGATGCGGTGGAACTTAAAGCTCACCGGCCCACGCCGGGCGAGCTCGCGCAGGCGGCGGCGGACGGCGAAGAAGTACTCCGCCTCGCGCATCGCCGCCCACTGCATGGGCGTGTGCGGCTTGGGCACGAACCACGAGACCGAGGCTGAAATCGCCCCATGCTGGCCGTCCACGCCGCGGCGGGCGTCGCTGAGGCGCCGGCAGAGGTCGTATATCGCGTCGATGTCGGCCTCGCCCTCGCCCGGCAGCCCGGCCATGAAATAAACCTTCACCCGCCGCCAGCCCGCCTCGTAGGCGGCCGTCACGCCGGCGAGCATGTCCTCGTCGGTGATGTCCTTGCCGATGGCTGCCCGCAGTCGCGGCGTGGCTGCCTCGGCTGCGATCGTCAGCCCGCCCTTGCGGACCACGCTGGTCAACCGCGGCAGGTTGGCCAGCAGCTTGCCCACGCGGAGCGACGGCAGCGACACGGACACGCGCCGGTCGGCGAACTCGGCGTTCAGCCGGTCGATCAGCTCTTCCAGGTGCGGGTAGTCGCTGGCCGACAGGCTCAGCAGGGCCACCTCGCGATAGCCCGTGGCGGCCAGGGCCTGGCGGACGACGGAGACGATTCTCCGGACGCCGCGGCGGCGGACCGGCAGTCGCGTGTGCCCAGCCTGGCAGAAGCGGCAGCCGTTGGGGCAGCCACGGTCGATCTCCACCACCACGCGCTGGTGGACGGCCTCGGCCAGCGGCACGAGCGGGCGCGTGATGGCTGGGCTTTCGGCCAATGTCGCGATATGTGCGCGCGGAATCTGGCGGGGGATGTCGCCAGCCTTCGGCTCCAGGCCGAGGTACGCGCCGTCGGCGTCATACTGCGGGGCGTACAGACTCGGCACGTAGGCGGACGGCAGCTCCCTGGCCGCGGCAAGCAGCATGTCGCGCCGGCTCGCGCCGCTGCGCTTCATCCGGCGGACCAGCTCGACCAGCGCCGGCAGCGTCTGCTCGCCGTCGCCCGGCAGGAAGATGTCGATGAACTCCGCCAGCGGCTCGGGGCTGTCAGCCAGGGCGTCGCCGCCGACCACGATGGGGTGCTGCTCGCCGCGCCGGGCCGACCGCAGCGGCACGCCGGCAAGGTCGAGCATCGTCAGCACGTTCGTCGCGCACATCTCGTACGACAGCGAGAAGCCGAGGATGTCGAAGTCGCCCACGCCGCGGCGGCTCTCCCAGCCCCACAGCGGGACGCCGCGGTCGCGGCAGACGGCTTCGGCGTCGAGTCGCGGGGAGTAGGTCCGGTCGGCGGCTACGCCGGGCGCGTCGTTGAGCAGTTGGTAGAGTATCTGGCTGCCGAGGTGGCTGATGCCGACGCTGTAGGCGTCGGGGAACGCCAGGGCCACGGTCACCTCCGCGGCCTGGACGTCGCGGCGGCGGGCATTGATCTCCATGCCGACGTACTGCGACGGCTGGCGCACCGCCGGCAGCAGCACGCCGCTGATAAGTCCGCCAACGTCCCGGATTTCGCTGCCAGTCAGCATCGGTCCTTCCGCTTTGCAGACATCCGCCCGGGTGCTATCATAAGGTCGCCGGCGGCGGCGAAGAAGCGCCGTCGCCTCATTACCGAAGGGCTCCGACATTGCGGCCTGACAGACACTATCTCGCGGGCGCCCTCATCGCCGGGGGCGGGGGGCTTCTTGTTCTTGGCGTGTTCCTGCTGCTGGTGAAGCTGGTGATGCTGCTGGCATGGACGGCCGGCGGCATGATCGCCCTCGCCGGGGGCATCATGCTTGTCATCGGGCTGCTCGTCCGCGGATAATCCCCGCGGACGCGATAGCCGGAGAAGGGACGGACGAGATGAAGCACCTGACGGAGTACTTGACGTTCAACACCCGCCGGCATCGCGAGTACGTCAACATCACCGAGAAGGTCGCCGACGTCGTCGCCCGATCCGGCATCGCCGAGGGGATGGTGCTGGTCTCGGCGATGCACATCACCGCCGGCGTGTTCGTGAACGACGCCGAGACCGGCCTGCTGGCCGACATCGACGATTGGCTGGAAGGCCTGGCCCCCTACCGCGACGACTACCGCCACCACCGCACCGGCGAGACCAACGGCGACTCGCACCTCAAGAACCTCCTGGTCCACCACGAGGTGATCCTGCCGATCACCGCCGGCGAGCTTGATCTTGGTCCGTGGCAGCGGGTCTACTACGCCGAATTCGACGGGCAGCGGCCGAAGCGGCTGGTCATCAAGGCCATGGGAGAATGACCATGAGCATCACGTTCGATTGCGAGCACTGTCACAAGGAGATCAAGGCCCCCGACGACGCCGGCGGGCGGCGCGGAAAGTGCCCCTATTGCCATCAGAGCTGCTACATCCCCTCCCCGGTGGCCGAGGACGACCTCCTGGACCTGGCGCCCATCGACGAAGAACAGGAGCGACGGGAGAAGGAGAGGGTCCAGGCGCTGTACGAGCAGGAGCATGACCTCCTGGCCGAGACGGGCGTCGGCCCGGTTGTGCCGCTGGAGGATCGCGACGACCTGACGGCGGCGGACCTGCACCACTTCGTGGTGAACTTCTGCCTGGAGATGGCCAGGGAAAACATGGAAGGCGCGGCCGATCAGGCTGAGCGGCTTAGTCGCTTCGGCCAAGTCGGCCTGGAGGCGCTGGATGAGCTTGCCAGCGGCAAGGTGCACGAGCCGGCACTGGACGCCATCGCCCGCAAGACGCGGCAGCAGTTCCTAAACGCGCTTCGCGCCAGGCTCAGCTAGCGGCCGATGAACACCGCGCCGGCGGCGGCGTAGTATTCAGGCAGGTCCGCCGGCGTGTAGCCGGCGAGGGTGATCGGTTCTATCGTATTGTCGCGACGGCGAAACGCAGGGGCCTGTGCGTGCCGATGACAACTCGCAATTGCGGGCGACGGTATGTCGTCGCCGGGAGCGAGCCGTCCGTTTCGCCGGCCGAGACATTAAACGCGCAACTAGGGAGACTGAAATGCTGGAGAACCTGGACAAGTTGATGCTGGCCGGACTGGGCGCGCTTAGCATGACGCGCGAGAAGGCGGAGAAGATATTCAACGAGTACGTCAAGGCCGGCAAGGCCGCCAAGAACAGCCAGGAGGGCTTCGTCAAGGACTTGGTCGACTCAGCCGAGAAGGCCAAGGGCGAACTGGAGCGGCTGGTCGCCGAGCAGGTCCGCAAGGCGCTGGCCAAGCTCGACCTGCCGACGCGCGAGGACCTGACGCGCCTGGAGCGGAAGATCGACGCCCTCAAGGGCGGGAAGAAATAGCCCATGGCTCGCCTCAGGCCGCGCTTCATCCGCACCGTGGATCACCTGCGGCGGTACCGGCACATCATGGCCGTGCTGATGAAGTACGGCCTGGATGAGCTGGCGGAGGCCCTAGGGCTGCGTCTGCGCCGGCTGAGGTGGGGCGCGCGGGCGCAGCGAACGGGCGACGGCAGGGGCAGGCCCGAGCGCCTGCGGCTGGCGCTGGAGGAGCTGGGCCCGACGTTCGTGAAGCTCGGGCAACTGCTCTCCACGCGACCGGACCTGCTGCCGCCGGCGTACATCACCGAGCTGGAGCGCCTCCAGGACCGCGTCGCGCCGGAGCGGTTCGACAAGATCCGCGCCGAGCTGGAGCATGAGCTGGGCGGCCCGTTGACCGAGCACTTCGCCAGCTTCGAGGCCCGCCCGCTGGCTGCCGGCAGCATCGCACAGGTGCACAAGGCGGTGCTGCACGACGGTCGCGTGGTAGCCGTCAAGGTCCGCCGGCCCGGCGTCGTCCAGACGCTCCGCACCGAGTGCGAGATACTCCGCGGCCTGGCCGGGCTGCTGGGCGGGGCGCTGCGGGCGGAGGAGAGCATCGACCCCGTCGCCATCGCGCGGGAGTTCACCGAGACGATCGCCAAGGAGGCTGACCTTGCCAACGAGCTGGCGAACCTCCGCCGCTTCGCCCGCCACTTCGCCGGCGACGCCACCGTGCACATCCCCCAGCCCGTCGAGCAGTTCTGCACGCCCGGCGTGCTGACGATGGAGTATCTCGACGGCGTGAAGCCCTCCAGCATCGACGCCATCCGCGCCGCCGGGCTTGACGGGCCAACCGTCGCCAAGCATGGGGCGAACTTCATACTGCACCAAGTGTTCGAGCTGGGCTTCTTCCACACCGACCCGCACCCGGGCAACCTGTTCATCCTGCCGGACAACGTGGTCGCCATCATGGACTTCGGCCAGGTCGCGCGGCTCAGCAGCGTCAACCGTCGGCTGATCGGCGACATGGTGCTCGGCGCGGTCGATCAGGACGCCGAGCGGATCGTCCGGGCGATGCAGCGGGCCGACATTCTGGGCGACCGCGTGGAGCTGCCCGAGCTGACGGCTGAGGTCGAAGAGACGTTCGCGATGTACCACGATCTGCCGATCCGCGAGATCCCCTTCGCCAAGATCGCCGCCCGGACGTTCGAGATCATCCGCCACCACGGCGTGCGGCCGCCGCCGGAATTCACGCTGATGCTCAAGAGCCTGATGACCATCGAGGCAATGGCGCTGACGATGGACAAGGACTTCGTGATAATCGACCATCTGCGCCCTTACGCAACGCGGCTGCACCTTGCCCAAATGGACCCGCGGGTGGTGCTGCGCCGCACGCGCCGGGCGATGCGCGACGCGGCGGAGCTGCTGGCAGGCCTGCCGGAGGACTTCGCAGTCATACTCAACAAGCTCAAGCGAGGCTCGATGCGGGTGCACGTCCAGCACGAGCACCTGGAGGAGCTGTCACACACTCTGGACAAGAGCTCCAACCGCGTCAGCTTCGCGCTGATCATCGCCGGCCTGCTGATCGGCTCGAGCTTCCTGGTCACGCAGACCGGGGAGGTTTTCGGCCTGATGGGCTTGCAGGTGATGGGCGTGCTGGGCTACCTGGCCGCGGCTGTGCTGGGAATCTGGCTGATCGTCTCCATCATGCGCAGCCGACACCTGTAGAAGACCGTCAGTTGGTCAATCGGTGAATCAGTCAACTGGTCAGTCAGGCAACCGGCAGTGCCCAGGGCCATTTCGGAATTCGGATTGCGGATTTCGGATTGGCCCACATCGTCGGGGGTTGCACCGACCGACCAACTGACCGATCGACTGGCTGACCAGGCAACCTATCCCTGTGCACTGTACGGGGCTTCCCGCGCAACTCGGTTGGCCCTGATGAAGCCCGCAGCACTGCTGCGGGATGGTGGGCCAATTGACTGATTGACCGACAGACCGTCGCTATTCGCGGCCCACATCCATGATCAGGACGGTCACGTCGTCTGCGCGTTGGACGTGCGGCGGGGCGGACTGAATCCGCTCGGTGATGCGGAACATCACTTCCTGGCGTGACAGGCCCGCCCACGCGGAGAAGATTTTCCGCAGGTCAGGCGGGCGGCCTTCGGGGCTTCGCCCGAAGATGCCCTCCAGCCCGTCGGTGTAGAGGATCAGGCGGTCGCCGTCTGTGAGCTGGACGGTCCGCGAGGGGTACTGGGCCTCTTCGAACACGCCAAGCAGGCTGCCCTGGCAGCTCAGCACCTCGCCGGGCTTGTCGGCGCGGATGAGGATCGGCTCGGGGTGCCCGGCGCGGGCGAACGTCAGCGTCATCGAGGCCGTGTCCACCACGGCGTAGATGGCGCTGCAGAACTGGCAGCCGGCTAGGTCCTGGCTGCATATGTCGCCGTTCAGCTCCGCCAGCGAGGCGCTCGGCGGGATGATCTCGTAGCTGTGGCCGGAGATGCGCTTCGTCTGGAGCGCCTTCTTGATGAACATCGTCAGCAGCGCCGCGGGCATGCCGTGGCCGACGACGTCGGCGACGTAGAAGCCGACGTGCTGCTCGTCGAGGCGGGTGACGTCGTATATGTCGCCGCTGACCCACCCGGCTGGGTGATACAGCGCGGCGAAGCGGATCGACGCCACCTCCGGCAGCCGTTGCGGCAGGAAGTCGTGCTGCAGGCGCGAGGCGAGTTGCAGCTGCTGATCGATCTCTTCCAGGTCGTCGCTGTCGTAGTTGGCGTAGGCCTCGCGGTGCGCGGCCAGCTCCGCCCGCAGGCTCATGATCGCCGGCTGAAGCTCCGCGGCGGCTGACAACTTGGCCGAGAGCTGCTCGGCGGTGGCGTCGGCGGAGACGCAGAGGAACTGCCCGCCGCGCCGCTCGAGCACATCGAGGCAGGTGGTCGCGTCTTGCGGCACGATGAAGACGGCAACGGCCGGCGAGCGGGCCAGCTCGTCCAGCAGCCCAATCAGGCGCGCCGGATCCTGCTCATACTCCTCGGCCGCGACGACGGCCAGCGTGGCCTGGGCTAGTTGCTCGGCCAAAGGCCGGGCGGCGTCGGCGGCGGCCAGCTCCCACCGGCTGCCCGCGGCGGCGGTCAGACTGGCCGGAATGTCGGCGCACCCCACCCACAGGACCCGTGTCGAGGTCAGTAGCGAAGTGCCTTCTGTCATGGCCTATGCCGAGCCTCCGCGCATGGATCGTCTGCCGAAGCGGTCTGCTAGAATCATCGTCACCAATGGCGCCGGGCTTTAGGCAGGTTGCAGGTGGCGGGGAACTACTGCTCAGCGGGGGATGTCGCCCCGGAAGCTCGCTGTGTCGCCGGGGGCGACGTCCGCGGCGGCCAGCGAGCCGCCGGCAACCTCAAGGGCATATTTGGCAGGCACTTCCGAGCTGTAGGCAATTCGGCCGGCCAGGTCCGGCTCGACGGCCATCGTGTGGGTCCGCACGACCGTGCCGTCGGCGTCGATAAAGGCGACGTCGAGCGGGACGACGCAGCCGCGCATGCAGAACTTGCGGACCTCCGAGGTCTCGAAGATGAACAGCATCCCCTCGTCGTCGGCGACGTGCTCCCTGCCGGCCAGCCCGCGGTACTGCTGGTCGAACGTCACAGCCAGGTCCACGAACCACGTCTTGCCGTTGATCTCCACTTGCGGCGGGGGCGGGGGTTCACGGCGGCACCCGCCGGCCAGCAGAGCCGCGGCAAAGGCAGCCGCCACGATGCCGCGTCTCAGGCCCAGCTCTGACAGGCTGTCTGCGTGCATTGGTAGGATCACTCCTGCCGGCCTGTCTGGCCTATCACTTGGGCGATCATCCGCCCCACCAGTTCCATGGGCAGCCCGACGACGTTGGTGAAGCTGCCTTCGATGTTCTCGACGAATCGGTCGCCGATCTCCTGCAGACCGTACGCGCCGGCCTTGCCGACCCACTGGCCCGAGGCGATGTAGGCGTCGAGCTCGGCGGCCGACAGCTTCCGCATAGTCACGAAGGTGGTGTCGGAGGCGATCTGCCGCCCGCCCGGGCCGAGCAGCGCGACGCCCGATATGACCGCGTGTCGCGTGCAGGCGAGCGAGTCCAGCATTGCCCGGGCGCCGGCGGCGTCGCGCGGCTTGCCGAGTATTTCGCCGCCGCGTGCGACGATGGTGTCGGCCCCCAGGATCCATCGGCCCGGCTGGGCGTCCCAGACTGCCCGGGCCTTGAAATACGCCAGAGCCTCGGCCTGCTGCGTGGGCGGCAGCTTGCAGGTCACCTCATCCGGCTCGGGGATGACCGGCACGATGACGTCGAACGGGATGCCCGCCTCGGCCAACAACTGCCTGCGGCGCGGAGAGGCGGACGCCAGTATCAGGCGGACCTGCTCGGCCATGTGGATTCCAGTGGCATTCACGGCTCCGCCCGCGCCGGCCGCGTGGGCTACTTCTTGTCGTCAGGGTGCTCGGTCTTGGCTTCGTCCCCCGTGCCGCGGACGGCCCAGCGGGCGAAGTGCATGCGGACGTTGTTCGTCTCGTCCACCTTGATGACGATCTCGTCCTCGCGCGCCTCGATGATCGTCCCGACGATGCCGCCGATCGACGTGACCTTATCGCCCTTCTTCAGCGCGGCGAGCATCTGGTCGCGCTTGGCCTGCTGCTTCTTTCGGCTGCGGCTCTGCCAGATCATCATCAGCGCGAACACGGCAACAATTATCAGCAGGAGTTGGGGAGAGAACGGGGACCCCCCGTTGCCGCCTCCCGGCTTGCCGCCTTCTTCCTTGCCGGTATCGCCCGGGGCCTTTTCGTCGCCAGTGGCAGGCGGCGACGCGTCGCCCTCGGCGGCGGGCGGTGTGTCAGTCGGCTGGTCGGCGGAGATCAGCGCATCTCCCTGCGGCTCGGCCGGCTTATCCGCATCCTGTGCCAGGGCGCCCGCCGCAAGCAGGCCCACGGACATTAGAATCGCCAACGCAGTGAAAACATGTCTTCCAGAAGGCATAGGTTGTCCTTTCGGTGGTGATGGTGTTCTTCAGGCACGGCTAAGCCGTCGGATTGTGCCCGGTCGCGGCTGCGGCGTCAACCATAAACGAGCGCCTGCGCCTGCTACGAGCCACATGTGGCGCGGGCATCCTGCCTGCGCGTCGCGGGGCCGCCTTGGCCTGGCAACCGTCGCCTCCCACGGCCAAGTCGCCACGGCGACCCGCTGCGGCGAGATGGTCGTGCCACGAAGATGTAGTCCGCCCGGCTGCTATGGACTGTCCTGCTCGGCAGCGTACATCTGCTCCAGCCAGGTCTTGGCGGACGCAGCGAGGTTGCCGTCGCTGATGGCCCGGCGGATGGCGACCATCAGGCGCGAAAAGAAGTGCAGGTTGTGTATGCTCACCAGGGTCGCCGCGAGCATCTCCTTGGCCTGGAAGTAGTGCCTCAGCGCCCCGCGTGAGAAGTTCCGGCAGGTGTAGCAATCGCAGGAGGTCTCGACGGGGGCGGGGTCGTCGCTCCAACGGGCGTTTCGCAGGTGGATTCGGCCTGTCCACGTGAAGGCCTGGGCGTTGCGTCCGTTGCGGGTCGGCAGGACGCAGTCGAACATATCGACGCCGGCTTGCACGGCGGCAAGGATATCCGCCGGCTCGCCGACGCCCATGAGGTATCGCGGTCGGTCGGCGGGGAACTGCTCGTCAACGGCTGCCAGGACGCGGCGCATCGCCTCGGGCCCTTCGCCGACGGACAGCCCGCCGATGGCATAGCCCGGCAGGTCGAGGGCGACCAGCTCGGCGGCGCTCTGGGCCCGCAGGTCGCCGTAGCCGCCGCCCTGCTGGATGCCGAACAGGACTTGCCCGTGCCCGGCGGGGCAGTTCAGCTCGGCCTGCCAGGCGTCGCGGCAGCGGCGCGCCCAGTCGGAGGAGCGGCGGACGGCCTCGGCGACGGCGGACTTGTCCGCGTCGCCCGGCGGGCACTCGTCCAGTTGCATGATGATGTCGGCGCCGAGGCTGCGCTGGATGGCCACGGCGTCCTCGGGCGACAGGCGGACGATACTGCCGTCGATGTGCGAGCGGAACGTGACGGCCGAGTCGTCAATCGTCCGCAGGTGCGCCAGCGAGAAGACCTGGTAGCCGCCGCTGTCGGTGAGGATCGGTCCATCCCAGGCCATCAGCTTGTGCAGCCCGCCGAGCCGCTCCACAGTCTCGGCGCCGGGGCGAAGCATCAGGTGATACGTGTTGGCCAGGAGCATCCGCACGCCGGCCTGGCGGAGCTGGTCGGGCGTGACGCCCTTGACCGTCCCGGCCGTGCCGACAGGCATGAATACGGGCGTGTCGACGCAGCCATGCGGCGTGGTCATGCGCGCGAGGCGGGCCTTGTGGTCGGTATTGGCAAGTTCGAAGCCGAACATGGCCGAGAGGATACGCCCGCCGCGTGGCGGCTGAAAGGGCAAACGAGGCTTCCGCCGCGGCTTGCCCGAGGTCGCCGTCGGCGGCTAATGGGTTGCGGCCGTCGCGTCGTCCTGCTCGATCGGCTCGGCCGACACCTGCGGGAGGCATATCCGGAATGTGCTGCCCTTGCCGAGTTGGCTGGCGACTTCGATCTGTCCGCCGCTCTGCGTGACGAAGCCATACGCCATCGACAGGCCCAGCCCCGTCCCCTGGCCCAGCGGCTTGGTGGTGAAGAACGGATCGAAGATGTGCGAGCGCGTCTCGTCGTCCATGCCCATGCCGGTGTCGGTGACGGACAGTACGACACAGTGACAAGGCGGGTTCTCGCCCGGCCCGGCCGCGGGGTCCGCGCACAGGTCGCTGTTGGCGGTGGCCATCGTCAACGTGCCTCCGTCGGCCATCGCGTCGCGGGCGTTGAGCACGACATTGGTGATCGCCTGCTGGAGCTGCACGACGTCAGCGCGGACGGTCGCCGGGCCGGCGGACGGCACGATCGTCAGTTCGATCCTATCCCCGATCATCTTCCTGATCGGGTCGGCCAGCTCCTCCAACAGCATGTTGATGTCGACGGTCTCCGGATGCAGCACCTGCTTGCGGCTGTAGGCAAGCAACTGGCTGGTGAGGGCCGCGGCCCGCCTAGCCGCCCTGCCGATCTGCTCGACCGGCTCGTAGCAGGCGTCATCGGGAGGGGTGCTCCCCAGCAGCAGGTCACAGTATCCCTTCACAACGGTCAACTGGTTGTTGAAATCATGGGCTATCGATCCCACGAGGTTGCCGATGGCCTCCATCTTGTGGGCCTGGCGGAGCTGCTCCTCCTTCTCGCGCAGTTCGGTGATGTCCTCATGCTGGCCGACGGCGTAGATGACGTTTCCGTCGGCGTCCTTGACCGGGAAGATCGTCACGGCCAGCAGGCGGCGGATGCCATACGGCACGTTGACGCAGCCGGCCTGGGAGACGTTGTAGTCCGCGATGAGATGGGCCGTCTTGCCCTCGGTGAACACGGCCCGTATAGCCTCGGCGTGCCCCTGCTGGATGGCGTGGCGGTCCTGGAAGATGTTGAACCTGCCGACGGTCTGCTCGTCGCTGTCGATGCCCAGCAGCCGGCGGCAGGCTTCGTTCTGGCGGATGAGCGTCCCTTCGGCGTCGAGGATCCACGTGGAGACCGGGCTCTGGTCGATGATGCTGGAGAGCCTGGCCTCGGAGTCCGCCAGGGCCTGCTCGGCGCGCTTGCGGTCGGTGATGTCGATGTTGATGCCGAGAATGCCTCGGACTTCGTCCCCGTCGCGAATGGGCGCGATGATGTTGTGGACGTGCGCTCCGGCTCGCCCGAGCTCCGCCTCCCCGCTTACCACCTCGCCGGCGAAGGCTCGCCGGTTGTTGCTCTGCCACAGGGCCAGCGTCTCGGCGTCGGGGGCGACGTCGTCCGGACGCTTGCCGACCACGTCCCCCCAGTGCTCCCGGCACGTGGCGTTCTGCATGACGTAGCGTCCGTCCTCGGCGAGGACGAAGAAGTCGAACGGCAGAGACTCCATGGCTGTCCGCAGCCTGGCCTCGCTCTGGTGGAGTTGCCGCTCGGCGCGGACGCGGGCGGTGACGTCGATTATCAGCCCTTCCAGCGCGAGCAGCTCACCGCCGGGAGAGTATATGCCCCTGCCCTGCTCCCAGACCCACTTCTCCTCGCCCGCCTTGGTACGAATGCGATAGGTGAGCTTGAAGGGCTTCTTCTCGGCCAGGGCCTCCTGGACATCGTCCCAGACCTTGTCTCGGTCGTCAGGGTGAATGATGTCCGCGTAGCAGATGCCTCTATGCTCCAGGAAGTCCTTACGGCAGTAGCCGGTCAGCGCCAAGCAGCCCTCGCTAAGCAGCTCCATCGTCCAGTCCTTGTCGTTTCGGCAGCGGTAGGCCAGGCCTGGGACGTTGCTGAGCAGGGTGGCCATTGCCCGCTGGCTCTCCCGCAGGGCGTTTTCCATGGCCCTGCGCTCTGATACATCCCGGACCACGACCAGTGCTCCCACGACCTTGCCGTCCTCGTGGATCGGGGAGCCGCTAACCTCGCAGCACTTGACCTCCCCGCTTCGCGAGACCAGTTCGTATGGCGACAGGTCAACGCGCTTGCCGGCCATGACGGCTGCCAATTCCTCGCGTGCCTGGGCGATGCAGCCGGGCGCCACGATGCCAAGCTCCACGGCCGTCTTGCCCACAAGCTCATCGCTCGTGAAGCCCAGGACGCTCTCCACGGAGGGTGAGGCGGTGAGGATGCGCATGTCTCGATCGACGCTGAACAGCACGTCGTGGCCGGTTTCGAAATGCAGGCGGCACCGCTCATCGCTCCTGCGCAGCCGCTCCTCGGCCTGCTTCTGCTCCGTGATGTCCTGAAACATCGTGATGCCATGTCGGACCGCCCCGTCCGGCTGGCGGACGATGGAGACGTCCGCGCGGCACCAGACCATCCGCCCGGTCTTGTGGATGAGCCGCTTCTCCAGGCGCAGCCAGTCCATCTTGCCGGCCAGCAGGTCCCTCTGGGCCACCAGGTCCGCCATTGCATCGTCCGGGTGCGAGATGCCGGAACTGGTCATCTCGCGCAGCTCATCCAGGTCATAGCCGGTCATCTTCTGGAATGCCCGGTTGGCATGGATGAATGTCCCCCCGCCGTCCGAAATGGCAATGCCGACAGGGGCCAGGTCGAAGATACTCCTAAGTTGTTCCCCATCCAGACTCGGAGCATTCATCTCTAAGTCTCCTTTCCCGCCGGCAGCACGACCTTCTCGCCCCCCCGCGCCCACTGCCCCGATCCGACAAGTGCGGCCGCTCACACCCAATCGCCTCCTCGCCAAGGCCACCACTCCCACCCGCCGCCACCCGCCGGCACGAACAGCTTTATACCCTTGGGCGCCACCGAGATATCCAGCGGCGTGCTCGGCCCGATGTCGCCGTCAACTTGGGACGGCACGGGCCTATCGG
>CAYUYH010000007.1:0-23369 GCA_964449175.1 uncultured Planctomycetaceae bacterium
CGTGTTGGGATAGACAAGTGTGATCGTCTCATACGACCGCTCAGCCTCGTCGCGCGAGCCGGTCTCGCGGTAGGCCCGCTCGGCGGCCAGCATCACTGCCATCGCCGCGCGATCATCCTGCTCACTAAGCGGCTCGACCTGCTCGCTGCGGCGAAGCTCTCGCTCAAGCTCTGCCGTCTTGGCGATGCTCTGCTCTGCCTCCAGCATGTACTTGACGACAGCCATGGCCGAGTCCGCCTCGGCGTTCAGCTCCGCGAGCGTGAGTTCCGGCTTCCTGGCAGGCTCAGCCGGCGCACCTGCCAGCGGGGCAGGGGCGACGGGTCGCTGCGTCATCGTTTGGCGGATCGTGACGGCTGCGACCAGCACGGCCGCCGCTGCTGCCGGAACAGCAATACGCAGGCGCGACCTTCTCCGCGCACGCCTCCGCACTCGCGCCGCGAGGTCGCCGGCCAGCTCGGGCACGCCGGCCTGGGCGTCGGCTGCTGCCAGTAGTTCTTCCACAGTCCGCTTGGGCATCATTTGTCCTCTACCAGGTCAGCCAGGCGCTCCTTCAGCATCGCCCGCGCCCGATGCAGCCGTACGCCGGCCGTGCTGCGCTTGATCCGCAGCACCTCGCAGACGTCCTCGAGCGGCATCTCTTCCAGGTATCTCAGCACAGCTACCTCGCGGTACTTGCCGGGCAGGGCCTGCATCGCACGCCGGACCTGCTCGAATGTCTCTCGCTCCATCGCCGCCTGCCGAGGCGAGTCGTTCGTCTGTGTCTCACGGTCCTGCCCGCCGAGCAGCGTCAGCCGCAGGAAACGCCGCCGCCGATAGCTGCGACACTTGTTGACCGTGATCGTCTGCAGCCAAGTGCCGAGGGCGCTGCGCCCGCGGAACCGCCGCAGGCCGCGCCACGCCGCCAGGAACACCTCCTGCACCACGTCGTCCGCGTCGCCCGACCAGCCCAGCAGCCGATACGCCAGCCGCGCCACGCGCTGCTGGTGGTCGGCCACCAGTTCGTCGAAGGCAGACCGATCGCCCAGCGAAAACCGCCGGATGAGTGCTCGGTCACGGTCGCCGGTCTCGCCGTGGTCCGGCTGATCGGCGTTGCCGGCGTCGGCTTGCATGGCTGTATGGTTAGACTCCACCTTTGCTGGGAAGATTACAGGAAAACCGGGGCGATTGACCGGTGCGGGCGGCAGAAACCTCCGGCCCGTGGCGGAAGAACCTTCCGGCTCGGCCGTAGCGGGGCGGCGAGGCGTCTCGGCCCCCCGCCCGAGGGTTACGAGTGTAAGGGGGCATCGTCACGACTGTTACGACGCGACCGCCGGCGCAGTTCTGCATTTGGCACGGCCGTTGCCAATGTAGTGACGAGTCGAAGTGCCATGACGCCAGTCACAACAACATTGGCCAACGTGCTAAGCAGCCCGCCGAGCGCGGCGAACAAGCCCGCGGCGAACAAGCCCGCGGCGAACGCCGGCGCGCCGGCTGAGGCCACGCGCCCAACCACCCAGTCCGGCGAACAGCGACGCCCCGACGTGCCGGCAGCGCAGACCCGCGACGGCAGCCGCCAAGCCGCGACCCCCTCGTCCCGCCCGCAAGCGAACCGACGGGCCAAGGTAGCCGGCGAGGGCAAGGCCTCAGCGCGCCGAGTGAGCCAAGGCGAAGGTCAAGGGCGAAAGGTCGCCGGCGAATCGTTCACGTCTGTGCTCGCGGAGCTGGTCGCCGCGGCGACGGCCTTCCCCGTCGCCCGCCCGGCGGCGCCTGTCCAGGCCAAGGTCGGCGCGGCGCTCGGCGGCGGCCAGCCAAGCCAACCCGCCAAGGGCGAGACCGCCGCACTCACGCAGGCCACTGGCGTCGCGCCCGGAACCGACCGTGCCGAGGCCGTGCTGGCCGTCGTCGCCAAGGCGCTTAGCGCGGGAGACGCCCAGCCCGCGACGGCCAAGGTCGGCGGGCAAGTAACGCCCGTCGTAGCCCGCGCCGGCGGGGAGCAGCACGCAAGGGCCCAGACCGTCGCTGGCGAGCAGGCAGCCGGCAAGCAGGCCGGCGATGCAGCGCCGCCGGCGCAGACCCGCGGCGCGTTCGAGATAGCATTGCCCGCGGCGCCGACGGCGACCACGGACGCGTCAGTCAAGGCAACGCGGCCCGCGGATGCCGGACAGCAGCCCACCAAGCCGCAGACGTCTCCAGTCACGGTCGAGGCCATTGTCGCCCCGGCTGAGGGCGGCGCAGGCCGGGCTTTGACCGGCCAGCCGACCGGATCGCCCAAGCAAGCCCCGGCCCAGACGGCGGACGCCGGCAATGTGCGTGTAGACCTACTGGCCGGGCAAGTGGCAAGCGTGGAGATCCACTCCGACGGCGGACCGAGTTCGACTGAGGCAACCCAGACCATCGCCGACAGGCCGCAGCAGATTGGCCCCGAGGCCGGCATCGCCGGGCAGATAGCCGCCGGCCTGCGGAACTCACCCGTAGAAGGGCGGCAGGAGGTCACCATTCGCCTGTCGCCGCCGGAACTCGGCAGCGTGCGGCTGACCATCCAGGCCGACGGCAAGGAGGTCCGCGGCGTGCTGGAGGTGGACAACTCCCGCACGCTCGGCGAGCTCCAGCGCGAGGCCCCGCTGGTTGCGGCCCGGTTGGCCGACGGCGGGCTCGCGGTGCGGCGGATGGACGTCGTGCTGAGCGACGCCAACGCCCGCGGCAATGGCAACGGCAGCTCCGCCGCCTTCGAGAACCCCGCCGAGCCCGACGGCAGCGGGCAGCGGCACGCACAAGGTCAGGCAGCGATGGCCGGCGAGATCGCCGCCGCACCCGCCGAGCAGGTCCCCAGCCACCCCCGGGCCCCCTGGGCGGTCGCCGGCGAGGGACAGGTAAACATCTGGATATAGGAAGGCAACCATGGCCGACATAGCAGCCGCGTCAAGCTCGAGTGCGATACGGACCGACTACCTCAAGCTGCTGGTCACGCAGCTACAGAACCAAAACCCGCTCGAGCCGATGGACAACAACCAGATGGCCGCCCAGCTCGCCCAGCTCTCGCAGCTGGAGCAGGCGGAGAACCAGACACGCCAGCTTGGCGACTTGTCGACCAGCTTCGCGCAGGTCCTCAGCGAGGTGCGCCGCAGCCAGGCGGCCGACCTGATCGGCAAGCAGATAACGTTCTTCCTCGACGACGGCAACGGCGGCTACAGCTCTTCCGGCGGAACCGTGGACGGCGTGGACCTCCTTGACGGCGACGTGACGCTCAAGGTCGGCGGGTACTCCGTGCCGCTGGATGCGGTCGTGAGCATTCAGAACTGATGGCAGGGCAAGGGACACAGTAAAGGACAATAACCATGGCTGACGCACTACTTTCCGGCGTATCCGGCATGAAGGCCCACCAGCGGATGATAGACGTCGCCGGCAACAACCTGGCGAACCTCAACACCAACGGCTTCAAGTCCAGCCGAGTGACCTTCGCGGACATGCTTTCCGAGACGATCAAGGGCGCCAGCCAGCCCACCGCGGCCGTCGGCGGCACCAACCCGCAGCAGATCGGCAGCGGCGTGAAGCTGGCCAGCGTCGACCGGAACATGTCCCAGGGCAGCCTGATCAACACGGGCAAGCCGCTGGACATGGCCATCGAGGGCGACGGGTACTTCGTGCTGGACGACGGCGAGCGGGAGGTCTACACGCGCGTAGGCACGTTCGCGGTCGACTCCCAGTACTACCTCGTGGACTCGGGCACGGGCTTCCGCGTGCAGCGCGTCGGCAGCGAGGGCGTCAACGAGGGCTTCCAGGACGCCACGAACGACGCGATCCGAATTCCCTACGACAACGCCCTGCCCGCACGGGCGAGCACGAGCATACAGTTCGGCGGGAACCTCTCGGCCAACTCCGACATGACGCCATCGGTCAACGAGCTGTCCTCGGGCATCGTTTACACGGTGGGCGGCGTGACGGCATCGGGCGATACGCTGATCGCCGACCTGGACCAGAACTCCTCGTTCTCCGGCACGTTGGAGGTCACCGGCACGACGCCGGACGGCACGGCCCTGACGCCGGGGACCCTGGCAGTCGGCGCGGGCACCACGCTCAACGATTTGATGGGCGTCATCAACACCGCCTTCGGCGGCTCGGCGACGGCGTGGATGAACAACGGGCAGATCATGGTCACCGACGCGGCCGCCGGCTACAGCCTGACCGACATCAACATCACCCCGCAGGCCGGGGCCACCGGAACCCTGGACATGCCGCAGTACTTCAAGATCACCACGCCCGGCGGCTTGGCCGAGCGGCTGACCAACGTGACGATCTACGACTCGCAGGGCATCGCCTACAGCGTCTCGGCCACCTTCGTGCCGACGAACCAGAACAACACCTGGGACATGGTGGTCACCTCGATCTCGGGCGACGCACATTTGTATGACAGGCGCGTGCGAGGCATCACCTTCAAGGGCGACGGCAGCTTCAACGGGCTGGACCAGACGATCGGCGACGCGCTGAACATCGCGGTCGGCTTCCCCGTGGACGGGTACAGCACGCAGACGATTCGCCTGGACCTCGGCACGGCAGGCAAGTTCGACGGCCTGACACAGTTCGGCGGCACGTCGACGGTGTCGGCGTCCGGGCAGGACGGCTACCCCTCGGGCGTGCTGACCAGCATGTCCGTCACCCGCGAGGGCGTGCTGGTGGGCGTGTTCTCCAACGGCATCCGCAAGGACGTCTCCGCCCTCCGTATCGCGACCTTCCAGAACCCCTCCGGCCTGGAGAGCATCGGCAACAACTTCCTGATCAGCTCGACGAACTCGGGCGAGCCGGTCTCCAGCAAGGGCCTGTCCGGCGGGGCGGGCTCGGTGCACGGCGGGGCGCTTGAGGGCTCCAACGTCGAGGTGGCCGCGGAGTTCGTTAACCTCATCCAGGCGCAGAACGGCTACCAGGCCAACGCCCGCACCATCAAGGTCACGAACGAGATGCTCACGGAGCTTACCAACCTCATAAGGTAAGGGGCACGTCATGGGCAACCTGGCCGCAACAACCATGTGGTGTGTCGGCATCCTGGCCAAGCTGACGCCGCGACAGCGGTGGGAGTCGCTCAGGAGCGGCTCGGACGCCGGCAACGGCGTGTGGGCGGTCGTGCTGGCGGCGCTGGGGGCGATCTGCGTGGGCGGGGCGGTGTTCGCCATCGTGCGCAGTCGCCGTGGCGGGGGTCAGAAGTGGCGGGCGTTCAACGCCCACCCGAAGCTCCAGCCCCTGACAGAGTCGCAGCGAAAGCTCGTCGCCGCCATTGCCGCCTCTGCCAAGCTCGCGCGTCCGGAGCTGCTGCTGACGGCCGCCGGGGCGTTCGACTCAGCCGCGGCCGGCTATGCCGCCTCCAACGCCGACCCAGCCACGCAATCGCTCGTCCAGGCGGTCAAGGCCAAGCTCGGCTTCGCCGCCTCGGCCGGGTCGTCCGCCGAGAAGACCGCACCTGAAGGGGCGCTGAAGGTCGGCGCGGACGTCACCATCATCGCCGAGGGCAACAGCAACGAGTTCGCCGCCAGGGTCGTCGAGCTTCGCGGCAACCAGGCCGTGCTGGACTGCGCCCGCGACCCCGCCACGCCGAACCGCCGGCGGTTCGCCAGGGCGAAGGTCGAGCTTGACGCGCGGGTCGCGCCCTCCGGCGTCGTGGACAAGTCCGAAGCCCCGGCCGCCGAGTTCGCCCCCGCCAGCGTCACCGAGATCAGCGGCGGCGGCGCAATCGTCGAGAGCACGCTCCAGCGAGACGTCGGGCAGAAGCTGCTGCTGGTGATCGACCTCGAGGACAAGACCGTCCAGGCCCAGGCCGTCGTGCGATGGGCGGAGGACCGCCCCGACGGGATCGTCCGCCTGGGCGTGGAGCTGATGGGCCTGAGCGAGGAAGAGACCTCGCACCTCGTGCTGGCGACCGGAGACGCCGAACGCCACAGCCGATGGCGCGAGGGCCAGCCTGCCGCCGCCGGCGCCGAAGAGGGCAAGTGATGGACGTATCGATCGAGGCAACCGCGTCGAGCATGCAGTCGCTCAGCGAGCAGTACTGCGCCGTCGCGCACAATCTCGCCAACGCCAACACCGCGGGCTTCAAGCGGCGGATGAGCGCGTTCGCCCAGTCCCTCCAGCAGCAGACGCTGGCGTCGGCGTCGGCGCCGCCGGCGCAGGCGGGCACGATCTCGGCGACGACGGCGATCGACTTCACGCAGGGCGCGCTGACGAGCACCGAGCGGCCTCTGGACCTGGCTATCTCGGGGGATGGTTTCTTCGTGATCGAGACGACCTCGGGTCCGGTGTACACGCGGAACGGATCGTTCGGCATCAATGGCCAGCGGCAACTGGCCGACTCGAACGGCCGACTTGTCGGCGGCGAGAGCGGGCCGATCACCATCCCCGCCGGCGCCGGCGACATCAACGTTGCAGCCGACGGGGCCGTCTCCGTCGGCGGCCAGAGCATCGGCAAGCTGGCGATCGTTGCCTTCGCCGACGAGTCGCTGCTGCTGCCGGCCGGGGCGAGCTGCTTCCGCGCGGGCAAGGGCGCCGCGCCGATCGACGCCGAGGGCGCGACCGTCCGCCAGGGATACCAGGAATCCTCCAACGTCAACGTCATGGAGGAGCTGGTGAACCTGATCGCGGTGACCAGGCTGTACGAGGCAAACGCCAAGTCCATCGAGCGGCGCGACGAGCTGATGAACCACCTGCTGCAAGTGGCGGCAGGCTGATCCCAAGGAGATTGACGGAATGCTAAGGGCCTTCTCAACGGCAGCGACGGGCATGAATGCTCAGCAGATGGTGGTCGACACCATCGCGAACAACCTGGCCAACATCAACACGACCGGCTTCAAGCGCAGCCAGGTGGAGTTCCAGGACCTGATGTACGTGGAGCTTCAGAAGGCCGGCGCCGAGGCGGCCGCGGGCGTGGTCGCGCCGACGGGCTTCGAGATCGGCAGCGGCGTCAGGCCCGTCGCCACGATCAAGGTCTACAGCCAGGGCGAGCAGGAAAACACCGAGCGCGAGCTGGACCTGTCCATCCAGGGCGACGGGTTCTTCCAGGTCACCTCGCCCGCCGGCGAGGTCCGCTACACGCGCGACGGGGCGTTCTGCCTGAACCAAAGCGGCGCGGTCGTCACGGCCAACGGCTACGGCCTAGGCATCACGATCCCCTCCGGCACGGAGAAGATCGACATCGCCGCCGACGGCACGGTGACGGCGCACACGGCCTCGGGGCCGACCAACGTCGGCACGATACCGCTCGTGCGGTTCCTGAACCCCTCCGGGCTCAGCAGCATCGGCGACAACCTGCTGGTCGAGACGCCGGCCAGCGGCTCGCCCACCTCCGGCACGGCCGGGGCGGACGGCTTTGGCAGCCTTCGGCAGGGATTCCTCGAGCGGTCCAACGTCCAGATGGTCACCGAGCTGGTGAACCTCATCAAGGCCCAGCGGGCGTATGAGATCAACTCACGGGCGATCCGGGCGGGCGATGATATGCTCTCCACCGCCAATCGGCTGATCACGTAGCACGGGAGACAAGCTCTATGCGAGCAGCGATAGTTGCAGCGATGGTGGCGGCGGGCATGCTGGCGGCGGCGACTTCAGCCGCACAGTTGCGCGTCTACATGCCGCGGTCCATCGCGGTCGAGGGCGACAAGTTGACCGTGGAATCGATCTGCGTACTCAGCGGCGACGAGACCCTCGCCGCTCAGGCCGCCGACGTGCCCATGGGCAGGGCGCCCTGGCCGAGAGAGAAGATCGAGTTCACGCGGACGGCCGTGCTGTCCCGCCTGGCCGCGTGCGGCATCCCGGCCAGGGAGGTGGACATCTCCGGCGCGCAGCAGGTAGCCGTCAGGCGAGTGGAGAACGTCATCGGCGCCGACGAGATCGTCGAGGCGGCCGAGGCGCTGCTGGCGGCTGAGAAGCCCGCCGCCGACGCCCGCGGCTGGCGCCTGGTGGCCAGGCCCGCGGACCTTGCCGTCGCCGGAAAGAAGGGCGTGGAGCTGACGGCCGAGCTGGACAACGACTCCCCCCGCGGCCTGGCGAAGGTCCGTGTCCGCGCGATGCGCGACGGCGCGGAGCTGGGCCGGGCGGAAATGCTGTTCAAGCCGGTCTACTCGGTCCGCAGGCTGATGGCGAAGGTGAACATCCCCGCCGGCGAGACCGTCACGGTGGACAACACGCAAGTGGAGACGGTCGCCTCCGAGCGCCCTGAGCAGCCGGACGGCAGGCTGCTGTACGGCACGGTAGCGGCCCGGCGCCTGCCGGCCGGGGCGGCCATCACTGCCCGCAACGTGATGCAGGCCAACACCGACGTCTTGGTCAAACGCAACCAGGCGGTCACGCTGCGGATCGAGGGCGAGCTGTTCACGCTCTCGGCGCTCGGGCAGGCGCTCGAGGACGGACGCGTCGGGCAGTTCATCAGGGTTCGCAATGTCGATTCCAAGCGGATTGTCAGTGCACGGATAGCGCCGGACGGCACGGCCCGCCCGGTATTCCAGGAGGTCACGCCATGACGGGCAGGTTCAAGGCGGCGGCGATCGTGACGTGTGTTGCGGCGATGCTCCTGTGCTCGGCGGCGCCGGCGGGGTCGATCTACGCCAAGGCCAGCCGACGCAGCCGATCGCTGTTTACCGACGACACGGCCAAGGCCATGGGCGACGTGCTCACGATCCTCATTGAGGAGCAGAGCACCATCGCCAACGAGACTTCCCGCAAGACCAACAAGAAGGACGATCGCAGCGCTTCCGTCACCGGCATTTCCGATCTAATGAAGGCGATCGACGGCGCGACGGGCAAGCTGTTCAGCATCGAGGGCGCCAAGCTGAACTCGACTGCGGAGACGGGGTTCGACGGCTCAGCCGACTACGGCAGCAGCCGCACCGTCACCGACCGCATCACCGTGACCGTCCAGGACGTGCTGCCCAACGGCACGCTGGTCGTGCTGGGCGTTCGCACGCGGAAGACCGCCGGCGACACTCAGACCGTCCGCGTCAGCGGCATCGTCCGCCCCAGCGACATCAGCCAGGACAACACGATAAGCAGCAAGCAGGTCGCCGACTTCAGCATCGACTACGCCACGGCCGGGCAGGAGAGCCAGTCCACCAACCCCGGCTGGCTTGGGCGCATCCTGAACTTCCTGAACCCGTTCTAGGCGGCAGCAGATGGAGACAGCGATGGAGCGCATGCGTGTGATATTCGCCGTGGCGGCTGTGCTGGCCGCCGGCGGCGCGGCGCGGGCTGAACGCATCAAGGACATCGTCGACATCAAGGGCATCCGCGCCAATCAGCTTACCGGCGTGGGGCTGGTCGTCGGCCTGAACGGCACGGGCGACGGCTCGAAGCTCAGCCAGCAGCTCCTTAACAACCGCCTCAGGCGGTTCGGCGTGGTGCTCAGCGCCGACGACGTAGCCAGCGACAGCATCGCGGCCGTCGAGGTCACCGCGGAGCTGCCGCCGTTCGCCCGATGCGGCTCGAAGATCGACGTGACGATCTCGTCCAACAACGGCGCGACGAGCCTGTACGGCGGCGTGCTGCTGCTGACGGAGCTGAAGGGCGCGGACGGCGAGGTATACGCCGTCGCCCAGGGGTCGCTCACCATCGGCGGAATCGCGGCCATCGGGGACAACAGCACCATAATCAAGAACCATCCCACCGTCGGCTACATCACCGGCGGCGCGACCGTCGAACGCGAGGAACTGGCCGACTTCCCCGAGCGGAACGGCGAGATCACCCTGCTGCTGAAGAACCCCGACGTGACCACGGCCAAGCGAATAGCCGAGAAGATCAATGCCGCCCAGCCGGGCCGGTGCATGGCTGTCGATCCGGGCACGATCCGCGTGCGCCTGCCGGACAAGCTGACGCGCGCCGAGCTGGCCGGCTTCATCGACAGCCTGCTGGAGCTGAAGGTGCAGGTGGACTTCCCCGCCGTCGTCGTGGTCAACGAGCGGACGGGCACCATCATCATCGGCGAGAACGTGACCATCTCGACCGTCGCGATCTCCCACGGCAGCCTGTCGATCATCACCTCGGAGAAGGACTACGTCTCCCAGCCGCTGCCGTTCTCGCGGACCGGCGAGACAGAGAAAACCAGCCGCACCGAGCTGACCGCCGTCGAGGAGGGCGGCCACCTGCACGTGCTGCCGCGGCAGGTCTCCGTCTCGGAGCTGGCCAGGGCGCTCAATGCGATGGGCCTGACGCCGAAGGACATTATCTCCATATTCCAGGCCCTGCGTCAGGCCGGGGCGCTCCAGGCCGAGCTTAGGACCATGTGAGGACGCCGCCCGTGAACGAGCTGAACGCGACAGACTTTCCTTTCCCGACCCTGCCGGTCGGGCGAATCCTGCCGCCGCAGGTCGTGCCCGTCGCAGGCGACGACAAGGCGGTCGCGGCAGCGAAGGACTTCGAGGCCGTCCTCATCAGCAAGCTGATGGAGGAGATGAGCCGCACGATCCCCCGCTCCGGGCTGCTGGACGGCCCGCTGACCGAGCAAGTCGAGAGCCTGTTCTGGTACTACCTCGCCCAGGAGACCTCCAAGAACGGCGGGATGGGCCTGTGGCAGCAGATATATCGGGAGTTCGGCGCAGAGCCTGCCGAAGCCAGGGCTGCTGACGGTTCCGCGCCGCGGCAGGTGGAGGAGGCGAGATGACCGCCGGCGAATCGACCGTCACAAGGGAGCTTTCCGACCGCCTGCTCGAGGCCCTGGATGAGGAAGTCTCGCTGCTGGACCTGCGGCACAAGCAGGCGGAGCTTCTGGCCGGGGCGATCCTGGACCGGGACGAGCCCGCCGTCCGCCGGTTGCTGGAGCAGATGGAACAGACCCACCAGTTGCAGACCGCGGCCGACGGTCGGCTGGCCGAGGTGCGCGACAGTCTCGCGGCCGTGGTGGCGCGGGCCGGCGAGCCGATCAGGCTGTCTGAACTGACGCACGCGCTGCCGCCGTCGCTGCGGGCGACCGTCGAGAACCGCCGACGGCAACTGCTGCTGCTGGCCCAGCATCTTGACGCCCAGCACCGCAGGCTGGCGGCGATCGTCGAGGAGTGCGCCCGCATCAACAGGTTGATGCTCGAGGCGCTGTTCCCCGCCAGCACGCCGGTGAGCACCTACGACGGCGGCGGGGCGCGGTCCTGGCGGCCCGACACGGGCCTTGTGGATACGGAGCTGTAGGAATGCTCAACTACGAAATCGGCCTGAGCGGCCTGCGCGTGGCGCAGCGGGCGCTGGAGTACATCGGCACCAACATCGCCAACGCCGGCACCGAGGGCTACCACCGCCAGGACCTGAAGCTCGTCCCGCGGGAGCTTGGCAGCTCGCCGGGCCTCGGAGCGCAGGGCGAGCTGATACTCGGCGGCGTGGAGATCGCCTCCGCCATGCGGGCGGTCGACCTGCTGGTCGAGGCCGAGCTCGTCCGCCAGCAACCCCTGCTGGGCCAGACCACGCGCGAGCTGGACACCCTGCAACTCATCGAGAACAGCCTTGGCGGCACGGGCAACTGCACGCTGTCGGTCGCCGTGAGCGGGTTCTTCAACTCGCTGGCGGAACTCGCCTCCGACCCCAACAGCCAAGCCCTCCAGGAGCAGGCCGCGCGGTCCGCCGACGCGATGGCCGCCGAGTTCCAGAACCTCCGCGCGTTCCTCACCGAGCTGCAAGAGAACATCCGCACCGAGAGCGAGCAGGCCATCGGAGAGGTCAACCGCCTCGCCGGCGAGATCGCCTCCCTGAACCAGGAGGCATCCGAGGCGCTGCTGCGGAACAAGGACGCCAACCTACTCGTCGATCGCCGCGACCAGGCGGTCAAGGAGTTGGCCGACTGGGTGGAGGTCCGCACGAACGGGGCAGCCAGCATGACGGGCATGCTGGACGTGGCCGCCTGGGGCTGGCCCGCGGCGGCGGGCGGCGTGGCCGGGCGACTGGAGATCGGCGACTCCGACGGGCTGCTGGGCATCTCCCCGGAAGGCACGGGCACCTACGACACGACCGTGAGCGGCGGGCGGCTGGGCGGGCTGCTCGCGCTGCACAATACCATCGTGCCCGGAATCACCGATGCCCTGGACAGCCTAGCCGAATGGGTGATCGACAGCGTCAACGCCGTCCATGCACAGGGCGTCGGCACGGCCGGGTCGTTCGGCGAGCTGACCGGCTGGGTGGTGGGTGCCGCGGCCACGCCGCTGAGCCAGGTCTCCGCGAACATCACCGACGGGCGGCTGTGGGTCCGCATCACCGACACGCAAACCGGCGCGACCGCCAGCCATGCGCTGGACGTGCCGCCCGCCGGGCAAACCCTGGACGACTACACGCTCGGCGAGCTTGCCGCCGACATGGACTCGCTGACGGGGATCTCGGCCTCGATCTCCGCCGACCGGCTCCGCGTGCAGGCCGACGCCGGCTACGTGTTCGACTTCCTGCCCGCATCGACGGCCGAGCTCACCCCGCCGCAATGGTCCGCCGGCAACACAGCCGGCGTGAAGCTGAGCGGCTTCTTCGGCGGCGACGCCAATGACGACCTGACCGTCACGGTCGCCGGGGCGAGCGGGGCGGTGGGCGTCACGGCGGACCTGCGCCTGGTGGTCAGGAACTCCGCCGGCGAGATCATCAAGACCGTCAACGTGGGCTCAGGCTACGCAGCCGGCGATGCGCTGGACCTGGGCAGCGGGCTTTCAGTCGCGCTGTCCGCCGGCGACCTGGTCAGCGGCGACAGCTTCACCATACGGGCCCTGACCGCCTCGGACACCGCGGGCGTGCTGGCGGCGACGGGACTGAACTCGCTGCTCATCGGAACCGACGCGTCGAACATCGCGGTCAACCGGGACGTGCTCAACGACCCGTCGCGCCTGGCGGCCTCGCTGACCGCCCCGGGCGCCGACAACATAAACCTCCGCCGCATGGTCGACCTGGGGACCTCGCATCACGCGGCGCTCGGCGGGATCACGCCGCACGACTACATCAACCAGATCGTCGGCGGCGTCGCCCAGGACGTAGCCGCCAGAAAGGCCCGCCAGACGAGTCTGGAGGCCGTCCATAGCCAGCTTATCGCCCAGCGGGATGCCATCAGCGGAGTGGACGTCAACGAGGAAGCCGCCAAGCTCATGATCTTTGAGAAGATGTTCCAGGCGATGGCCAAGGTGATGAGCACTCAGAACAACACGATGGATGCCCTCATGAGCCTGCTGTAAGCGCTCAGGAAGGCGCAGGTGGTCGAATGGGCAGTTGGTCGGTGCTACTCAACAATACGCGTCACTCGCTCGCCCGGCAGTCGCAACTGTTGGCCAGGCTTCAGGAGCAGGTCTCCACGGGCGTCCGTGTGGTCCGCCCCAGCGACGATCCCGTCGCCGCCCGGCGCATAGCGGCGCTGCGCGATCAGTCCGACCGCATGGGCGTCTACCTGGAGAACGTCTCGACGGTGGAGACAGGCCTGGAGCAGCTCGACAGCCAGCTCCAGAAGGTCTCCCAGGTGCTGACGGACGCGCGGGGGCATCTCGTCCAGGGCGCGACCGGCACGTTCAGCAGCGAGCAACGCAAGAACATAGCCGAGGCCATCGACCAGGCGGTGGAGACGATCCTGCTGCTGGCCAACTATCAGAGCGCGGGCAAGTACCTCTTCGGCGGGGCTAACACGTCCGTCGCGCCGTTCGCCGCCACGCGCGTCGACGGCAAGCTCACCGCCGTCGCCTACCAGGGCAGCGACGAGGGGCTCTTCGTGCCGGTCGGTGCGGGCCTGGCCCTGCAAGCGACCACGATCGGGCGCGGTGTCTTCTACGCCGACGACCGCCAGACGCCGATCTTCCTCGGCGACACCGGGGCGGCCGCCGGGGCGGGCACATCGACCGTCACCGGCGACGCATGGCTGACCCTCACGCACGACAGCACCAGCTACGGCGGCGGCATCGACCTCGCGCCCGGAATGAGCTCCCCCGAGGGCGACACCATACTCGGCAATGGCCATACGCTCACCGTCGATGCCGACGCCAAAACGCTCAGCCTGGACGGCGGGCCTGCCGTCGGCTACGCCCCCGGCGAGACTGACGTCATGGTCGCCAACGACGCGGGGCAGGTCGTCTACTTGGACGTCAGCAGCCTGACGCTCGCCTCCGGCCAGCAGACCGTGTCGGTAGCGACCACCGCCGCGCTGTCGATCGACGACGGCGCGACCAGCGTTATTTCCAACATGACGGACGCGAACCTCGCCGTCGCCGACGCCGCCGGACGGATTCTCTACGTCGACACGACGGGCATCACGTCGGTCGGCCTGGAGCCGGTGCGGGCGCCGGGCACCTACGACGTGTTCTCCACGCTGATCTCCATCCGCGACATGATGGCCAACACGCGCGACGTGGACGTCTCCAGTCAACTGGACCTGCTGAACCGCTCGGTCAGCTCGCTGGACGAGGTGGCCAACGTCGTCTCGCGGAACATCGTCCGCGTGGGGGCGAGGATGCAGGCCAACGAGACGCTGCGGCAGAGCATCGAGCAGTCGAAGACCGCCGCGTCGGACGAGACGGCTGCGCTGCGCGACGCGGACGTCGTTCAGCTCGCCACCGAGCTGGCCGGCGCACAGAACATGTACCAGATGACGCTGACGGCCACCGCCAGACTGCTGTCGCTGAATCTGCTGGACTTCCTCCAGTAGGGCAGGGGCCTCGCCGGCAACCGCAGTCGTCCGATAACCCAGGTCAGGAGGGCAGGGGCAGGACCGGCTAACCCCGGCAGCCCTCCAGAGATTCTCGCTGCCGCAACCCCTTATGGTTACGCCTCTTGGAGGCTTCGCCAGTTTTTCTTGACGACCTTTGGCTTTTGCCGTTGACACCCCGCCAGGCGCCTTATACTTTTTACAAAGCGTAAAAGGCAAACCGGATGGCGGCGCGCTCGCGTGTGTTGGGCGCGACGGCGCGTAGCTCGGGGCAACAATGAGTCGCAGGTCTGGTCCAGAGGAGTTCTCGCCGCAAGGCACAGCCGCACGGCAGCAAGCAGCAAGCGCGTTCCCGCGCAGTCCTGCGCCGATGTCTCGAGTTGTCGGTCGGCCGCAGGGCCCCGGGCGCACTCCAAGGCCAAGGCCCCCGAAACTGTATCGAATTGGTGAGATTGTGGAGTACTCGGGAGTCAGCAGGCAGACGATCCACAACTACACCACCATGGGTCTGTTGCACGAAAGCCGCTGGACGGCGGGAGGCCACAGGCTCTTCGACGAGTCCGTGTTCGAGCGCCTGGACCAGATCGCCGAGATGAAGGCCGCGAACAAGTCGCTTCAAGAGATATTGGATCATTTCGCCGGTGACGCCGAGCAGAGTGCCCCCTGAGCCGCCCTGGGCACGCGAGGCAAGAGCAGTCAACGCAGGGAGCCCAAGCAGCGTGATTGACGCACCCGTCAACGTGAGCTAGCTGCCCGAAAGGCGACCGGCCGCGATGCCGGCGGGCGCCTCGGGCCAACTAAGCCGCGGTCATGGAGGACCGGGCGTGGCAAGAAGCTTCAGAGAGATCGTCGAGCTTGTAAGGTCGAGGGCAGCCGCCTTGTCGCCGCGTGGCCGCGTTGTGGTCGCGGTGGCGGCGGGCGCTGTGGCGCTCACCCTGGGCTGGTTGCTGCTCGCCGCCGGCGGGCCGGACTTCGCCGCCGTGGACACCGTCGGCCTGAGCGATATCGAGCTGGCCGCCGCGAGGGGGATGCTCGCCGAGAAGCAGATCCCCGCCACCATCTCCGCCGGTCGGCTTCTGGTGGACCGTGAGTCTCTCCCGCAGGCCAGGGAAATCGTCTCCGGCATCCGCCGCGGGGCGGGCGAGGCCGTCGGCGAGATGTTCTCCGCGCTGGCCGAGGACGACAACATCTGGCGGACCGCCGAGCAGGACGAGAAGCGCTGGCAGGCGGCGAAGATGGCCGCCCTCGGCAAGCTCGTCGAGGCCTTCCCCTCGGTGGCGTCGGCCACGGTCATCTACGACGCCGGCAAGGGCCGACGCCTCGGCCAAGCCCGCCGTGACCCCGCCGCCGCGGTCAACGTCCGGATGAAGGCGGGCGCCGTCCTCACCAGATCGCTCGCGCAGGCCATCGCCGACCAGGTCTCCGGCAGCATCTCCGGCATGGCCGGTCGGAACGTCCGCGTGATAGACGCCGCCGGCCAGAGCTTCTCATTCGACGCTCCGGCCGATCAAGCCGACGGGCCGATCGCCCGGCGACGAGCAATGGAGGAGCACTACCAGGAGAAGCTGCGCGTCGCGCTGGCCTACATAGACAAGATCGTCGTCGGCGTCTCGCTCGGCGACTCCGGCGAAGCGGACGAGCCGATCGTCGTCACCCTGGCGGTGCCGCGAAGCTACCTCGCCGCCGTCTCCGGCGCCGTCGCGGCCGAGGCGCCCGACGGCGAGGACGGCGTGCCGCGGCCGGCCGACCGCGTGCTGGCCGACGTGCGACAGGCCGCGGCCGCGTTCATCGGCGACAGGCCCTGCCGCATCCAGGCCCAGTGGTACTACGACGTGCCCGACCCCGGCGAAGCCCAGATCGCCCCGACGCCCCCCGCCAAGGCCGGAGGCTGGCTGGCGAAGACGATGGCGATCGCGGCCATCGCGGCCGGCGCGGGCGGGGCGGCTGCGTGGGGCGCCGCGAGATATCGCCGCCGCCGCAACCGCGGGGCAGCCCTGGCGCCAGAGGCCTCGGCCGATTCGGCGCAGACATCGACGCCGGCGACGGGCGAGAGTGCAGCCGGCGACGACGGGCTGTTCGCCTTCCTCGACGCCCTGTCAGCCGAGGACATCGCCTCGCTGATCTCCCTGGAGCACCCCCAGACGATCGCAATCGTCCTTGCCCAGCTCGAGGCGGCGAAGGCGGCTGCCGTGCTTGCCGCCCTGACCGCCCAGGCCCAGGCGGCGGTGGCCACGCGGATGGCCGGACTGGACAAGATCGACCCGGTCGTGATGGCGGAGGTCGCCCGCAGCCTGGCTGAGCGTGCCGAATCCCGCGGCCGGGATGACGCCGCGTCGACCGGGCAGGCGAGGATGGCACAGATACTCCGCCACACCGGCTACGCCACGGAGAAGACGGTCCTGGCGGCGTTGGCGGGGCAGTCGCCGGCTCTGGCCGAGGCGGTCCGGCGGCACATGTTCACGTTCGACGACATGGCGCAGCTCCCGCCGGAGCGGCTTAGGGCGGCGATGGCGTCGGTCGACAGCAGCGAGCTGGCCGTGGCGCTTCGCACGGCCGGCGAGGAGGTCAAGCAGAACGTCCTTTCGGCGATGGCGCCGGCCGCCGCCAAGCGGGTCCGCGCGGAGATGGACCGCATCGGGCCGGTCAGGCTGACGGAGGTGGAGGCCGCCCAGCAGCACGTCGCCGAGGCCGTCCGCCGGGCTGAAAGCGGGGAGTATCTTCCCGTCTCCCAGCGCAGCGAGAGGCAACTGCTGGCCTGAGCGAGGATGAAGATGGCACGGGTAATCAAGTCGGACACCCAGACGCCGGGCGGAGCAGCCGCCGTGCTGAAGCTCACGGACTTCATGGAAGAAGCGCGGGCGGTCGTCCTGGACGCTCGCAAGGAAGCCGCCCGCATCACCACCCAGGCCCGCGCCAAGGCCGAGCAGGGCGAGCGAGAGGCCGCCGAACGCGGCTACGAGGAAGGCTTCGCCCGAGGCCGAAGCGACGGCCACGCCGAAGGCCGACGCGACGGCTCGCGGGAAGCCTTGGCCAACGCCTCTTCCCAGGCGTGCGACGCGCTGAGCTGCGCCACGCAAGTGAGCGAAGGGCTCATCGCGGCCAAGAACACCGCCCTCCAGGACGCACGGGACGAAGTGCTGGACCTGGCGCTGGCCGTCGCCGAGCGAATCGTCGGGCGAGTCGCGGCCAGGGACATCGCCGCGGCCAGGGAGAACCTCGCCAAGGCGCTGAGCATGGCGAGCTGCTCTCGCAGGATCACCGTGAAGGTCAACCCATCGCAACTGGCCGCACTGCGGACGCACTGCCGGGAGATCGTCGAGTCGCTGGCGATCAAGGGCAAGGTCTCGCTTGACGCCGACGAGCAGGTCGGCGCCGGCGGCGTGAGGGTTTTCACGGATAACGGACAGATAGACGCGACCATCGAGACGCAACTGTCGCGCGTGGTCGACGCGCTTGTCGGCGTGGGCGACGAGAACAGCACGCACGACAGCCGGGCCGGCCGAGACGGCAACGCGGCGGCCGAGGGGCAGTTCTTCTCAAGCGCCGCTCGCCGCCCGGCGGGCGTGAGGTCAGATGAGCCCGTGTGAATCGTACAAGCAGATGCTTCGCCACGTTCAGCCCGTGGCCGTCAGCGGGCGGGTGAGCGCCGTGCGTGGTCTCACCGTCAGCGTGGCGGACTTCCCCGTCCCGATCGGCGCGGGCTGCCGCGTCGAGGGCCAATCCGGCGGCGTCGACGCGCAGGTGATCGGCTTCGCCGATGAGCGGACGCTGATCATGCCCACCGGCGCGATGACCGGCATCTGCCGCGGAGCCCGCGTCGTGCTGACCGCCAGCACCCAGAGCGTCGGCGTGGGCGAGGACCTGCTCGGCCGAGTGCTGGACGGCGCGGGCAGGCCGATCGACGGCCGCCGGACGCCCGCGACATCGGCCCACATGCCGATCTGGCCGGAACCCATCGCCGCGATGCGACGCAGACGCATCACGCGCCCGCTTTGCACGGGCGTCCGTGCGATCGACGCACTGCTGACCGTCGGGCAGGGCCAGCGCATGGGAATCTTCAGCGGCTCGGGAGTCGGCAAGAGCGTCCTGCTGGGGATGATCGCCCGGTACGCCTCCGCCGACGTCACCGTCATCGCCCTGGTCGGCGAGCGAGGCCGCGAGGTCCGCGACTTCATCGAGAAGGACCTCGGCCCCGACGGGCTGGCCAAGTCCGTGGTGGTCGTCTCCACCGGCGACGAGCCGCCGCTGCTTCGCGTCCAGGCCGCGGCCGTGGCCACCGCCGTGGCGGAGTTCTTCCGCCGGCGCGGCGACGACGTCGTGCTGCTGGTCGACTCGCTGACCCGCCTGGCGACGGCGCAGAGGCAGATAGGCCTGGTCGCCGGCGAGCCGCCCGCCACCAAGGGCTACACGCCGAGCGTGTTCAACCTCCTGCCGCAGTTGCTCGAACGCAGCGGGCGGACGGAGGCCGGCTCGATCACCGGCTTCTACACCGTCCTGGCCGAGGGCGACGACCTGAACGACCCCGTCAGCGACGCCGTCCGCGCCGTCACCGACGGGCACATACACCTGTCGCGCGAGCTGGCGAACCGCGGGCACTACCCGGCCATCGACTGCCTCAACAGCGTCAGCCGAGTCATGGTCGACCTGGTCGACGACGACCACCTCGCCGCCTCCCGCCAACTGGCCCGCCTGATGGCGCTGTACGCCGAGGTGCGGGACATGGTCAGCATCGGCGCCTACAAGAGCGGCGCCAGCGCGGACTTCGACCTGGCCATTGCCGCCATGCCGCTGATCCGCTCCTTCCTCAGCCAGGCGGTCGACGAGCCGGAGCGGCTCGACGCCACTCGCGGCAAGCTGTTGGAGCTGAACCGCCGCATCGCGGAGATCAAGGCCGGCCTGGGCGGACGTGACGCCGCCGGCAACGCGGGGAGAGCGACATGAGTAAGCGTGACAGCCGCCGAATGTCGGTGCTGCTGAGCCTGCGACGAACCCGCGAGGAGGAGGCGCGGGCCGAGTTCGCCTCTGCCAGGGCGGAAGTGGACGCAACCGAGGCGCACGTCCGCCGCCTGCGGGCGCTGCTGGACGCCCACAACGCCGAGGCCCGCACCGCGATGCTGAAGGGCCCAAAGGCGCTGACGCTCTACCGCCAAGCCGCCGCCGAACTGGGGGCGGCACTGCTTGACGCCAACCGCCGCCTCGGCGCGACCAGGGCCGAGATGGAACGCCGCCGTAAGCTCCTGCACGAGGCCATGCGGCAGCGAAAGGCCGCCGACGTCGTCAAGGGCAAGCAGCTAGCCGAGGCAGCAGTGCGGCAATATCGCAGCGAGACCAAGACCGCCGACGACATGCACGCGGCGCACTCGGCCGCACGTGCCATCGGCGACGCGGAGATGAGCCAATGACGCAGACGACGGCCAAATCCCGGCAGGTGAAGGTCCGCGTGGAGCTGGGGCGCCGCCTGCTTGCCGTCGTGGACGCCGCCGAGCTGGGACCGGGCGGCCTGGTGGAGCTGGACGACCTGGCCGAGGGCAGCATGGATGTCTACGCCGACGGGCGACTGTGTGCGCGAGGCCGGGCCGTGGTCGTCGACGGAAAACTGGCGGTGAGGATCGAAGAGGTCCTGCCCGCCCCTGCAAAGGTGAGGCGAGTGTGATGGCGGCGATGAGCACTGAGCGACTAGCGCGTGCGGCAATGGCAGCGGCCGTGCTGCTGATGGTCGCCGCCGCGTCCGCCCGGGCGCTCAAGCCAGACGCCGACACTCAACCGGCCGCTTCGCCAGCAACGTCGGACACGTAAGGCGACTACGAACACAGGCCCGTCGGCAGCCAGGACACGCGGGACGGCGGCAACGGGATGCTGGACTGGGTCCAGCCGCTTGTGGCGCTGGCGGCCGTCGTGGCGGCGATATTCCTGCTGCGGTGGGTGCTGATCCGCCTCGGCGGGCGCCGCGCCGTCATCGGCCAAAGCAGCGCGGTCGAGATCCTGGCCCGCAGCGACCTGGCGCCGCGATGTCAGTTGTTCGTGCTGCGCCTGGGCAAGCGCGTGCTGCTGGTCGGCCTGGGGCCGAACGGGCCGGTGACGCTCTGCGAGGTGACTGACCCGGCCGAGGCGGCCGAGCTGCTGGCTGCGATGGGCAAGGGCGAGCGGCCGACGGCGCCGCCGGCAAAGGATAAACAGTAATGGCGCGTGACAGCAGTCACATGGCGGCGAACAGGGCGACACGGCGTCGCTCAGCCGTCGCCTGTGCGCTCGCGCTGGCGGCGGTGTGCTGCTCGGCCGCGTCGGCCCAGGCGCCGACCGTGGCTGATTTGCCCACGTCGCTGCCGCCACTGAACGACCCGGCCACCACGTCAGCCGCCGTCCAGTGGATTGTCCTGGTCACGGTCCTTGCCGTAGCGCCGGCCATCGTCGTGATGGTCACGTGCTTCACGCGGATCATCGTCGTTCTAGGCCTGCTGCGGCAAGCACTGGCCACGCAACAGTTGCCCCCGAACCAGATACTCTTCGGCCTGGCGCTGCTGATGACCGTCGTGGTGATGGCGCCGACGTACACAGCCGTCCATCGCGACGCGATCGCCCCGTATCTGGCCGGCGAGCTGAGCCGGCAGGAGGCCTGGCAGGCGGGGCAGAAGCATCTGCGCGGCTTCATGATCCGCCAGATCGACTCAGCCGACAACGGCGACGACGTGTACCTGTTCCTGGACGCCGATCTCGCCGACCGGGCCGACCTCACCTGGGCCGACGTGCCCACCACGGCGCTGATTCCGGCCTTCGTCGTCAGCGAGCTGAAGGTCGCCTTCATGATCGGCTTCCGTATCTACTTGCCGTTCCTGGTGATAGATATGCTGGTGGCGTCGGTGCTCGTCTCGATGGGCATGCTGATGCTGCCGCCGGTGCTGGTGTCCATGCCGTTCAAGCTGCTGATGTTCGTGCTGGCGAACGGCTGGCACCTGGTGGTCGGGACGCTGATGAGAAGCTTCGGATAAGGATTGCGACTGTGGACGCGAGCCAAGCGATAGACCTGGCGCGGCAGGCGGTGCTGCTGACGGTGGTGGTGGCGGCGCCGGTGCTGCTGACCGCGCTGATCGCGGCGGCCGTCGTCGGCCTGCTCCAGGCGGCCACGCAGGTCCAGGAGCTGACGCTGAGCTTCGTGCCGAAGATGGTGGCCATCCTGGTCGCCGCGCTGATCGCCGGGCCGTGGATGCTCGCGAAGGTCGTCGAGTTCGGCAAGGAGATGTTCAGCTCGCTGCCGTGAGCGCGCCGCGAGATTGAGTGGATATGCAGGCGACGGACACAACCTGGGCGCTGATGCTGCTGCTGGCGATGGCGAGGTGCGGCGGGATATTCCTGTTCGCGCCGGCGTTCGCCAGTCGCGTGCTGCCGGCGCGCCTGCGCCTGGCGATAGCCGCGGTGATGGCGCTGGCCGTCGTCGGCCGGCTGACCGCGCCAATTGCCATGCCGGCGAATGTGCTGGAGCTGGCGGGGCTGGTCGCGGCCGAGGCGGCCATCGGCGCGTTCATCGGCTACGCGGCCAGGGTTGTCCTCGTCGGCCTGGAGCTGGGCGCGGTCTACGTCAGCCAGCAGATGGGCCTGGCCCTCGGTGGGGCATTCGGCGCCTCGGACGGTCAGACAGCCGAGCCGGTCGGCAGGCTGTTCCGCATCCTGGGCGTGGTGATATTCCTGGCCATCGGCGGGCACCGCGCGCTGATCGGCTCGCTGCTGGGCACGTTCCAGTTGCTGCCGCCGGCGTCGCTGGCGTCGCCGCAGGCGATGCTCCAGGTCTCCGTGGGCCTGCTGGCGGCCAGCTTCGTGCTGGCGCTGAAGGTCGCCGCGCCTGTGCTGATCGCGCTGCTGATCGCGACGGTCGCGATGGGACTGCTCCAGAAGACCATGCCGCAACTGAACACGCTGTCGGTCGGGCTGCCCGTCCGCGCGCTGGCCGGGCTTGTGGTGCTGGCCGGCGCGGTGGCGGCCGTCGCGCCGCTGCTGGAGGCGGCCACCGACGCGATGATCCGACAACTGCCGGCCGCCCTGGCCGGAAGCTGAGAAGGCGAACTAGTGGCAGACGCGAGAGAACACGCCGGCGAACGCACCGAGCTGCCGACGCCGCTGCGCCTCGCCGAGGCAAGGCAGCGCGGGCAAGTCGCCAAGAGTCGCGAGCTGGCGGCCGCGGCCGTGGCGCTTGCCGGGCTGGCGGCGCTGGCCGCGCTGGGCGGCGGGGCCGTCGAGGCGATCAGGCGGATGGTGTCTGTGATGCTCAGCATCGCGGGCGCGGACAGCGAGACCTGGGCCGCTGAGGCCGCCGGGGCGGCCTGGCCGGTGGTCGCGAGGTTCACCGCGATCCTGGCTGTGCTGGCCGGCACGGCGATCGCCGCGAACGTCGCGCAATTCGGGCTGCTGCTGTCGGGCGAGCCGGTGAAGCCGAACTTCTCGCGGCTGTCGCCGGCGGCCGGGCTGGGCAGGATCCTGTCGCTGCGGTCCGCGGCGCGGATGGCGATGTCGATCGCGAAGGTCGCCGTCGTCGCAGCCGTCGGCTGGGCGGTCGTCCGCGGCGCCGTCGCCAGGAGTGCATCGACAGCGGCTGCATCACCGCTGGCACTGGCTTCGCGAGCCGGCTGGGAGCTGCTCGCCGGCGGGCTGTGGGTGGCCGCGGCATTGGCGGCGTTGGCGATATTGGACCTGATCTACCAGCGGTGGCAATACCGCCAGGACCTGAAGATCACGCGGCGCGAGCTGCTCGAGGACCGTCGCAAGATGGAAGGCGCCGGCCGACGGGTCCCCCGCA
>CAYUYH010000008.1:0-22197 GCA_964449175.1 uncultured Planctomycetaceae bacterium
GTCGCTCAGCGGCAGCCGGGACGGGCAGACATAGCTGCACACGCCGCACTCGATACACCTGGCCACGTTCAGCCGCCTGGCGTGGTCGACGTTGGCGAGCTCGAAGTCGTCGTTCAGCACGGCGACGTTGAGCCTGGCTGGGCAGTGATCGCTGCACCAGCCGCAGCGAATGCACGGAGTGGGCGGCGGCGTGGGCGACTCGTCGATGGCCAGCACCGCATCGGTCCCCGGGGAGACGACGGCGCCTTCCTCGCACCGCAGGCCGACCATGGGCCCGCCGTGGATCATCGGGCCGTCACAGTCGATCAGATCTCGGCACAGGCTGCCAACAGGCGCCCAGAGGTTCGCCGATCGCCCTGCTCGCTCGCCGGCGACCGTCACGACGCGGTGGGTGGGCCTGTTGCCGTATGTTATCCAGCGGAACACCGCCAGGCAGGTCGACGCATCCGTCACGGCGACGCCGACGTCCGTGACGGCCTGGCCGGCGCGAGGCGTGCGGCGGGTGAGCACCTTCGCCAGCATCACGTCGGCGTCTATGGGATACTTGTGCGGCAGCGCGACGTTGGCGACGTCGAATCGCCTGGCCGCCCTCGCCAGGCCGCGATACCGGTCGGTCCGCCGCCAGTCCACAGCCAGCATCAGCCGCCGCGCTCCGACCAGTCGGCCCAGGATGGCGAGCCCGCCCACCACCTCCGAACGGTGCTCGACGAGCAGGCGGTGGTCACAGGTGACATAAGGCTGGCCTTCCACCGCGTTGGCGATGAGCGTGTCGCACTCGGCCTGGCGGGCGCGGGCGAGCCAGCCGGCCAGCGGCTCGATGGGTCGGCGGAACGTGGTCAGCCCCCCGGCGCGCAGTCGCTTGGCCAGGTCGTCGGGGGTAAGGGCGGTCCAGTCTCGCGTGGCCTGCTTCAGTTCCAGCCACCGCGGCGGGTCCAGGTCCGCAAGCTCGATGGCCGCCGTGGCGACGAACGCATCACCGGCGGCTACCCGCGCGATGGCCTCGACGGACGCGACGGTCCCGCCCAGCGGCGCGAAGACGTTCACGGCTGACTCGTCCCTGGCCTCCGCGAGGGTCTGCCCTTCGCTGACGCGCTCGCCGACGCCGACAGTCGGCCTGGCCGGCGTCCCCCCGCATGGGGCCAGCGGCACGAGCAGTCGCGACAGCCGAGGCGCGGGCTCGACCGGACGATTCAACGTCGCGGACTTCAGATCGGGCAGTTCTATCCCGCCGGTGAAGGTGCCGTACCGCCGCAAGAGCATATGGACATGCTAGCCAAAACGCCCGGCCGCTTCCACGCAATCGCCGCCGGCCGCCGGGCGGCTATTCCCCCCCGGCCTGCTCCTCCGCCTTGCGGACCTCAGCGGCCAGCACCGGGTCGATGTAGCGGATTGCCCCGGCGTCCTGGGCCGCGGCGATCAGCTCCGACAGCAGCTTTTGCTGCTCGACGCGCAGGCGGCGATTGCGCACCAGCTCGACCAGCTTGTCGCGGACCTCCGAGAAGTCCACGTCCTGCGGCTCGATGATCTTCTCCAGCCTGAGGATGTGGAAGGCCGTCTCGACCTGGATTGGCCCGGCCAGCTCCCCCACGTGCTTCATGGCCAATGCCGCCTCTCGCAAGGCCGGGGGCACCATGCGGCTGTCCGGACCGATGGGCGGTAGCAGCCCGCCGTCGGCATATGACGGGTTGACCGACACCTCCTTGGCCAGCTCGGCGAAGTCCGCGCCGGCCTGCAGCTCGTCCATCGCCTTCTGCGCGGATATGAGCGACTCGGTCTGGATGTGCCGCACCTGGACCTTCCGCCCGTACTGTCGGCCGAACTCCTCTGCCAGCTCCTCCTCGGTGACCGACACTCGCGGCTCGGCCAACTTGCGCAACAGTGCGTTGCGCTGCATGATCATCTGCCACTGCTTGTAGGAGACGCCTCGCTGGACGAGCAACTGGTCGAGCAGCCGCTCTCTCTGGTCGGCGTGCGGGATTTGCCCGAAGAGGTCCTCCATGATCCGGTCTGTCTCGGCCTTGACCTCATCTTCATAGACGACGACGTTCTGCCGCTGCGCCTCCTGCCTGACGAGTTCATCCGCGATGAGCTGATATGCGGCCTGGAGCCCATGCGAACGGACGAGCATGTCGTACAGGTCGGTCATCATGATCGGTCGGCCGTTCACGTAGGCCATCACCGCCGGCGCTGTCGCCGTGGGCTGTCCGTCCGCCGGCGTGGCCGAATGCGCCGCCACAGGCCGCTCTGCCGACGGCGGCGATCCGCTCACGTCGCAGCCGACGGCAGCGGCGGCCAACAAGGTCCATGCCACCATGTATCGCATGACTCGCCCTTTCTCGCGAACGCCTCTACCCGACAGGACGCCCCGCCGGGCCGATGGCAATATTACCTGCTCGCCCGGCGGCGGCAAAACCGAATCCGCCCCCGCAGTGCAGCCACCGGCGGGCGAGTGGTATAATCGGCTCGCAGGCGTGTGGAACGGCTGGCGCACTTGTCGCAATTGGGGAAGGAGCGGATCATGGCTGATTGGGTAAGCATGCTGGGCGGTCTGGCCGGGTTCCTGGCCAGCAAGGCATTGGATCACTACGCGGCACGGGACGAGACGCAGCAGACGGGCGAACCGACCGGGCCTCCGGAGGCCGTCGTCGAGACCCCCTACCAGAAGGCGCTGGACCGGACCGAGGAGCTCAACTTCCACGTCAACAAGCTCACGCTTGCGTGCCTGGCACTGTGGTCGTTGATGAAGGACAGCGGCCAGTTCACCGAGAACACGCTGCTGGAGCGAATACGCCAGATAGACCTGATGGACGGCAAGCTGGACGGCAAGATCGGCAGGAAGGTCAAGCGCTGCGCCAAGTGCGGCAGGGTGATGTCGCGGCGGCATGGGAGGTGCCTGTACTGCGGGGCGAAGGACCTGAACCAGACGGCGTTCGACGTCGTCTAGTGACGCGGGGGCAGTCGCTGGCGACTTTCTGCGAGGGCTAGTCGGCCGACCCGGGGGGAGCGGGGAAGGAGACGATGAAGGTGGTGCCCTCGCCCGGGGCGCTGCTGGCCTCGATGGTCCCGCCCATCTCCACGACCATCCCGTGGGCGACCGACAGCCCCAGCCCCGGGTTCACGCGGTTCCCGCCGGCGAGCAGACCCTTGGTGGTGAAGAACGGCTCGAATATCAGCGGCAGGTGCTCGGCGCTGACGCCGCAGCCGGTGTCCGCGAACGTCATGGTCACCGCGTCGTCGCTTCTGGCCAGGCTGATCGACAGCGTGCCGCCGGACGGCATGGCCTCCTCGGCGTTGGTCAGCAGGTTGCCAAGTACCTGGTGCATTCGGTTGGACTCGACGGGGATGACGGGCACGGGGTGAAGGTCGAGGTTGAGCTTGATGTTGTGCTCGGCCAGCGGCCTCTCGACCAGGTGGACGAACGTGAGCACGACCTCGGTCAGGTCGGCCATGTCCGCCTCGTGCGTGTCGGCCTTTGCGAAGCTGAGCAGCGATTGGGTGATCTTCGACGCCCTCGCGGCGGCCTCCGCCGTCATCTGAAGCGCCCGCTTCATCGCGACCGGGTCGCCGCTGGTCAGCGCGAAGTCCACGAACGTGGCCACGCCGCCGAGGATGTTGTTGAAGTGGTGCGCGACTCCGCCGGCCAGCGTGCCGAGCGAGGCGATCTTCTCCGCCTGGGCCAGGCGCTCCGTGAGCCTGGTGCGGGCGGTCTCGTCGATGATCCAGGCCGCGGCGCCGCGCGTCGAGCCGTCGTCGGCCGGTATGGGCGACAGCAGCACGGCCAGGTCCATCTCCCGACCGTCGGCGTCCGGGATGTGCAGGTCGAGCCGGCCTGTTTCGCGGCGCTCGGCGGTCTTGTCGAGTGAGTCCTTGAACTGCCCGGTCTGGTCACCCGGCACGATGTCGAGAAGGCTGCTGCCGATCATCTCGGCAGCCGATCGCCCGAGAAGCCTGGCGGCGGCAGCGTTACACGCCACGACGCGGTGGTCGCGGTCGGCGGCTATCATCGCCACCGCGGCGTGCTCCAACAGCAGCCTGTAGAACTCCAGCCCATTGTCGGGCGGCTTGGATGTGCTGTCCTCGGTCATGTGGCCGGTCAATGCTCCTCGATGCCGCCCCACACGTCGGTCGGCTGGCGCACCTGCCTGGGCGGCACGGTAATCACCTCGGGTATCAGTACGATAACCGTCTCCACGGGCACGCCCTTTATTCTGTCGGTCAGGAAGTGGTGCCCGATGCTGTTCGGCCGCTGCGACTCGGCGCCGGGGCCGATCACGAGCATGTCGCCGACAGGCATGGATAGCTGGAAGCCGGCCTGATCGAAGCTGAATACCTCCTGGCCGCTCTGGTAGCCGATGCCCAGCGGCGGCGTTTCGGCGATTCGCGTCTCGATCGTGGCCGAGCGTATCTGCGGCAGAACTGTCAGCACAAGCCTGTCGCGGTCGACCTCGCTGATCGCGCAACTGATAGTCAGCAGGAACTCGCCGGCGGGGTAGTCGGCGCCGCTTGCGCTGCGGTCGCCGTAGAAGGCGAAGATGGTCGACGTGGTCCGGCGTCGCTTGATCGGCAGCGACCCCGGCTCGCCGGGCGCGGCCGTTACCACGCCGTAGGTTGTCTCTCTGCCGCTCAGCCGTCGGAACACGTCCTCCAAGTCGCCCCAACTGTCTGCCCTGACCAGTCCGGCCCGCAGTCCGTTTCTCCCCAGTTGGGCCGAGCGGGCGGCCTCGATCGGCTCGGCGTCGACGTAGCTCCATATCTCCTCGGAGCAGCTCGCCGCCCCCAGCGGCACGGTGACGATGGCCGCCTTCGTAGTGACGATCGGCCGCCCGCCCACGACGGCTGAGGGAGGGCCGGGCAAGGCCGTCCGCTCGGCGGGGGCAGTCAATCCCCGCCCGCTGTCGTCTCCCGCCGGCGAACAGCCCAGAAGCATCCCGACAATGGCCGGGGCACACAGCCAATTGATGTATCTCATAGGCGCATCGGACACGGCGGCCTGCTCTGGCCGCCACGCTGCGGGACATGCTAATTGCCCCGTGGCTGCCTTGTCAAACCGCCCGGCGGCGTCGGCCGCCGCGGGCCAGGCGCCGCCAAAAAAACGCGCCGCCAACAGTGGCGACGCGGGGTTTTACGGCTCTTTGTAGTAGCCTAGACTTTCCTGACGTTGACGGCCTTGGCACCCTTCGGGCCCTGCGTCACGTCGAACTCCACGCTGTCACCCTCGGCCAACGACTTGAAGCCATCGCCACTGATGTCACTGTAGTGGACGAAAGCGTCCGTGCCATCCTCGGCGGTGATGAATCCGAAACCCTTTGAATCATTGAACCACTTCACTTTACCGGTAGCCATGCGTCGGCTCCTTCTGCAAATCGGCACAAACCGGATTGGCGAGCGATACCAGCCAGGCCGGCATCCCCTGTGAGTCTCCCACCCGCGGTGGTGCGTCACGAAGAGACATGGCGAGAACCTGGTGTATCCTGCAACGGTGTCCGTATGCCATTCGGACTCCACCGGCGAGCCTGGAAACGCTTCCCAAACATGCCCGCCAGCCCTACTAAACTGGCACTCATAGTCCCCTTTGGCGGGGCGCCTGTCAAACATAATTCTTGCTATTTTGGAGTGTTCGGAACCTAGCCGCCGTGACTTCAGGTCGATCTGCGCGCCGTCGCCCGGGATTCAGCGGACCGGCAGGGACCGCGTGAGTCAGTCGATCCAACCGCCGCCGAGAAGTACGTCGCCGTCGTACACGACGGCGGCCTGGCCGGGCGCGATGGCTGAGACCGCCTCGTCGAATTCGACCTCGAAGCTGTCCGGCCCGGTGACGCGAACTCGGGCCGCGGCGCCGGCATGGTTGTAGCGGATCTGAACGGTCGCGCGGAAGGCGCCCGCGACCGGCCCATGCCAGTTGGCCCCCGAGGCGGACAGGCGGCGGCCCAGCAGCTCTGCCCGCGGGCCTATGGTCACGGCCGCGCTGGCCGGGTCGATGCCCGTGACGTACATCGGCTCGCCCGCGGCCACGCCCACGCCGCGACGCTGGCCTATGGTGAACCGCCCCACGCCCTCGTGCCTGCCCAGCGCATTGCCCGCCGAGTCGACTATGTCGCCCGGCGTCAGCGCCTGCGGGAGCAACTGCCGCAGGATGTCGGTGTAGTCGTCGCCGTCGGCGAAGCAGATGTCCTGGCTGTCGGGCTTGTCGTGCACGGCCAGGCCGAGCTGCCTGGCCAGCCGCCGCACGACTGACTTGTCGCCAAGCTCGCCGATGGGCAGCGCGACCCTCCCCAGCCCCTCAGCCGGGATGGCGAACAGGGCGTAGGACTGGTCCTTCTCACCCGCCCGGGCGATGGCGGGCCGACCGGCGTGTGTGACCATTCGGGCATGATGGCCCGTGGCGACGCGGTCGGCGCCCAGCGAGTCGGCCAACTCGACGAGCCGCCCGAACTTAATGTCGGCGTTGCAGCGGATACACGGGTTCGGCGTCCGGCCGCGGGCATACTCGGCCGCGAAGTCCTCGATGATCCGCCGGAACTGCCTGCTCAGGTCCAGCACGTGTAGCTCAATGCCCAGCATCTCGGCGACCCTGCGGGCGTCGGCGGCATCCTGCGGCGAGCAGCAGCCCCTCGAGACGGCGTCGCGGGCGACCGCCGAGCCGAGGCACATGAACACGCCGATCACCTCCGCGCCGCGATCCTTGAGCAGCGCGGCCGCGAGAGAGGAGTCCACACCCCCGCTCATGGCCAGCAGCACTCGTTCCCGCGCGACACTCATGTCCACATCTTAGCCGATCCGGGCCCGCCCATGCAGCCGACATGCCCGCACCGTTGACAAATCCGCGCCGCCGCGGAATACTGCCACCGGCCGGGATGCTCCGGCTAAGCCAAGTCAGAGACCCAAGAGAGCCGTCAATGATCAACTGGTTTGCAGAGACCCTTCAGAACCCCTGGATTGTGATCGTCGTGCTGACGTTCCTGCCGCTGCTGGAGCTGCGGGCGAGCATCCCCTACGGGATTCTCATGGCCAAGGAGAACTGGCTGCCGGTGGTGGCCGTGGCCGTCGCAGCGAACATCCTCGTGGGGCCGATCGTGTACTTCCTGTTGGCAAAGCTGCTGCACCTGGTGCTTCGCATCAAGGTGGTCGACTGGTACTGGCAGCGAACGATCGTCAAGACACAGAAGAAGATTCATCCCCTTGTGGAGAAGTACGGCGTGCTGGGGCTGAGCATCTTCATCGGCATCCCGCTGCCGGGCTCGGGGGTGTACAGCGGGGCTTTCGGCGGCTATCTGCTGGGCTTCACGAAGAAGGAGTTCTATGCCGCGACGGTCGTCGGAGTTTTGATAGCGGCTGCCGCGGTGACGGCGGTTGTGCTCACCGGGGCGACGACGTTTGACTTGTTCCTCAAGAAAGGCTGACCGCCGGCTGGTCAAGGAGACGCAACGTGCCTATTGCGGCGGAAGAGCGTGCCAAGCTGGTCGCCCTCGCGCGTTCGGCGGTGTCCGCCGCCGCAAGGGGCGAGGCGCTGCCGACGGTCGAGGGCGCCGCCGGCGTACTTGCCGAGACGCGCGGCTGCTTCGTGACGCTGACGAATCGTGGCCGGCTTCGCGGCTGCATCGGCACGTTCCGGCCCGACCGACCGCTTGCGGAGATGATTGTCCAGATGGGCGCTGCCGCCGCCCGCGACAGCCGTTTCATCGCCAATCCGATAACGCCGCGCGAGCTGGATCAATTGAAGGTGGAGGTGTCGGTCCTCTCGCCTCTGGTCGAGACGGCTGAACCAGCCAAGCTCGAGATCGGCGCCCACGGCATCTACGTCATCCGAGGCCAATGGGCCGGCTGCTTCCTGCCGGAGGTGGCTATCGACCAAGGCTGGGACGCCGAGGAGTTCCTCAATCAGTGCTGCTCCGGCAAGGCGGGCCTGCCGCCGAACGCCTGGCGGATGCCGGGAACCAAGGTCTATCTGTTCACGTCCGAGAAGTTCGGCGAGTGATCGCCGCTCGCGCTCGGCGCGGACGTCGGCCCGGACGCCGGCGACGTCGGCGCCTCGACTGGCTTGCGTCGGCACAGCACGAACACCTCCCCGGAACCCGGCTTGCCCTGGGCATCGAGAACGCAGCGGTAACCCAGCTTCTCCAGAATCGGCAGGTGCTTGTCATACGCGAACAACCAAGGCGCCTCCCCGGGGTTGCTTCTCAGCCGTCGGCCCACGATCTCCATCACCTCGGAAGACGGGCGATTGCGGTCCTGTCGCTGCAAGGGCCAGCCCACGGCGGGGATCTGCCTGCCGAAGTAGAAAACCGTCTTCGCCTGGGGGTCCGTCCAGCTGTACGCCGGCTCGTCGGATGGGATCATCTCCGCCGCTGAGGCGGCCAACTCCGCCGCCGGGCGATTGAAGTCCCACACACGCATCCAGTTGTAGTACCCCACGTACATGAGGGTTGCCGAGGCCAGCAGGACGGCCAATCCCGCGCGGAATCGCTGCCGCCAGATCATCCACCCCGCGAAGGCGACCGGCAGGGTCACCGCGCCGGCCAGGATCGCGCCGTGCAGCCACTGGTCCCGCCGGCCCGAAATGAAGTAGGCCGATACCGCGACGGCTACACCCACCAGCCCCACCGGAGCATAGCCGAGCCCAATCCACCGAGCCAGCCGCGGTCGAATCCAGGCGTGGACGAAGAACACATCCTCGGCCACGAAACCCATCAGCAGGCACATCGCCGGCAGCATCGGCAAGATATAATGGTCGCGCTTGCCCGCGGACGCCGAAAAGAGGGCCACGAAACCCACACACCACAGCAGCAGATACACCAGCCCGCCGCGATGCCGCTCAAACCGGCGCATCAGCGCCACCGCGCACGCCCCCGGCAGCAGCGCCAGCCACGGCAAGGTGTATATCACCAAGCTCCGGAGGTAGATCAGCGGGCTGGCCACGCCCTGCCACCTGCCGACGCCGGCGGCGCGGTCGGTCACCTCGCCGGTGAGAAGATCCATGCCCAACTTCGGGAACAGGTGCAGCATGTAGACGACCCACCACGCGAACATGGCGACGGCGACGACCAGGCCCGGCAGCGCCGTCGGCAACAGCGGCAGCAATCCTCGCCAGCCTCGGCATACGATGAAGTACCAGCACATAGGCAGGCCGAACGCCGCCGCCATGGTCAGGTACATCCCCGCCTCGTCGCCCACGCCCGCCGGCCGCCACCAGCGAACCGCCGGGACGAAGGAGACCAATATCACCGCCGCCAGCCCCACGCCTGTTGCGATCAGGAACGCCCGCAGCAGCGTCAGCGAGGCTGCGTCGCTCCGCGTCATCGCCGACTGCCGCCAGAACAGATATGCCAGCACCGGCCAGGCCGCCATCAGCGGCACGAACTGCTTGGCGAGGTTGCCAAGCCCAACGAGCAGCCAGAATGCCACCATCCACGCCAGGTGGCGGCGCCGCGAGGTGGCCTCGATGCCGCAGTAGAATGCCGCCATCGAGGCCGTCACGAACACGCAGAGCATCATCTCGGGCCTGGCGCGGTGGCTCCACTTCTGGAAGCCGATGCACGTAACGAATAGCAGCGCCGCCAGCAGGGCTGCACGTTGTGAGAACATCCTCCTGCCGAGCGCCAAGACAATCAACGCACACAGCACGGCCGAGATCGCGGAGTGGACCCGCACCGTGACGCTGTTGACGGGCGGGCCCGACCCGCCAAACTCGCGGTAGACCATCGCCGTCGCCGCGGCAGCCCAGTACGGCAGGGGCGTCTTGCGCAATCTAGGCCGTCCGTTCTCCACCGGCACCAACCAGCGGTTGGCGGTCGTGGGCGGAGGGATGGTGTAAGGCTTGTCGCTGGGCACGAGCCACTCGTCCGAGCTGGTCATCCCCCGGGCGACAAGGCCCAACTTGGCCTCATGGTTCGTCAGCGTCTCCGAGCCCAGTCGCCAGAAGACGACCGCGCCGGCCACCAGCGCCACCAGCAGGTAGTCCGTCCATGCCGGCGGCGACCAATCTGTCCTGTGAACTTCAGCCATTGCCACGCCTTCCCTATCGCTCTTCGCGCCGCTCTGGCCGGCGGCGCCGTTGTGGATGATAACGCGTCAGGACAGGCCAGAGATAGCCCCAAGTGCCGGCGGGGACGCACGATCCTATTTCTTTCCCATCGCCCGCTGAGCGTGGAAGAAGTCGGCCAGCATCCGCCCGCATTCGTCGGCCATGCAACCGGCTACGACCTCCAGGCGGTGGTTGAGGCGACTGTTCGTGCACAGCTCGTAGAGGCTCTTGACGGCCCCGGCCTTGGGGTCGTCGGCGCCGTAGACGAGTGCGTCCATGCGGGCCAAGACAATCGCGCCCGCGCACATGCAGCACGGCTCGAGCGTGACGACCATGGTGCAGCCGTTCAGTCGCCAGTCGCCGACGGCCGCCGCGGCGGAGCGGATGGCGAGCATCTCGGCGTGGGCGGTGGGGTCGCTGTCGGCGACTCGGCGGTTGTGGGCGGCTGCGATGACGCGCCCGGCGCGGACGATCACGGCCCCCACGGGCACCTCGCCGGCGGCGGCTGCCGCGGCAGCCTGGGCCAACGCCTCAGCCATGAACGGCTCGTAATCGCGAGTGTCGCACCGTACGTCGCCCACAGTCAGCCGATTTCCACAGTCTTGAGGATTCGCTCCGCCGTCGCGGCGGGCGGTTCGTCGCCGGCCAGGTCGAACCACCGCACGTCCGGCCAGCGCCTGTGCCACGTCCGCTGCTTCTTTGCGAGCCTGCGCGTGTTGATCTTGATGCGTTCAACGGCCTTATCGAAGGTCATCTCGCCGCGGCGGTGCGCGATGATCTCAGCGTAGCCGACGGCGGCGGCCGCCTGCTTCGAGAACCCCGCCGACTCCGCCAGCAGCGAGTCTATCTCCTCGGCCAGGCCGGCTGCAATCATCTTCTTGACGCGGGCGTTGATCCGCCGGTGCAGGTCGTCGCTGTCGCGGCGCAGGCCCACGAACACACAGTCGTATCGCCGGCTGCCCTGGTCCCACTGCTGCTGGAGCTGGCTTATCGGCGCGCCTGTCGTCCGGTAGACCTCCAGCGCTCGGATGATTCGGCGCTCGTCGTTTGGGTGGATCCTGTCGGCCGCGGCGCGGTCAACCGCCGTCAGCTCGGCGTGCAGCTTGGCCAGGCCCTCGTCGCGGGCGCGCTGCTTGAGCTGGTCTCGGACGGCCTGGTCGGCGGGCGGGGCCTCGAACAGACCCTCGCTGAGCGCCTTGATATACAGGCTCGTGCCGCCCACGGCCAGCGGGGCGGCCCCGGCGGCGGCAGCGGCGGCGACGGCTTCGTCCGCGGCGGCGACGTACTGGGCGACCGAGAACGACTCGCTCGGCTCGACGATGTCGACGCAGTGGTGCGGAATCTCCGCGCGGACCTCCGGCGGCGGCTTGGCCGTGCCGATGTCCATCCGCTTGTAGATCTTCATGGAATCGACGCTGACGATCTGCCCGCCGACGCGGCGCGCCAGCTCCCTGCCGACGGCGCCCTTGCCGCAGGCGGTGCAGCCGAGGATGAAATAGACCCTGTGCACGGGGGTGATTCTCCGCCTCGCCGCCCTCGTGTTCAAGCGCCGCGGATGCCGCCTAGAGCGACTGGCCCCGCGGGGCTGCCTCCAAGGCGGGTTTCTTCAGGCCGCCCAGCCCCAGCTTGGCTGCCAGGCGATACAGCGACACGTACAGCGTCGGCACGACAACCAGCGTCAGGGCCGTCGCCAGGCTCAGGCCGAAGATCACCGCCACCGCCATCGGCCGCCACCACTCGCTGGACTCGCTCCGCGTGGCGATCGAGAACGTATGGATGTCGAAGCTGATCCCGATCGCCATCGGCAGCAGGCCAAGTACGGTCGAGACGGCCGTCAGAAGCACCGGCCGCAACCGAGTAACGCCCGCCTCGACGGCGGCCTCGACCAGATCCAGCCCCTTGCGCTGAAGCTGGCGCGTGTAGGCCAGCAGCACGATGGCGTTGTTGACCACCACGCCCGCCAGGCTGATCACGCCCACGCCGGTCATGATGACGCCGAACGGCAGGCGGCAGATGATCAAGCCCGCAAACACGCCCATCATCGCCAGCAGGACGGTGGTCATGATGATCAGCGGGACGGTGAGCGTGTTGAACTGCGTCACCAGGATCAGCACGATCATGAACACGGCCAGGACGAACGCCTTGGACAGGAAGGCCACGGCCTTGTCCTGCTCTTCCTTCTTGCCGGCGTAGTTCACATCGTAGCCGGCGGGCAGCTTCATCGCCTCGACGCGCTTGCGGACGTCTTTCAGCACTTCCTGGTCGCTCCGCCCCTCGGCGTCGCCGGTGATGGTGACGGTGCGCTTCTGGTCGATGCGGGTGATCGTGCCCAGCCCGCCGGTGTATCGGAACTCACCGAGCTCGCTGAGCGGGATGGCCTGGCCGGCGCTGTTGGGCACGCTGAGGCGCAGAAGGTCGTCTATGCGCTGTCGCTGCGAGACGGGCAGGCGGACCGTGATGTCGTATTCGTCGTTGAACTGGCGATACGTGCCGACCTTGTTGCCGAACACGGCCGTCTTGAGGAAGTTGCCGACGATCATCGTGTTCACGCCCAGCAGCATGGCCCTGCGGCGGTCGACCTTGAAGACCAGCTCCGGGCGCGTCAGCTCCAGGTCGCTGCGAAGGTTCACCAGTCCGGGCACGGAGGCGATGGCCGACTTGATCTCGTCGCTAAGGCGCGCGAGGGTCTTGAAGTCCGCGCCCTTGATCTCAATCGCCACCGCCGCTCCGGTCGGCGGGCCATGCTCCTCCCTCTCCACGGTGACCTCGGTGCCGGCAATATTGCCCAGGTCCTTGCGGATCTCGGCGATGACGTTGGCCGAGGGATAAGGGCGGATCTCGAAGTCCGGGAACAGCAGCGTCACGTTGGCCAGGTGCGGGCCCGTACTGCTGCCGGTGAGCGTTCGTCCCCCGGCCGACCCGACGGTGGCGATGACGTTGTCTATGTACTCGACCTTGTCGCCGGAGCCGGGGGCGTAGCGGTGGCGCTCAACACGCCGCTCGACCAGGCGCGTGATGCGGTCGGTCTCGTGTATGTTGGTGCCCTGCGGGGCGCGGACGTTGATCACAGCCCGCTCCGGGTCGGCCTGGGGGAACAGCTCCACGCCCTTGCCCAGCAGCCCGTAAAGCAGGCCCGTTACCGCCAGTAGAAGCACGCCCAGGGCGATGACAGTGAAGCGATGGGACAGGGCCGTCCGAAGAAGCTTGCGATAGTAATCCAGGAACCAGTGGCGCCTGTTGGCCCGCTTGGCCTGGCCCAGGGGCACCATTGCACAGACGGTGGGGCTGATGATCAGCGCGACGAACAGCGAGCAGCTCAGCGCGATGATGAGCGTCATTGGCAGGTACTTCATGAACTCGCCCATCAGTCCCGGCCAGAACATCAGCGGCGTGAACGCCGCCAGGGTGGTCAGCGTGGAGGTGATCACCGGCCAGGCTACCTGAGCAGTGCCTTTCATCGCCGCCTGCATGCGGGGCATCCCCATCTGCATGTGCCGGTAGATGTTCTCGACGATGACGATGGCGTTGTCGACCAGCATGCCGACGGCCAGGATCAGGCTGAACAGCACAACCATGTTCAGCGTCAGCCCGAGCGCCTGGATGATCGCGAAGCTCATGAGCATGCTGGTGGGGATGGCCAGCGCCACGATGGAGCTGATGCGGAAGCCCATGAACAGCATCAGCACGAGCAGCACGAGGATCGCCCCGGTAAAGATGTTGTTCTCGAGGTCCTTGACCGTGCGATCGATGTTGGTGGACATGTCGAGCGTGGGCTCGATCTTCACGCCCGCCGGCAGCATGGGCTTGGCCTGGTCGAGGACGGCCCGGACGGCGCGGGCGATGAAGACGATGTTCTCTCCCACGCGCTTCTTGACGGCGAGCGTGATGCTGTTTCGCCCGTCGAGACGGGAGAAGCTCAGCGGATCCTTGAACGTGTCTCTGACGGCGGCGACGTCGGCCAGGTAGATCGGTTTGCCGTCGCGGACGGTCAGCAGCAGGTGGTCGACCTCCTCGGGGTTGTCGAACTCCGCCGGCACGCGGACGTTGAACTTCGTCCCGGGCGTCTCCAGCCCGCCGGCGGAGATGTTCACGTTCTCCGACGGAATCAGCGCCAGCAGCTCGGGGATGGTCAGGCCGTACTCGGCCACGCGGTCCTGGTCTATCTCCAGGCGGATTTCCCGCTCCAGCGCGCCGAGGATGTCGCACTTGAGCACGCCGGGGATCACCTCAATTACGTCCTGGAGTTGGTCTGCGATGGCCTTGAGGCGGACCGGCGAGATCGGCCCGGACAGGTCGATCATCATCACCGGGAACTCCGACAGGCTTATCTCGCTGACGACCGGCTCGTCGGCGCCGTCGGGCAGGTCGGGCTTGGCCTGGTCAACCTTGTCGCGGACGTACTGAAGGGCATCCTCGATCCTCACGTTCGGCAGGAACTCGATGAGGATGCTCGACAGGCCCTCGATGCTGCTGGAGCGGATCTCCTTGACGCCCTTGATGCCGGTGAGCTTCTTCTCCAGCTTCATCGTCACCGACGACTCGATATCTTCCGGCGAGACGCCCTCGTACGGCGTGGAGATGAACACGTACGGTATCGGCACGTCGGGGAAGGCCTCGCGCGGCAGCGTGACGTAGCTGTAGACGCCGGCGATGACGATCAGGCCCGTCAACACGCTGACCGTCGTGCGATTCTTGATGGCAGTGTCGGAGAGGATCATTCGCCGTCGCCTCCGCCGACTCGCCCGACGACATTCACGCTCTGGCCAGGCCCGACGTAGCGATGGCCCTCGACGATCAGCTCGTCGCCGGCTGCCAGTCCGCTGGTGATCTGCACGTCCGTGCCCTTCAGCACGCCGAGGGTTACGCGCCGGCTGACTGCCTTGCCCTCCTCGACGACATAAACCTCATAGCCGTCTTCCAGCGGGATCACCGCCCCCAGGGGGATCATCACGGCGTCGGTCAGCACGCGTCGCAACAGTCTGGCGACGACGATCTGCCCGCTGTGCAGCCGCCCGTCGGCGTTATCGACGGTCAGTTCCACGGGCGTTGTTCTGGTCGCTTCGTCGGCGAGCTTGCTGATGTAAGTAATCTCGCCCGTCACCGGCTCGCTGCCCCGGTTGAGAGTGATCTTGTTCTTCTGGCCGACGGACAGAAAGGGGAGGTCGCGCTCGGGAACGTCCACGACGACCTTCACGACGTCGGCGTCCACGATCTCCACGACCATCGTGCCGGCCTGGACGTACTCGCCCACCTCGATGGGGATGGCGTTGATGACCCCGTCGATGGGCGCGACGATGGTCGCGCGGTCCAGCTCGGCCTTCGCTTGCTCCATGGCCGCTTGGCTGGCCTCGGCCCGGCTGCGGACCTGGTCGACTTCGGTGGAGGTGGCTACGCCGCGCTTGCTCAGGTCCAGGATACGTTCGTAGTCGCGGGCGTCGAACTCGGCGGTGGCCCTGGCACGCGCATAGGCGGCCCCCAACAGGTCCGTGTTCAGCCGCACCATCACGTCGCCCTGCTTGCAGGGCTGGCCTTCGGCAACGAGGATCTCCTCCACCCTGCATGCAACCTCGGCCGAGACGTGCACCACGCGTCTGGGCTCGACAACGCCGGGGATGTCGAACTCATCCGGCAGCGCCGCCACCGGCACGATGGTCATCACCTTCACGTTCACCGGCGGTGTCTCCGTCGGCTTGGCCTCGGGGCTCTTCCTAAACGCCAACACCAAGGCCAGCGCGACCACCAGCAGCGCCGGCGGTATCATGATCAGTGCGGTTTTCCCCCGGCCGCCCTTGGCGCGGGCCCCGGGAGCCTTTTGCTCTTCACTGGAAATCATTCCGTCTCACCTCTATTCGACTCGCCAATGTCGCGTCTGCCCATCAGGGCGATCAGCACCGCCCTCTTGAGCCTGGCCAGGAAGTCCTTGTCCACGGTCAGCCCGAGGTCGAGTATCGACTGGACCTCGATGCCGTCCAGGATGGCCAGTAGCAGCGACGCCGCGACCTTTGGGTCTATGTCATCTCGGAATGTCCCTTCCGCCACGCCCTGGCTGATGACCTCTCCGAGGATCTCGCGCCATTTCGCGTAGATGCCGGCGTGGGCCGTGCCAAGCTCGCCCTGCTGCTGCCGGGCTGCACTGGCCCAGAACTCCAGGAACAGCTTGCCGATCCGCCTGTGGTAACCGAACCGGCTGAACCAGTGGTCCAGCACGCCGCCGATCTTCGCCGCCGCGGGTATTCGCTGATTGATGATCTCAAGCGACCTGGCTTCGGCATTGGCCATCGTGTCGGCGAATATCTGCTGGAACAGATCCTGTTTGCTCCGGAAATAGTTATACAGGCTGCCCTTAGCGAGGCCCGCCTCGGCGGCTACGGCATCCATGGTCGTTGCTGCGTAGCCGGACACCTCGAAGACTCGCTCGGCCGCAGCCAGTATCTTCTCATGCCTGCTTGTCTTAGCACTGGTCGCCATTGTCTCGTCTTACCGGCAGGCCACCAGCCCCAAGGGCCCGTGGCCTCCGCTCCGCGCTTTTGACTGACCAGTCAGTCACCAATATCATAGGACCTCCACGCCCCGGTGACAAGTGAGAATCGCGCCTTTTTCTGCCCCGCTACGGAGTGAACTGGGAGTTGGCGCGGCCGGGATTGGGCGGGACCAGGCGGTAAAAGGCGGGACAACCAGGCGTTAGCGAAGCGTCACCGGCGCGGGAGCTTGTCACTTGTGGCGCGGCGAGACAGGTGGCCTAGTACCGCGGGAAGGCAAGTCCAGCTTGGACGGCCCGCGCACTCCGCGGCGCCTGACATGTGGACTACCGCTCGACCACCTGTCCCCTGCCCCCCGGCCGCCGGCGCGGGGCCGTTGCCAATAGCCTGTCGCGCTGGTAAGAATCGTTCATGTCTCTGCCTGTGGTAGCCATCGTGGGCCGGCCTAACGTCGGCAAGAGCAGCCTGCTGAACTGCCTGGCCGGCAAGCGGATCGCCATCGTCGACCCGACGGCCGGCGTCACGCGCGACCGCATCTCGGTCCCCCTGCCGGTGGACGACGGCTACGTGGAGCTGGTGGACACAGGCGGCATCGGCATCGTCGACACCGATCACCTCTCCGAGCACGTCGAGGACCAGATCGACTACGCGATCGCCGCCGCAGCCGCCATCATCTTCGTCGTCGACGCGCGCCAGGGCCTGATGCCGCTGGACTCGTCAGCCGCGCGCAGGCTGAGACGCCAGGACAAGCCGGTCATCCTGATCGCCAACAAGATCGACCACGAGAACCTGATCTCCGAGGCGAGCGAGTTCAGCCGGCTGGGGTTCGGCGAGCCGCTGGCCGTCTCCGCCAAGCACGCGATAGGCCGGCATGAGCTGCTGGACGCCATCGCCGCCGCCCTCGGCGACGCACTGGTCGCCGGCGAGCCGCCCGCAGCCGTCATGAAACTCGCCATCGTCGGCAAGCGCAACGCCGGCAAGAGCACGTTCATCAACTCACTCGTCGGTCAGGAGCGAGTGATCGTGTCCGAAACCCCCGGCACGACGCGCGACAGCGTGGACGTGGCCGTGGAGCTGGACGGGCGGACGTTCACGCTCATCGACACCGCCGGCGTCCGCAAGCGAAAGAGCCTCGCCGGCGACATAGAGTTCTACGGGCTGCGCCGGGCGATGCGGTCGATACGCCGGGCCGACGTGGTCGCGCTGATGATCGACGCGTCGGTCCCCATCTCGCAGGTGGACAAGAACCTCGCCGGCGACATCGCCGAGCAGTTCAAGCCCGTCGTGCTCGTGGTGAACAAGTGGGACCTGGCCGCCGGCGCCGCCGCCGGGGAGGACTACCAGGACTACCTGGCCAAGGTGTTCCCCGAGCTGTCCTACGCCCCCATAAGCCTCACAACCGCCGTCGAGGGCGCCAACATCCGCGAGACGATCGCGCTGGCCGAGGAGCTTTTCGACCAGGCGTCCACCCGCGTGCCGACGCCGAAGGTGAACAAGGCGGTCGGGGAAGTCCTCGCCCTCCGCGGCCCCAGCCACAAGGCCGGGACGCGCCCGCCGAAGATCCTGTACGCCTTGCAGGTGGCGTCGTGCCCGCCGACAATCGTGTGCTTCGTCAACGACGTCCGCAGCTTCGACGCGACCTGGCAGCGGTTCCTCATCTCCCAGCTCCGCCGGCGCCTGCCATTCGCGGAGGTGCCGATCCGCCTGATCCTCCGCCCTCGCCGCGGCCGAGGCAAGGACAAGCTCCTGGCGCCGAGGAAGTAAGGCCACCCCGGCGGCCGGTTCGTCGCCAGCGGCCGCAAGTGCTGACATAAGAAAAGACCCCGGCGCCGAGCCGGGGCCTTTGTTTGCATGTGCGTTCGGCCGTGCGGCTACGATCCGCTCGTCGTCGGCAGGGTCAGCAGCCTGTCCGGCGGGACGATCCAGATCTCCACGCGCCGGTTCAGCGGGTTGCCCTTCTTGTTGGGGGCGTTCGGAGCGACGGGGTGATACTCGCCGAAGCCCATCGCGCCGATCCGCTCCGGGGCCATGCCGGCGCCGGTGAGCTCCTTCTGCACGGCCACGGCGCGGTGCACGGAGAGGTACCAGTTGTCGGGATGCCTTCTCTTGGTTTCCGGCTTGGCGATCGGGATGTCGTCGGTATGCCCGGCGACGTAGACGTTGTAGCCCGCCGCGCCGCCGCCGTTCATGATGCCGACCAGCTTGCCCAGGGCCTCCTTCGCGCCGGGAGAGACGCTATCGCTGCCCTTGGCGAAGGTCAGGTCGCTCTTGAGCTTCACCATGCCGTACTTCGGCAGATACTCCATGATCTCGCTGTTGGACTGGGCGAGCTCGCGGAGCTGCTTGTCCAGCGCGGGCGGAAGCGCTATGTCAGGAATCACCATAGGCTTTCGGCCGCTGAGCTGCTCGTACTTGGACAGCAGATTGTCGTATGCCCTCTGCAGGTCGCCCTTGGCCGCCTGGAGAAGCGCTATCTCGCTGTCTTTTGCCTGGAGCGCACTATTCGTCTGCGCCAGCTCGTCGGCGAGCCGGTCTTTCTCGGCCCGAAGCTCCTGGGCAGCCAACCTGGCCTGCTCGTTCTCGTCGTTGGCCCGGCGGTTCATCGCGAGCAGCTTGTCGTATTCAGCCTTCGAGACACAGCCGCCGGACATCATCGCCCCGGCCAGCAGACACCCGGTCAAGGCAATCACCAGATATGTTCTCATGGATCGGTCCTTTCCTTGCGCGAATTGTCTTGAGTATATGTTGCCCGGCCGCTGGCGTGGCAGCAAGCCCGGAATCCCACCCAATCAGCCGCCGGCGCCTTTTTTTGAGGCCGAGCCCTGGCCGGTCACGTGTCCGGCGACCGCAGCAACCGCGACGATCACCGCCACGCCCGCCAGGACCACAGCCTTGTAGCCGGCGAAGAACTCCAGGTATGTCGGGACGGCCCTGCTGACCGCGGCGACGGCGACTGCTGCGAGGATGATCACGCCCAGCGCACAACCCACGGCCAGGCCTCCGAAAAGCCCGGCCAGGGGGTCCGGCTGCTCGACGACGGCCCGGACGACCGGCTCGACCGGCGCCTGGGCGGGGGCGGCCTCCTCGATGATCGGCGGCGCGCCGCTGTCCATCTCGATGCGGTCCAGGACCTCGCCGAGCGAGGTGTCATCGCTCTCGCGCGTGAGGTCCAGCAGGCCGCTGCCGCTGCCGCTGCCGTCGGAGGCGACCTGGTCTTCCATCCTCATGGTCACTTGCGTCTTGGCCATGGGGTCGGCGGCCTCCACGTCCAGGTCTTCCTCGTCGAAGATGCTGACGCCCTCAGCCGTGATGACCGTGTCTTCCTTGCCGGGCGGGGGCGGCTGGGACATGGAGTCGACAAGGCTGATCGAGCTGCCGCTTGACGTGTCAGCCGGCGTGAGCTCGATTTCCTCCTCGGCGGCCGCGGTATCGGCAGGGGGGGGCTTGAGGGCAACGCTTTCGGCGGCGGCACTGTCCACAGCAACGCTGTCGGCAGCGCTCTCGGCGGGTGGGGGCTCGGTCTCCAGGGCGTCCACTTCGTCGGCGCGGAACATGTTTCGCGCCCCGTCCCTGAAGACGCGCAGCTTCTGGTCGCGGACAAGGTTGGTCAACGTCGCCGCGTCGATGCCGAGCTTGGCGATCGTCTCCTCTTCCGTGTAGTACATCTTCTTAGCCATTACGTCTACTCCTCAACCGGACTGCTCGTCGGCTGCGACGACTCCTCGGCGCGTCCCAGCCTGCGCTGCTGGTCGACAAGTTCCTTGATCTCGCGAGGCAGGGGCGCCGTGTTGTAGTCATCTAGCTGTAGATCGTAGGTGAAGTTCCTGCTCGCCAGCAGTCTCAGCCTTCTGTTGGCGGGCTGGTATTGATACACGCATATTGTACCGCTCTCGGGGTCGACAAGATAGACGCCGTAGGCGTCCCTGGCGATCTGGGCGGCCACGACGTATATGCCCCCCGCGGCGCCCGCCATCGCGTCCGGGCCGGCCGCGGCGGCGTAGCTGGTCCGCCCCAGCTCCACCAGGCCCGCGGCTGCGACAGCGGCCAACAGCACCACTATCAGCCACTTGGCCCAGGTCGTTGTTGTCGAAGCGTGCTTGGGGGTGGATGTATCAGCCATGGCCTACCGCCATCTTGGACCGCCCCTAGGCGGTAGGAGGCGATTATAGGCCCTCCGGCGGGCCATGCAACAGGTTTTCGCCGCCCGCCAAGGGGCGAAAAACGCGGGCGCGGAATCCGGAGTCGCGCTGTATAATGGCCTTATGGTGGCTGCTGCCGCGTCGTGACGCGGGTGTGGCCACGCATGGGCCGACCGCTCGGCCCGCCCCTCCGCGGGCGTATGGACCCCGGCTACGGACCGGGGACTGGAACCGCCGCAAATCCGCGGGCCGCCGCGGCAAAATGTATGTTGGAGGATACGTGTCTATGTCGGAGTCCGCTCCGCCGACAGACGACCGCCAGTCTACCGTGAACGGTGCGCCCGCCGAGGAAGCCTCGCACGAGGCGTCTGAACCCGTCGCGGGGGGCCAAGGCGAACTAGTCGAGCCATCGCTCGAAGCGCCGGCTGACACCGCGCCCGAACCGCGGGAACAGCCCGGCCGACAGGCCGTCGTCGCCCGCTACGGCCTGATGCGGTTGATGGGGATGTTCCGCCACGATTTGGGCGAGCAGCTCCGGCCGGGCACCAAAGTGGTCGTTCGCAGCGAGAGAGGCCTGGAGCTGGCGGAGGTGGTCTCCAACGTCTGCGATCATGAAGGCACGGGCTGTATTCCTCGCTCGCGGCTGGATGACTTCATCAAGGCAGCCGGCTCGGAGTACCCGTTCCTGCGAACGGGCAAGCTCCTGCGACTGGCCAACTCCCAGGACCTCATCGACCAGCGGCACCTGGACGGCTCGGCCCGCGAGGAAACGACTTACTGCCGCAAGCAGATCCGCGAGATGAAGCTGGAGATGAAGCTCGTCGCGGCTGAGCACCTGCTCGGCGGCGAGCGGATCATCTTCTACTTCTCGTCCGAGAGCCGCGTCGACTTCCGCGAGCTGGTACGCCGGCTTGCGTCCCAGTTCCGCACGCGTATCGAGATGCGTCAGGTGGGCGCCCGCGACGAGGCGAGGCTGGTGGGCGACCTGGAGCGTTGCGGTCGGCCTTGTTGCTGCCGGAGCTTCCTGAAATACCTCCAGCCGATCAGCATGCGGATGGCCAAGACGCAGAAGGCTACGCTCGACCCGTCGAAGATATCAGGCCGGTGCGGGCGGCTGATGTGCTGCCTGAGATACGAGGACGCCGGCTATGAGGAGCTTCGCGCCAAGCTGCCCAGGAAGAACACCTTCGTTCGCACGGCCGACGACGTGGTGGGCAAGGTCATCAACACGCAGATCCTCACCCAGTTGGTGCGCCTGGTGCTGGCCGACAACTCGCACGTTGTCGTGAGCAACGAGGATATCGTCGAGCGGAACGTCTCGCCGCCGCCTCCGCCCCCCCAGCCGGTCGCCGCGCGGGACGGCGGCAGCTCTCACAGACGGCCTCGCGGGCAAGCGGCGCGGTCCGAGGCGCCCCAGGCAGGCGGCAGCGGTCGGCCTCCGGAGGCAGCCGTGCAGGAGCGCCCCCAGGCCGACGAAGCCGCGCCCGCTCAGGCCGCAGCCGACCGCGAGCCGGCGGAAGGCCAGGCCGACGAGCAGGCCCCGCCGACGGAAGAGAGA
>CAYUYH010000009.1:0-21876 GCA_964449175.1 uncultured Planctomycetaceae bacterium
GAGCTGGATCGTGCCGCTGGAGGTGTGCTGGACGGTCTCCGCGGTCGGCATCATCGTAGCCGCTGCCGCTCCGCACCCGCTGATGCCGGCCGTGGCGCCCAAGACCGGTGCGATGGCGCTGGCCGCGGGCGTTGGGCTGGCCATAGCCGTCGTGCTGCGCAAGTACGGGTTGATCAGGCCGAGCTTCGTGGACGCGGCCGACAGCGTCGAGGCGAAGCAGGAAGAACCGGCCAAGGACAAGTCCGGCAAGGGTAAGTCCAGCAAGGGCGACGCCAGGATCACCGCCGTGGCGATCACCAAGGCCCACGGCGTCAACCCGCGGAAGGAGATCTTGCTGGAGGTAGTGTTCCTGGCCCCGGCGATCGTGCTGGCGGCTGTGGCGTACCTGGTTGTGGCGCACTGGCCCGCAGCGGCTGAAGCGTGGGCGAAGCTGGCCTCGCCGTCAGCCGGGGCGGTGGGGCGGCACGTCAGCGGTTTCTTGGCCGCCCTGTTCGGCTTTCTCATCGGCGGTGCGTGCGTCTGGGGGGCGAGAATCTTCGGCACGCTCGCCTTCGGCAAGGAGGCCATGGGCATGGGCGACGTGGACATCATGGCCTCGGTGGGCGCGGTGACCGGGTGGATCGTGCCGGTGGTGGCGTTTTTCGTGGCCCCGTTCTTCGGACTGCTGTGGGCGCTGGTGCTGTTCGCCCGTCGCAACCAGAGGGAGCTGCCCTACGGGCCTTGGCTGGCGGCGGCGACGGCGTTGGTGATGCTCTTCCACGACAAGCTGGCGGAGATCCTGCGGCCCTACGCGGAGACACTGTCACTGCTGGGGAATTGAGATGTTCGCCGCGACTTCCGCGGCGCGCACTGCCGACTAGCCTGTGCCCAGGACCTCGGCCAGCTTGCTGGTGAGCAGCTCCGCATCCAGCGGCTTGCGGAGGTAGCCGTCCACGGGCAGGAAGTCGCCGGAATCCTCCGGATCGAGCCCGACGCCGGTCTTCTCCTCGATGCACGTGAGCATGACGATCGGGATGTCCTTGATTGCCTCGTCCTGGCGAATCTTGTAGGCCAGGTGGAAGCCCTCCGTGTCGCTGTCCATCATCACGTCCAGCAGCACGCAGTCGATGGACTCCGACCGCAGCTTCTCCATGGCCTCGGCGGAGTTGCAGGCCATCGAAACCTCATAGCCGGCTGAGGTTAGAATCAGTTCCGCAGCTTGCTGAAAGTCAACGTCGTCGTCGACGACAAGAACACGCTTGGCCATGTAAGTTCTCTCCGCCTCTGTCCGTGATGACGTAGGGATCGCGCCGGCTGCCGCGTTTGCCGGCGCCTGTCCTGCTTTGGCAGTATACCTTCTCCGCTCGCCCGGCAACAGGCGCTTCCAGCCGGCAGGCGCAAGTCGCCGCCGAGGCGCCCGGAAAGGCGCGATGAAGGGCAATTCCGCGAAAAACTTGGCTGGCCACTTGACGCATCCTCAAGGGGCCCGCTATGGTATGGCCACAATTTGTGCCGAGCAGTACGCAGCTCAGTAGTCCGTGCATGGCCCACAGATCTCGAGACTCCTCCTCGGTAGGGCAGACAGCCATGACGACGTACTACATCCCGGAGTCGCGGTTGTCGGACTTGGCCAGCGGGTCCGGAGGGGAGTCCACATTCATTCCGCACCCGACGAACCGGCTTGCCTGGCTGGATACGGCCGGCGGCGAGCCCGCCGACCTCAGTGGCCTGCGGCAGCCGAGAGCGGCCCAGAGCCCCAAGGGCGTGCTATTCCCGCCGGCGGAGTCGCTCGGGTCGTACGGCGCCTCGTCGGGTGCGGCAGCGGCCCTCGATGTGGGCAAGTGCGTCATCGTCGGCATGCGGGCGTGCGAGTTGAGGGCGCGCAACTACCTCGACAAGGTCATGCTCTCCGGCCAGTTCGCCGACCCGGCCTACGGCAAGCGCCGCGAGGCGACCGTCGTTGTCTCGACCGACTGCGTTGACTGCACCGAGTCGTGCTTCTGCAACCTTGTCGGCGGCAAGCCATTCTGCGAGGAAGGCTACGACGTCAACCTCACACCGGTGGAGGGCGGGTTCCTGGCCGACGTGGCCACCGACGCGGGCAAGGAGTGGGTCGGCGACGCGGGCGACCTCCAGGAAGCATCGCCAGACATGCTCGCCAAGCGCGACGAGATCCGCAGCAAGATGGTCGAGCGCCTGGAGGCCCAGAACGCCGAGTTCGATATCTCCGCGACGGACGCCGCCTCGCCGACGCTGCCGCTGGACGCCGACGAATCGTGGCAGAAGTTCGCCGCCGACTGCGTGGAATGCGGCGCGTGCACGCACATCTGCCCGACGTGCTATTGCTTCTACCTCTACGATCAATCCCTGGGCGCCGAGCAGTTCGAGCGCCTGCGCACCTGGGACAGTTGCCTGTTCAGCACATACCATCGCATGGCCGGCGGCGAGCACATGAAGCTCAGCCCGCGTCCGCGGTTGCTGAGCCGGTTGGCCAACCGCGTGCTGCACAAGTTCACATACTCCCTTCAGCAGTACGAGCTGCTCGGCTGCGTCGGCTGTGGACGATGCGTCGACGCCTGCCTGGGAGCCATCGACATCCGCCAGGTCGCCTCGGAGCTTGGGAAATGATATCTGCAAATCCGTTCATGCCCGCACCGGCAAAGGTGACGGAGGTCATATCCGAGACCCCGACGATAAAGACGCTGGTGCTGGCCCCGAGCGAGCCGCTGAACTTCAAGGCTGGGCAATTCATCCAGCTCACGCTGCCGGGCGTGGGCGAGGCGCCGTTCACCCCCTCATCCTCGCCGCTAGAGCCGGAACGCCTGGAAATAACCATACTCAAGACCGGGGCTGTAACCGACAGGTTCCACGGGCTGCAGGCCGGCGCGACGGTGGGCCTGCGCGGGCCGTTCGGCAAAGGCTATCCCCTAGAGAAGCTCTCCGGCAAGGAGGTGCTGGTCGTCGGGGGCGGCGTGGGGCTTGCTCCTCTGCGGGCGCTGATACTGGCCCTGCTGGCAGACATCGGCGCCGTCAAGCGCATGAGCATCAAGTACGGCGCCAGGTGCATGGAGGAGCTGCTGTACCGCGGCCAACACGACGAATGGGCGAAGAAGTCCAAGAAGGTGGATTTCACCTGCACCATCGACAATCCGCAGAAGGGCTGGACGGGCCACACCGGCGTCGTCACCACGCTGCTGAAGGGCGTGGACGTCGACAAGCCCAAGACGGTGGCCTTCGTCTGCGGGCCCAGCGTCATGCTGAAATTCACCACGCTCGCCCTGATGGAGGAGGGATTCACCGAAGATCAGATCTACCTGTCGATGAACCGGCGCATGAGCTGCGGAATGGGCCTGTGCGGACGGTGCAATATCGGGCCGTACTATCTGTGCAAGGACGGCCCGGACGTGAACTACGCGCTGATCAAGGATTACCCGTATGTGTTCTAGTTGGTGCTGACGTACGGCGGGTCCGCGGGCCGCGGGCCTGCCGAGGGCTCTGGGATCAGCGCCTCCGGAGGCCGCTACGATGGCTGCTGTCCAGACAGGTCAGGCTGCCCCTTCGCGGTGCACTCTGTGCCCCGCAGCTTGCGGACTTCTCTTGGCCGCCGCCGGGCCCGACGCGTGGCGAGCGGAATACCCACCCGACGACGCCGGCGGGCTGTGTCCGCGGGGCTCGGCCATCTGCGAGCTGCTGAGCTCCCACCGCAGGATCAAGGATGCCCGCAAGCCCGTCGGCGGCGTGCTCAGCACCATCGGCCTGTCGGAGGCGATTGGCGAGATCATCTCCCGGGCGTCCGGCAAGGGCGTGACCGTCTTTCTGGACGGGAACGTCCCGGGCGAGCAGCTGGATTCGGCCGTGGCCGCCTGCGGCGCGTGGGGCGACGCGAAACTATGCATCGTCGTCGAGCCGGCTGATGAGCAGATGCTGACGGGCGTCGAGGCGAGCGGCGCGGACTATCTGCCGGGGGCTAAGCTCGCCGAGTGCGATGGATTCGTCATCATCGGCGACGCGTTCTCCGCCAATCCCATGTGCACCCGCGGAGTGCTGGACCGCCGAAGCAACCAGCCGCGAACGCCCATCGTAGTCATAGACCCCGCCGCCGGCACGGCGAGTAAGTTCGCCACTCATAACGTCGCCGTCGCAGCCGGCATGGAGCTTGCGGCCCTGGCGGCGGTGGTGGCTGCGGCTGGCGTCGAGAAACTGCCCAAGGGCGTTAAGGCTGCCGACGGAATGCCCTCTGCCGAGGCGGCCGGGGGCGCAATCGCCGGATGTAGTTGCCTCGGCGTGCTCATCGCGGCTGAATACGGCCGGCCCGTGCCTTGGCGGCAGATCGGGCAGGTCGCCGGCGCGCTCGCCAAGGCCAAAGGGGGCGGCGTGGCCGCACAGACCGTTGGCGCCAACGCGCTGGCGGCAGTGCGGACGGCTGCCAAGGCCGAGACCGCCTCGCTGGCCGAGGCGCTGAGCGACGATGCCGCCCTGCGCGTGGCGATAGGCTGCGACCTGGTCGGTATGCTGGGCCGCAACGACCTGAACATCTTCGCCGCCGCGGCGGCAGTGGCGAACGAGACCGCCGCTGCCGCCGAGATCGTCCTGCCCCTTGCGCTGAACGAGGAGCTCGGCGGGACGGTCATGCAGGACTGCGATCAGCCCACGCGGGCGGCGGCCCTTATGCCACCGCCGGCGGGCGTGCCCTCCCCGGCGGAGCTGATAGCCGCCCTCGCCTTCCAGGCGGGCGCCAGGCAGACCGCGGCGGCGAAGGGCTTCAAGCTGCCCCCCAGGGTCAAGGCCGGCGCCGCCGCGCCCAAAGCGACGTGGACCGACCCCTCTGCTCCGATCGTGCTTGCCGGCAGGCAGGCCGCCAACAGCGGCTGCGGCGCCGTCACCGGACAGGCGTCCTGGCAGATTGCGTTCAACGATGCGCCGCAAGTGCGCGTCTCAGCCGACCTGGCCGAGGCACACAACATTGCCAACTTGGCCTTGGTGAGTCTCAGCATCGGCGGGGCGACACTGAGCTGCCGCGTTCGTATCGCTCCCGAGCTGGGCGCCGGCGTGGTCGTCCTGCCCGAGGGCCTGCCCCAGGTCAGGCGCCTGATGCCGAGCAAGATCGACAAGGCCGCCTCCACAGTCACCAGCGCGCCCGCGCCCGTGCCGGCGGGCCTGTTTGGCGGATAGATATGAATACGACCGCATCGAACGTTGCAGTGGACAAGCGAGTCCTGATCGACCTGGACCGCTGCATTGAGTGCCGCTCATGTGCGGCTGCGTGCTACTACAGCCACACCAACATGCCCGCGGTGAACTTCGCCCGCGCCGGCTGGGCGCTGCTGCCGGTGATCTGCCGCCAGTGCAAGGCGGCCTCCTGCGTGGAGGCCTGCCCGGCTGAGGCGATGGTCCGTGAGGACAACGGCGTGGTGCGAAGGCGGCTGTTCAGGTGCATCGGATGCGGCTCGTGCGCGAGGGCGTGTCCGTTCGGCGTGCTGCCCAGCGAGTTGGGCGGCAACCCGGCGTCCTCGCGCAGCCCCGAGCGAGTGAGCGGCCACCAGGTTGCCAAGTGCGACCTCTGCGCCGACAAGACCGCCACCGACGGCGACGCCGTGCCGAGGTGCGTGTCGGCGTGTCCGGCAGGGGCGCTGGTGTTCGCCGACGAGCGCCAGGCCGAGAAGCTCCACCTGACCGTGCTTGGCGGGCGAACCACCGGGCAGAATCCCTACAAGCGAAGGTAAGTCATGGAAACGGGCCTGACCATAATCTTGTTTCTCGTTGCCGGCTTCGGGACCCTCGCGCTGGGGCTTGTGTTCAAATGGGTCGACCGCAAGGTGACCGCCCTGGTGCAGTGGCGCGTCGGCCCGCCGATCTATCAGCCGCTGGCGGACGTGATCAAGCTGATGGGCAAGGAGTCGATGATGCCGGCGAACGCGCGCGGCACGGGCTTCCTTGCGGCGCCCGTGGTGGCGCTGGCGGCGACCGCGGTGGCCGCGGCCATCCTGTGGCGGGCAGTCTTCCAGCCCGACCAGACGTTCCTGGGCGACCTCATCGTGGTCGTCTACGTGCTGGTCATCCCGGCCCTGATGACCATGGTCGGCGCGTCGGCCAGCGGCAATCCGCACGCCTCGGTCGGCGCCGGCAGGGAGATGAAGCTGCTGCTCAGCTACGAGCTGCCGATGCTGCTGGTGCTGCTGGTGGCCGTGGCGCGGACGGGCTGGTCGTTCGAGATCGGCAAGATCATCCAGGCTCAGGGCGCCTCGTCGGTCGCCTGGAGCATATCGGGCGCGCTGGCGCTGATCGTGGCGATCCTGTGCATGCAGGCCAAGCTGGGCCAGGTGCCATTCGACCTGGCCGAGGCTGAGTGCGAGATCATGTCCGGCGTCTACGTGGAATACTCAGGCCCGCAGCTTGCCTGCTGGCTGATGACGCGGGCGATGCTGCTGGCGCTGATGCCGCTGTTGCTGGTCGTGGTGTTCTGGGGCGGCATGAGGCCCGGATGGGGCGTGCTGCTGTTTCTGGTTAAGTATGTCGTGCTGGTCGCGCTGGTGACGCTGATCCGCAACACCAACCCGCGCCTTCGCATCGACCAGACGATGAAGCTGTTCTGGTTCTTCCTGACTCCCCTGGCCGTGGTGGCCGTGATCCTTGCCCTGGCGGGGCAGTCGGAGGGAATCGCATGGCTCTGAGGAATTGGGCATTGCGGAAGTCGTTGTGGGTCTACCACGTCAACACCGGCGCCTGCAACAACTGCGACATCGAGGTGCTGGAACTGCTGACGCCGCGCTACGACATCGAGCGCTTCGGCATGATACTGGTCGGCTCGCCCCGTCACGCGGACGTGCTGGCCGTTACCGGCACCTGCACCAGGCAAGCCATGCCGCGTTTGCAGGAAGTCTACCTCCAGACGCCCAAGCCATGCGTGGTGCTGGCCGTCGGATCGTGCGCGGGCGCGCAGGGCATATTCACCGAGGCATACCACATGGGCCCCACCGTCGACGAGGCCATCCGGGCGGTGGACCCCAATGCCATCATCGCATACGTGCCCGGCTGCTCGCCCAAGCCGGAGGCAATGATCTCCGCGGTCGTCAAGGCCATGGAGCTAATCAAGACGTTGTAGACGCAATTGGGCCGCCGGTCGCGGCCCGGGAGTAGTGAGATGACTGTTGCCGCAAGCAAGACGGAAGTGCCGCTGGTCGGGCCGCCCGGCGAGATCATGGGCCGGCTGGGCAACCTCGTGGTGGAGGTGCACCAGTGCACCGACCGCCGCGGCATCGCCCGGATCGACCCGGCGAGGACGTTCGAGGCGGCGGAGAGGATGATCGCGATGGACGGGTCGCGTCTGGCGACCGCCACCGGCATCGAGGTCCGCGACGGGATCGACGTCCTGTATCACTGGGCGTTCGAGCCGGCCGGCGTGGTCGTCACGCTGAAGGTGCTGGCCGCACGTCCGGCGTTCGAGGTTGACTCCATTGCCAACGTCGTCCCGGCGGCGAACTGGATCGAGCGGGAGATGCACGACCTGCTCGGCGCCAACTTCACGGGTCACCCTGACATGCGCAGGCTGATTTTGGACGACTCCTGGCCGGAGGGCGTCCACCCGCTGCGGAAGAGCTTCGACCAGGTCGCCGACCGCCCGCCGTTGCCGGCGAACCAGACCCCGCCGGACGTGAGCGCCGAAGGAGGGGGCGAGCAATGAGTCACCGCACGGTTATCAACATCGGCCCGTACCACCCGCTCCAGGAAGAGGCGGAGTTCTACCAGCTCTACGTCGAGGGCGAGACCGTCGTCGACATGGACGTGCGGATTTCCTACAACCACCGCGGCATCGAGAAACTGGACGAGTCCAAGACCTTCGACCAGGTGCCGTTCGTGGTCGAGCGTGTCTGCGGCATATGCTCGGCCAGCCATCCGCTGGCCTACGTCCAGGCCGTCGAGGAGATCGCCCACGTCCAGGTGCCCGAGCGGGCGCTGTATCTGCGAACCATCGTGAACGAGCTGGAGCGGCTACATAGCCACATGTTGTGGGTGGGCCTGGCCGGGCACTTCCTGGGGTACAACACCGTGTTCATGTGGGCGTGGAAGTACCGCGAGCCCGTGATGGACATACTGGAGACGGCCACCGGCTCTCGCGTGAACTACGCCAACTGCAAGATCGGCGGCGTGCGGCGAGACATCGATGCCGAACAGCTCGCCCACATCGACCGCGCTTGCGCCGAGCTTGTCGCTCCACTGGAGATGCTCACTAATGCGGTGCTGGACGACCCGATCCTCCACGCGAGGCTCAAGAAGGTCGGCATCCTCACGCCCGAGGCGGCCAAGCTGTACGGCGCCTGCGGCCCGACCGCACGCGGCAGCGGCGTGCCCATCGACGTCCGCCGCGACGACCCCTACGCCGCCTACGACCGCGTCGACTGGGACGTGATCACCGCCCCCGGCGGCGACGTGTTCGGCAAGGCCGTTGTCCGCCTGCTGGAGTGTCTCGAGGCCGTCAAGATCATCCGCCAGTGCGTCAAGGACATGCCCGGCGGCGAGATCGACGCCAAGGTGGAGGCCATCCCGCCCGGCGAGGGCGTCGGCCACGTCGAGGCCCCGCGCGGCGAGACGTTCCACTACGTCCGCTCCGACGGGTCGAACCGTCCGGTGCGCCACAAAATCCGCGCGCCGAGTTTCAACAACGTCCCGACGTTCAAGGCCTCCTGCATCGGCCTGCAGATACCCGATGTCGCCATCACGCTGGCCAGCGTCGATCCCTGCTACTCCTGCACGGAGCGAATGTGCACGGTCGTCGACGCCGACAGCCACAAGTCGATGTACGACTTCGCCGACCTGGTGAGACTGTCGCAGGAGAAGACCCAGCGGATGAGAAAGGAATGGTGAGCGCGACATGAACGATCTGGCGGAGCAACTGGCGAACATCCTGTTCGATCCGCTTATGGTCCCGGTCACCGTTGCGCTGGGGTGCGGGCTGCTGGCGTATATCGTGTCGCGGTGGTTTCCGCTGGTGTGCAAGTTCCTCGCCTTGGCGGCGTCGGCCTGGGTGGTCTACTGCGGCATCTGGATCACGCGCCTGGACGGCCTGAAGCTGTCATGGGAGTGGGCCAGGCTGACCGACACGATTGTCCTGTCCCTGGATCTCGTGCCGAGCACGCTGGGGATGCTGGTGGTCATCGCCGGCGGGGCGTTCGCCCTGCTGATCACGATCTACAGCCTCCGCGGCATGGCTGGGCAGTATTGGGAGGGCAAGTTCTACGCATACCTGATCTGGGCGTTGGCCGGCACGTGCCTGGTGGCCCTGGCGAGCAATCTTCTGGTGTTGGTGATTGGCTGGGAGATCGTCACGCTGATGCTGTTCCTGATGGTCAACCAGGGCGCCGGCGCCCGGGCCGGGGCGGCGAAGGCGTACGGCGTGCTGGGCTTCGCCGACGCCTGCCTGTTGATGGCGGTGGCGCTGCTGGCCGCGGGTGGCGGCTCGGCGGCGTGGTCGCTGTCGGGCCCGGCCAGCCAGCTCGGGGCCGAGCCGCTGGGCGCGCTCGGATACGTCGCCTATGTGCTGATCCTCGTCGCCGCGCTGGCCAAAGCCGGGGCCGTGCCGCTGCACACGTGGATACCGGCTATCGCCACGTCGGCGCCCGCGCCGGTGATGGCCTATCTGCCGGCAGCGCTGGACAAGCTGCTGGGGATATACCTGCTGGCGACCCTCACGCTGCGGATGTTCACACCCGACTGGACCATGCAGGTGGTGATGATGGTTATCGGCGGCGTGACGATCATCGCAGCCGTGCTGATGGCGATGATGCAGCACAATCTCAAGCGCCTGCTGTCGTTCCACGCGGTCAGCCAGGTGGGCTACATGGTGCTCGGCATCGGCACCGGAACAACCCTGGGCATCATCGGCGGGCTGTTCCACATGATCAACCATGCCATCTACAAGAGCAACCTGTTCCTGATGTCCGGAAGCGTCAACCGCGCCGTCGGCAGCGACGAGATGGAGGACATGGGCGGCCTTGCCAGGACGCTGCCGGTGACCTTCGTTTGCGGTTCCGTGGCGGCGGCAGCCATTTCAGGAGTGCCGCCGTTCAACGGCTTCGCCAGCAAGTGGCTGGTCTATCAGGGCGCGCTGGGCGTCTCCCCGCGGAGCGCCGGCCTGGCGGTGGCGCTGGTCGTGGTGGCTGTGTTCGGCAGCGCCTTGACCTTGGCAAGCTTCGTGAAGGTCATCTATGGTGCGTTCCTCTCGCCCGCCCCCAAGCCCGTCAAGCCGCGTCTGGCGTCCGGCGAGAGCCTGGCGATGGCAGTGCCAATGGTGGTCCTGGCCGCGGCATGCGTGGTCTTGGGCCTGGCGCCGCAGTTGCTCGTCACCAACGTGTTCGCGCCGGTCGCCGAAGGGCACGGGGCGGATGTGGCCATCCGTGGAACGGCGCTAGCCGGCGGTGAGATCGGCTTCTGGGACCCCTCGCGGGCGACCTGGCTGATACTGATCGGCATCTTCCTTGGCGGCGCGCTGGTGTGGATATCATCCTGGCCGCAGCGGCGGCGCGTTGTTAGGCCTTTCCTCGGCGGAGAGGTCGCCGGAAGGACCGACGACAGGTGGCGCGTGCCGGCTACCGACTTCTACCGCACGATTGCCGCCTTGCCGGTGATAGGCAAGCTGCTTGAGCAGGGCGAGGTCGGCGCGATGGACCCGTATCACTGGTCGGGCAGGCACGGGAATAGCCTCGTCGAGGCCCTCCGCGGCATGCATACCGGGCTGATCAGCTTGTACGTCGTCTGGTGCCTGCTGGGGCTGACGATCACGCTGACGTATCTGGTGATTAGCTCGGGGAGCTGAGCCATGACAATAACATTGTTCGTCGTCATCTTGATCGTGTTCATGCTGATCGCGGCGCTGATCGCCGTCGAGGCGAAAGACCTGCTCAGCTCGGTCATCGCGCTCGGAGCGGCTGGCTTCGCGCTAAGCGTGATCGACCTGCTGGTGGGCGCGCCAGACCTGGCGCTGACGCAGGTCGTCGTGGAGGTGATAGCGCTGGTGCTGCTCATCCGCGTCGTGCTCACGCGCGACGACACCTCCGAGACCCAGCCGCGAGACGCGCTGCGGACCGGGGCGGCGTTGCTGGCCGGCGGCGTGATACTGGTTATCGTGTTCTTCGCAGCCGGCGGCATGGGGCAGACCGGCGGCATACCCACGTTCGGCGATCCGGTCCTGAACAACGATCCGCAAGCGACCGTCCCGCCGGGCGTCTCAGCCGACTACCTCGCCCGCTCCGCCAAGCAGACCGGCGCGGCCAACGCGGTCACCGCCGTGCTGCTGGACTACAGGGCCTACGACACCCTCGGCGAGGCGACGGTCATCTTCGTGTCCGTCCTGGGGGCGTACGCGGTGCTCAGGCGCCTGGGCCGGCGAGAAAAGGAGCCGACCACATGACCGAAGGCGGAATGACACTGATAGTCAAGCAGACCGCCCGACTGATCAGCGGCTTTATCACGGTTTTCGCGATCTATATCGCGCTGACCGGGCACATCACGCCGGGCGGCGGGTTCGCCGGCGGGGTGATCCTGGCCGCGGCGGCCGTGCTGATCGTGCTGTCGTTCGGCAAGGTCCACGCCGCAAGAGTGGTGGGCGACAGGTCCAGCCACATAGCCGACGCCGCCGGCGCGATGCTGTTCCTGGCCGTGGCGCTGCTGGGATACCTCGTCGGCGGGTTCTTCGTCAGCTTCCTGCCGCAGGGGCAGATATTCCAACTGGTCTCCGGCGGCACGATTCCACTGAGCAACTTCGCCATCCTGGTGAAGGTCGGTGCGGGCCTGGCCGGGGCGTTCCTGGCACTGTCGGCCTTCCGCCTGACCGCCGGCAGAAGGGAGGGCGCGTGACATGGGAACACTGATCTACGTGCTGACATTCGGCCTGCTGTTGATCGGCATCTATGCCGTCGTGGCGAAAAAGAACATCGTCAAGATCATCGTCGGCTTGTTGGTCATCGACTACGCGGTCAACATGCTGCTGGTGCTGCTGGGGTATCGCTCCGGCGGCGGCGCGCCGATTCTGACGCCCGGCCAGACCGAGCAGCAGATGGCCGCAGCCGTCGACCCGCTGCCGCAGGCGATGGTGCTTACCAGCATCGTCATCGGGCTGGGCATCACCGCCTTGATGGTGGCGATGGCGATTCGGCTGTACGAAAAGTACGGAACGTTCGACATGAGCAGGATCAGACGCTTGAAGGGATGACGGCTGACGGCGGGCCTGCCGGGTGCATGCCGCGGGACCGGCCGCGAGCCTGAAAAGGTGTGCAAATGGAACCTTTGGTGCCGTTGCTGGTACTAATGCCGCTGGGCGCCGCATTTGCGGCCGTCATACTGGCGAACCTGCCGTCCCGCAGGACGGCGGACGACAGCGCCCCGCCCAGCCTGTGCCAGAGGGCTGTGCTGCCGATCGCCGTCATCGTGGTCGCCGCCAACCTGGTGATCTCGGTGCTGCTGTTGCGCGGCGATGTTGGCAAGATATACATCGGCGGCTGGTCGCCCGCCAAGACGCTCGGCATCGAGATGATTTGCGACGGGCTGAGCAAGATGATGGCCGTCACGATCAACCTCGTCGCGCTGGTGTCGATCATCTTCTCCAAGGCCTACATGCGACGGTTCACAAAGGTCTGGCTGTTTGCGGCCTTGTTCCTGCTGATGGTCTCGGCGATGAACGCGGTTGTGCTGGCCGGCGACCTGTTCAACATGTTCGTGTTCCTGGAGGTGGCGGCCATCGCGTCATACGCCCTGGTGGCGTTCGGCTGCGAGGCGGAGGAGCTGGAGGCCGCCTTCAAGTACCTCGTGCTGGGGACGGTCGGCTCGGCGTTCATCCTGCTGGGCGTGGCGGTGCTATATTCGCTGACCGGGCAGCTCAATATGGGCATGGTGGCGGCGCTTCTGCCGAAGGCGCATGGCCCGGCGGTGCTGTTGGCCGCGGCGGCGCTGATCGCGGGACTGTCGCTGAAGGCGGCGATGGTGCCGTTCCACGCCTGGCTGCCCGACGCACACCCCTCGGCCCCGGCGCCGATCTCCGCGATGCTGTCCGGCGTGCTGATCAAGACCTCCGGCGTCTACGCGCTGGCGCGGGTTGTGTTCAACGTCTTCGGGCCCACGGGCGAGTACGCCGTCGTGCTGATGGTTCTGGGCGCGGTATCGATGGTGGTGGGCGTGTTCCTGGCGATAGGGCAGTGGGACTTCAAGCGCCTGCTCGCCTATTCCAGCATCTCGCAGGTGGGATACGTCGTCCTGGCGCTCGGCGCGGCGGCGGGCGTGCTCGCCCGAGGCGGCGACCAGGCCATCGCCGGGCTTATCCTGCTCGGCGGGCTGTTCCACCTGTTCAATCACGCCGCCTTCAAGAGTTTGCTCTTCCTGTCCAGCGGCGCCATCGAGCAGCAGACCGGCACGCGGCAGCTCAAGAAGATGGGTGGGCTGGCCCGGCGGATGCGCGTAACCGGCTTCTGCTGCCGGGTGGGCGCGCTGTCGATATCCGGCGTGCCGCCATTCAACGGGTTCTTCTCGAAACTGATCATCATCGTCGGCCTGGCGCTGGCCGGGTACTACGTGCTTGCGGCCTTGGCCGGCGGAGTGGCGCTGATGACGCTGCTGACCTTCATCAAGGTGCAGAGGTACGCACTCGAGGGCAAACCGGAAGGGGCTATCACCGACGTCAGAGAGGCGCCGCCTTCCATGGGTCTGGCCCTTGTGCTGCTGGCGATCGTGTGCATCGCCGGCGGGTTGGCGATGGTGCCGCTGAGGGAGTACTTGCTCGGCCCGGCCGGCGATATCCTGCTTAGGGGCGCGTCTGCCCTGAACTCGGGAGTGCTGCCATGAAATGGCTGATGTGTCTGTTGGCGGTCTTCGTCCTGTGGATGCTGCTATTCTGGCAGCTCGACGCGTGGGTCATCGGCTCAGGCGCGTTCTTCGCCCTGATCGTCGGCTCGCTGCTGGGCGACTTCTATCCCGATGGCCTGCCCAAGCTGCTGAACCCCAGGCGATGGCTGTTCTTCCTGATCTACCTGCCATACTTCCTGGGGCTCTGCCTGCGGGCCAACCTGGACGTCGCGCTGCGCGTCATCCACCCGGACGTGCCGATCCGCCCGGGGATAGTCAAGGTGCGGACCACGCTGACCAGTGACATGGCCAAGGTGTTCCTGGCCAACAGCATCACGCTGACTCCCGGCACGCTGACCGTGGAGATCACCGGCCAGGATCTCTACGTCCACTGGATCAACATCGACACCGAGGATCCCGCCAAGCGCTCGGCGGAGATATGCGGGCGCTTCGAGCCGCTGCTGCGGAGGATATTCGAATGAGCGAGCTTACGACGCTTCACCAGGTCGCCTTCGGCGTGCTTGTGCTGGGTTCGCTGCTGTGCGTCTGGCGCATAGCCCGCGGGCCCAGCGCCCCGGATCGGACGGTCGCCATCGACATCCTGGGCACGCTGGTGGTGGGCTTCTGCTGCATCATGGCCTTGTGGACGGACCTGGAATACTACATGAACATCGCCATCGCCTGGGCGCTGATCAGTTTCGTCGGCACGCTGGCCCTGGCGAAATACCTCGAAGGCAGGACGTACGATGCTTGAGACGATCTCTCAGTGGCTGATTGGCATCGGGTTGGCGTTCGACCTGTTCGGCTGCATCGGCCTGATGCGTCTGCCGGACGTCTACAACCGCGCCCAGGCGGCCACCAAGTGCGTCACGCTCGGTACCTGCGCGCTCCTGCTGGGCGTGGCGCTGCACGGCCTGGGCCTGGGCGACGGGCCGATGTTCGTCAAGGCGGTCCTGTGCGCGGGCTTCGTCCTGCTGACCAGCCCGGTCGCCGCACACGCGATCTGCCGGGGAGCATACCTCTCGGGCGTGCCGCTGTGGGAAGGCAGCGTCGAGGACGCGTTCCGCCAGCGGGCTGAGCAGATCCGCGGCGAACACGCCAAGGAAGGAACGGTACACCGTGAAGAAGCCGAAACTTCGTGAGTTAGCCGAGGCCATAAAGGCCGTCGTCCGCGGGCCTTATACGAGCAAGTTCCCGTTCGAGCCGCACACCCCGCCGGAGGGCTTCCGCGGCAAGCCCGAATTCCAGGAGGAAGGCTGCATCGGCTGTGCGGCCTGTGCCGAGGTCTGTCCGGCCCTGGCGATCAAAGTGACCGACGACGCCGAGGCCGACCCGCCGACGCGCCGCTTCGAGCTGCGATACGACAAGTGCGTATTCTGCGGGCAGTGCGAGCTGAACTGCACCACCAAGGAGGGGATCAAGCTCACCAGCATCTATGACATGTCGACCTTCGACCGCAGCCAGTGCGTCGAGCGGATCGAGCACGACCTGGTCATATGCGAGGTCTGTGGGGCGATCGTGGGCGCGGTCAAGCATCTCCGCTGGGTGGCTGAGCAGCTTGGCGCCAAAGCCTACGCCAACCCGACGCTCATCGTCCTGTCCGACGGCAGCATGAAGCTCGCGGCCCGCGACGCGGGGAGGGCGGGCGAGCCGGTGATCGCGCGAAACGACATGATGCGCGTGATGTGCCCGGCCTGCCGAAGGACCATGGTCGTCCGCGAGCTCTGGGGCGAATAGTCGCATGTCCGCCGGCGGGCACAATCATCACACCCACAATGGCGCCCCAGGCAGCGACCGACCCGGCATACACACCGCCGAGCACCTGGCGGAGCATCTGGCTGAGCTTCTCCAAGAGGGCACGTGTCTGATCGGCGTGGGCAACGACCTCTGCGGCGACGACGGCGCAGGCCCGGCCATCGCGAGGGCGCTTGACGGCAAGGTGCCCTGGGCCGTGCTCGACACGCAGTCCTGCCCCGAAAGCTACCTGATGAAGATCGTCAAGCTCGCCCCGCCGACTGTCATCCTCATCGACGCGCTGGAGATGTCGGCCGAGCCCGGGACGGTGGACCTGGTCGAGGCTGAGAACATCACCGGCCAGGGTCCGAGTACTCACGGGCCCGCGCCGCTGGCGTTCCTGGACCTCCTGAAGATGCTCCACCCGTGCCGGCAGGCGGTGCTCGGGATTCAGCCTGCCCGCGGCGAGGTGGGCGATGAGATGAGCGAGCCGGTCCTGCGGGCGGTGGGGATGGTCACTTCCGCGTTTCTGGCCGCGGCTGACCGCGGCCCAAGCCGCGACCCTGCGTAGCGCCCTGGCCGGGCGGCGCGGCGGCGGGGGCCTCGACCGGCAGGTGAACGGTGAACGTGGCGCCCTTGCCGGCGGCGGAGTCAACCTCCATGCTGCCCCCGTGCATCCGCACGATCTGCCTGGTGATCGCCAGGCCAAGCCCCGTCCCCTCCGGCAGCACCTTGCGAGCCTCCGGTGCGCGGTAAAACTCGCGGAACAGGCTCTCCTTGGCCTCATCGCTCATGCCGATCCCCGTGTCGGCGACCCTGAGGGTGGCCTGGCCGCCCTGGCGATGCAGCGACACGCTGACGGCGCCCCCGGAGCGCGTGTATTGGATGGCGTTGGCGACGAGGTTTGTCACGACCTCTCGCAGCAGCTCCTCGTCGCCGTCGATCCGCACCGGACGGATGTCGCGATGCAACTGGAGCCCCGCGTCGCGGGCCTGTTGCTGAAACAGCTCGATCGTCCCGTTCACTACGTCGGCCAGCGCGGCGCTCGCGACCTGTACCGCGCCGGCCGGGCTGCGAAGGTAGGAGTACCGCCGCAGGTCGTCGACCATCGCCATCATGGCCTGCGTGCGCAACTGCGTGCGCACCATCAGCCGGCGGTGTGGCTGCTCAAGCGACGAGGACGTGTGCAGGATCGCCTCCAGGATGCTGTGTATGGCGGCCAGCGGCGCCCGAAGCTCGTGCCCGGCCTTGCGCATGAAGAAGCTCTTGGCCTCGTCGGCCAGCTCGAGCTGGCGGTAGGCGTCCTCGAGCTCTGACTCTCGCGTGCGAAGGCGCTTGGATATGGAAGTGTCCACCAGGACGATCACGAAGATCGTCACCGTCAGCGCCGCGGTCACCTGAAGCACGTACAGCGGATCGGCATAGAGCGCCGAGCCGACACCGCGTTCCTTGCCCGGCCAGACCAGGTGAATGTGGCTGATCAGCCCCTGCTGTTCGCTCCAGGCGAGGGCGTTGATGATGGCGGCGGCTGCGGCGGCGGTGGCGTAGGCCAGGACGGGCGGCAGCAGGTCGGTGGCGATCACCAGCGGCAGCAGCACCAGGATGATGAAGACGTTCTCCACGCCGCCGGTGTAGTGGGCGATCGCGCACACCGCGATCATGTCGCAGACGAGCTGGCCCAACGCCAGCTCCACGATCAGCCGGCGCGTGATGATGCCCCTGGAGCGGACCACGCGAACGATGAACGTGAACGCGGCGTTGTAGAGGAACACGGCCAGGATCGCGCCGACGGCGGGGGAGATCGACGCGCTGCCGTCCTCGGCCTGGAACCGCACGCCGAACAGGTGCCAACTGACGAGCATCATCAGCAACGCGCCGATGCCGATCGCCCACCTGACGTGGGTGAACCACCCCAGGCGATCAGCCAACTCGCGATCGGTAAGGCTCAGCCTCGCATCGCCGTCTGCCATAAGGCCTCGGGCTCCTGTCACGGATGCATCCGAGTTTACATCCTCGACTTAGCGGCCGGGGATGTCAACATACGGTGTGGATTTGCCTCCGGCGCCCCGACGGAGGGCGGGCGACCGGCAGGTTGCGGGCATCTCGCCACGGCAAGTTGCCACGGCGACCGAGGGCAAGATGCCCTCGCCACGCGCGGGCAGGATGCCCGCGACACACTTGCCACGGCGACCGCGGGCAAGATGCCCGCGACACACTTGCCACCGGCGGGCCAACCGCCTATGATTACCGCAGGACGGGTAGGGCATATGATACTTACGGCAATCAAACACTACGTGCAGGCGATCGTCAGCGGAGCGATTCTTCTGGCGGCGTTGGTGCTCCTGGTGCTTCAGTGGGGCAACAAGGCAGAGCTAACCGCTTATGGGCCCAAGAAGGATATCAACACGCTGCTGCTGATGCTGGCCTGCGCCGTCGGCGGCGTGGTGGCGTGGTGGCTGTTCAAGGTGCTGTGGCGCAGCACCCTGGCCATCCACAAGCTCCGCCAGTCGTCGGTGCCGCCACAGAGCGAGGAGCCCCCGGGCGAGGCATGACTTGCCGGCGTGGCGGCCGATCCCGCGTTGTCGCCGCAGGCCCGGGCGATGGGACTTGCATATCTCTGGTGGTGAAGTGTAGTCTTATGCGGCTTGGCCTGGCCTTGTCGGCCTGGTCGCCCTATTCGACAGACGCGACCGCGAAGTCCGATCGCGCGCAGAGGCAGGCAAAAGGAGACTGTTGCCATGAAGCACGCCAATATCCCGATGTTGATTGCTCTCTCGGTCCTGGCGGCAGTGTCGTCCCTTGGCTGCAACCAGAAGGACAAGGAGCTGATCCAGGAGCTCAACACGCGCAACCAGGAGCTCCAGACCGACAACCAGGGCCTGCGCCAGCAGCTGGCCCAGGCGAAGACTCGCGAGGACAGCCTCTCCGGTCAACTTGCCGCCAGGCAGTTGGAGGCCAACGCCGCCAACGCCAGGCTGCGGGAGCTTCAGGACAAGCTGGCCGCCACGCCGGCCCCTGCCCCCGCGCCCGCCGCGGGATGGGAGCAGGGCGCCCTGGGCGATATGGTCACCGTCGGCACGGACATTCTGTTTGCCTCCGGCAAGGCCGACCTGACGGCAGCGGGCAAGACAGCGCTGGACAAGATCGCCGGCGACCTGAAGACCACCTACGCCGGCATGCCGGTCAGGGTCTTCGGGCATACCGACACCCAACCCATACGCCGGACCAAGAAGCTCTGGCAGGATAACCTTGACCTGTCAGCCAACAGGGCGATGGCGGTCACAAGATATCTGATAAGCAAGGGAATAGGCGCCTCGAACATCGAGACAGTGGCAATGGGAGAGAATCACCCCATCTCCGACAACTCCACGTCGGCCGGGCGAACGAAGAACCGCCGCGTGGAGATCGTCGTCATGAAGAGGTGACCGCGGCGCTGCCGGCGGGGGGCGAGGACGTGCCGCAGTGCATATGTGTCGGATCTGCGGGGAGGCAGTGTAGATCTGGGATGATTGGTATTGTCGATTACGGCATGGGCAACCTTCGCAGTGTCCAGAAGGCGCTGGAGAAGGTCGGAGGCGACGCCCAGCTGGTCACAACGGCCTCACAGCTTCAGCGCGCGGGCAAGATCGTGCTGCCCGGCGTGGCTGCGTTTGGCGACGCGATAGAGCAGTTGCAGCAGCAGGGCCTGGCCGAGCCGATCGTGCAGGCCGTGCGCAGCGGCGTGCCGTACCTGGGCATATGCCTCGGGCTGCAACTGCTGTTCGACGTGTCGTATGAGGACGGCCAACATACGGGCCTGGGGCTGCTGCCGGGCAAGGTCGTGCGTTTTCAGATGGACTCCGTCGCAGCCGGGCAGAGGCTGTCCGTGCCGCACATGGGTTGGAACCGTCTGCGATGGACGACGCCGTGTAGGATGCTGGACGGCATCGACAACGGCGCGCACGTGTACTTCGCCCACAGCTATCACGTCGTGCCGGCGGACGACAAGCTGGGCGCCGCCGTCACAGAGTATGGATACGATTTCGTCTCCGCCGTCTGGAAGGACAATATCTTCGCCACACAGTTTCACCCCGAGAAGAGCCAGGCCGTCGGCCTGAGGCTGCTGAGGAACTTCGTGGAGCTGTGATCGGCGGACGTGTCGGGTGTCGGTTATGGAAGTGCTCCCCTCGATAGACCTGCGAGACGGAAAGGTCGTTCGCCTCGCCCAGGGCGACTACGCCCGCCAGACGACGTACGGCGACGACCCGACTGCCGTCGCCAAGGACATGGCCGCCGCGGGCGCTGCGTGGATTCACGTGGTGGACCTGGACGCAGCCAAGAGCGGCAAGCTCGCCGACATGGTCGCGCTTCGGGCAATCCGATCAGCCGTCGGCGTGCGCATCGAGCTGGGCGGCGGGGCGCGCAGCGAAGAGGCGATCGACGCCATGCTCGGTGCCGGCGCCGACCGGGTGGTGGTCGGCTCGGCCGCCGCGGGAGACTGGGCGTGGTTCGAGCGTTTGGCCGGCAGGGCGGATCTGGCTGGCCGACTTGCCCTTGGCCTGGACGCCCGCGGCGGCAAGCTGGCGGTGAAGGGCTGGACCGAGCAGTCGGCTACGACGGCCCTTGATCTGGCGCGCCGCACGGCCGGCTGGCCGCTGGGGGCGATCGTCTACACGGACATCGCATCCGACGGCATGCAGACCGGCGTGAACCTGGCCGCCACGGCTGAAATCGTTGCCGCAACCGACGTGGCGGTAATAGCCTCCGGCGGGGTTGCCTCGCTGGATGACGTCGTCGGCTGTCTGGGAATCGGCTGCGCCGGCGTGATTATAGGACGGGCGTACTACGAAGGAGCGATAGACCTGGCCCGGGCCTGCGAGCTGGCCCGCAGTGGCGATTCCTGACCGCCGGCGGGAGCAGCCCAGCCCGAGCGGCGGGCCTGGAAACCGAAATAATGCGTTTGAAAAGCACTTGTACAGGCGACTAGAATCGGATAAGGTAATGGCAAGGGTGGGACTACTCTTTTAGCTGCCCGCAAAGTCTTGCGGGCCTCAACCAGTAGGATCGTGGAACACGTTCTTACAAGGAAGGTTCAACGATGAACGAGGCTTCAACTGCGACAAGTGACCAGACCAATCTGTCTGTACACTCGGGAGTGCTGGAAATCACCGACAAGGGGTATGGCTTCCTCCGCCAGTCCAAGAACAACTACCGGGCCACGCCAGGAGACGTGTTCGTGGGCAAGGACCTTGTCCGTCAGTTTGGGCTGAGGACCGGGCTTACGCTTGAAGGCAAGGCCGTCCCGCCCACCAAGCGCAAGGGCGGGCCGAAGTTGGAGGAGATCCTCACCATCTGCGGCAAGCCGGCCAATGAATACACCGACATCGTCCCCTTCAACGATATGACGGTCGTGGACCCGCACCCCCACCTTCAGCTGGAGACGCCCGGCGGGCCCATGGAGATGCGCGTGCTGGACCTGATCTGCCCGATCGGCAAGGGCCAGCGCGGGCTGATCGTCGCCCCGCCGCGGTCCGGCAAGACCATCCTGCTCCAGCAGATCGCCAACGCCGTCACGACCAACAACCCGGAGTGCAACGTGATCTTGCTGTTGGTGGACGAGAGGCCGGAGGAAGTCACCGACTTCCGCCGCAAGTGCGAGAAGGCTGAGGTGGTCGCCTCCAACAACGACCAGGAGATTTCCAACCACGTCCGCATAACCGAGTTCACCATCGAGCGGGCCAAGAGAACGGCTGAGTTCGGCCAGGACGTCGTCGTGCTGCTCGACAGTCTGACGCGCCTGGGCCGGGCCTACAACCGCTACATCGAGGGCAGCGGCAGGACCATGACCGGCGGCGTGGATATCCGCGCGCTTGAGACACCCAAGAGGCAATTCGGCGCCGCTCGGAAGGTTGAGGGCGGCGGCAGCCTGACGATCCTGGCCACCGCGCTGATCGAAACCGGCAGCCGGATGGATGACCTGATCTTCGAGGAGTTCAAGGGGACCGGCAACATGGAGCTTCAGCTCGACCGCAAGCTGGCAGAGCGGCGCATCTGGCCGGCGATCAGCATCCCGCGGTCCGGCACGCGGAAGGAAGAACTGCTGGTCGAGCCGTGGCAGCTGCCCAAGCTGCACATGCTACGACGGTTCCTGTCCACACTCCATGTGGACGAGGAGATGCCCCAACTGCTCAAGGCGCTGGAGAAGTTCCGCAGCAACGAAGAGTTCCTCCGCCATCTCGACGTGCGGAACTGACCGCCGCGAAGATATCCCCGCCCCGCCAGGCCGACGACAATGTGAAGAAACGAACAGGGACACACCTCTCGGGCGCGTCCCTGTTTTCTCGGTCTAGTATTGCC
>CAYUYH010000010.1:0-20927 GCA_964449175.1 uncultured Planctomycetaceae bacterium
GCAGCGCCTGCCGCTCGGCCCGCCTCTGTGCTCGGTCGAAGACCAGCTTGGCCGTCGATGAGGATGCCCCCTGCTCGCTCGCCCCCTGGCGTCGCTTCAGCCAGCGTGCCATCGCCGGGGCGTGGCGGCGCACCAACTCGTCCTCGACGCTCACCATCGCCTGCGCGCTGCCCGGGTCGCCCTGCCTGGCGGATCGCCCGAACAGCTGGCGGTCGATTCGCCCGGCCTCGTGACGCTCGGTGGCGATCACGTGCAGCCCGCCCAGCTCGGCCACGCCTCGCCCCAACTTGATGTCCGTGCCGCGCCCGGCCATGTTCGTCGCCACGGTTATCCGCCCATTCTGGCCCGCGCCGGCGACGATCTGCGCCTCCTCGGCGTGACGGACGGCGTTGAGCACCTGGTGGTCAAGCTCGCGCTCGGTGAGCATGCCGCTGAGGTGCTCGCTCGCGCGGACGCTGCGAGTGCCGATCAGCAGAGGCCGGCCCGTCTCGTGGATGGCGGATATCTCATCGACTATCGCCTGCCACTTGGCTTGCTCGGTGGCGAACACGCAGTCCGGGAGCATCTTGCGGATGCAGGGCCTGTTCGTGGGAATGATGACCACCGGCATGTGGTATATCTGCCAGAACTCCTGCCAGCCTTCCGCGGCCGTGCCGGTCATGCCGGACAGCTTCTTATACAGCCGGAAGAACCGCTGAAAGCTGATGCGGGCGTATGTGTCTTTCGGCGAGTTGACCTGGAGAGTTTCCTTGGCCTCGACGGCCTGGTGCAGACCGTCGCGCCATTCGCGGTCGGGCATGAGTCGCCCGGTGAACTCGTCGACTATGACGATCTTGCCGTCGTCGACGACGTACTGCTTGCCGGACTCGTAGAACTGCCTGGCCGTCAGGGCCTGCGTGACCAGCTCCTCGCGGCGGCGCCAGCCGCGGAAAACGCCTCCCATCCCCTCGGCCAGCTCAGCCAGGCGGGCCTTGCCGGCGTCGGTCAGGTCCACTTCGCGGTAGCGGTGGTTCACGCGGTAGTGGCGCTGGCCTTCCAGCGCGGCGGCCAGCTCCGCCGCCTGGCGGAAGGCCTCGACCTGCTCGGGGTTCGGCGCCGGGCCGGAGATGATCAGCGGAGTGACGGCCTCGTCTATGAGCACCGAGTCGGCCTCGTCCACGATCGCGCAATGCAGGCCGCGCTGGACCAGCCGGTCCGTGCCGCTGCCGACGCCCTCGGCGATCTTGGCCAGCAGTGCCGCCGGCAGCCCGCCGAGCTGGCCCAGCGCCAGGCGGTCGCGCAGGAAGTCGGCTGTGATCTCCTTGTTCGTGCAGTAGGTGATGTCCGCCTGGTATGCGGCCCGCCTGTCGGGCGGGTCCATGCCCTGCTCGACGTGGGCGACGCTCAGCCCGCAGAAGCGATACACCCGGCCCATCCACTCGGCGTCGCGCTTGGCGAGGTAGTCGTTGACGGTCACGACGTGACAGCCCTTGCCGCGCCAGCCGGCTGTCGCGGCGGGCATGGTTGCGGTGAGGGTCTTGCCCTCGCCGGTAGCCATCTCGACGACGCAGCCTGCGTCCAGCCCCAGCGCCCCGGCGACCTGGACAAGGAAGGGCCTCTCGCCCACTTGCCGGAAGGCAACCTCGCGAACCAGCGCGAAGCCCCGCATAACGTCCTCGTCGGTATCCCTGCCACGGCGGAACCGCTCGCGCATCAGATCGGCGGCCTCGCGGAGGGCTGCGTCGGTCAGGTCGCGGAACTGCCCCTCCATGGCCAAGACCTGCTCGGCCCGTCGCAGCAGGGCTCGCCGCCGTGGGCGAAAATGCTGCACGACGCCGGCGGCCGTGTCCCAGGCTGCGTCCAGGCCGCGGGGAAGCTCCGCGCCGGCGCTGCGCTGGGAAAGCGTCCGCCAGGTTGTGCTCGGCAGGGCGGCCACGTCAGAGATGGAACCTCTTCTGGATCAGTTGCAGCGCGGACCGCCACCACTGCTTGGCCAGCGGCTTGGACGGCAGCGTCAGCCGCACGACCACGCGTTGGCCCGGCAGCAGGCGGACGTTGCTCGACGCATCGGGCGCGACGCGCACTTCGAACAGCCGCTCAGCCGCCTTGGCGCCATTGGGATCGGCGGTCCGGATCGACCCGCCGACTCCATATCCCAGCGACGCCGACGGCAGTTGAGCCTGCCCGGCTGGGAGTATCCTGCTGACCTTGCCGGTCAGCTCCAGGTCGGCCCGGCCCTTGACGCGGATTTCCACGGTCGAGTCGGCCTTGTACTCACGAAGGATGTTGGCGGCGGCGTCCTGCTCGGCCATGGCACGGATGATGAGCTTGTCCATCGCCGCGATCAGGCCCACACGGTCGCCGCGGCGCAGGTAGATGCCCATGGCAGAGTCGATGTCGGGCGATATCCACTGCCCCGCGAACGGCGCCCGCAGCTCGAGTCCGGCCAGGTCTCTCTCGGTCCGGGCGATCTGCTCGGAGACGGCGGCGATCTGCTCGGCGTAGGCCTGCGCGGAGGCGGGGTCTTTCACCAGGGCCTCGCGGCGGCGCGCCTCCAGCCCTCGCCGCCGGGCGGTCAGCTCATTGAGGCTTGCGGACAGCTCGACGTTGGCAGCCGTCACCAGCGGCTCGCCGTCCGGACTGGCCGTTCGCCCCGATGGCAACATTCCCGTGACGAATCCGTCGGCCTTGGCATGGATGATCTCGATGTTCACCGGCTCGACCACGCCCTCCAGGCGGAAGCGGTCCGGGGCCGGGATCATGCCGATGCCGACGATGATGGCGGCGACGGTCGCCAGCGTGCTGCCGACCGCCCTGCCTCGCACGCGCAAGAGCTCCCCGCTGGTGGCCAGGTAACGCACGAACCGCGCCAGCGGAACTAGCACCCAGCCGACCACGGCCGCCACCGCCAGCACAACACCGAAGAAGAACAGCTTGTCGGCGACAAACATCACTATCCGCAGCGAGATGAACACGCGGTAGACCGTCGAGGCCAGGCCGTGAAAGATGAACCACGCCCGCTCGCCGGCGGTGTTGGCCGGATTCTGGGCACGCTTGACCGACCAGGCATATCGTCGCACGAGGTAGTACAGATAGCTCTTGGCCCGCTGGGCGAGGTTGGGGATCTCGGTGAGGTCGGAGAGGATGTAGTAGCCGTCAAACCGCAGCAGCGGGTTGCCGTTGAACAGCAGCGAGTGCAGGCCGGCGTAGAAGATGATGTTGTAGGCGATGGCGTTCGCCGTCGAGCCCTGTGAGGTGTTGGCCCAGACAACCGCCGCGGCGGCGGCGAAGGCCAACTCTATCAGTATGCCCGCCGCCCCCACCACCGTGCGGTGCCACTTGTTGCGGAACGCCCACGAGCTGGACGCGTCCACGTAGGGCAGCGGCATGAACACCAGGAACATGATGCCCATCACGTGGACCTCGCCGCCCGTGCCGCTGAGCCGCCCGAACCGTTTGCACGCGAACGCATGGCCGAACTCGTGGAAAACCTTCACCACCACGATCGAGAGGTACAGCAGCGGCAGGTTCGCCGGGTCCAGCACGCCGGATGCCTGGTTGAACAGGTCGCCCCACCTGCCGGCGAGGTAGTAGAAGCCCGTCCCCAGTAGAACCAGCCAGGCGATAAGCCCGAACCAACTGAACACCTGCCCGAAGATGCCGACCCAGCGGTTGATGAAGTTCTCGGGGTCGATCAGCGGGATGCGGATGAACAGCAGGTTCATCAGGTAGCCCTGCACCTCTCGCACCCGCCGCTTGCGATACCGACGGAACAGCCCCTCGGCGTCCGGCGGAAGCTCGGCGTGAAGCAGGTTGGAGGCATAGAGCTGGCCGAGAAGCTGGATCGCCTCGCCCTGCGTGGGCGCGCTATCGCCCAGTTGCTCGTTGCATATCTGCCAGACGTCCGCGACGGTCCGCCGCCCGTCCAGCAGGGCCACGAACGGGTAGGCGCTTTCGCTGAGGCGCGAGAACTGGTTGCTGGAGGGGTCCTGGAGGACGTGCCACATCTGCCCGCGGTAGTGCTGGCGGTGGACCTGGACGGTCGACCTCAGCCGCGGGCGCAACTGGGCCACGCGATACCACGATTCGCTGAATGTGGGGCGGTCAACCGGCACGGGGCTAGCCTCGCTACAACCAGAATCTCATTCTCAGCCAGTTGGTCAGCTTGTGCGTCCACAGCCAGGCGTACCTGCGCTTGTCGATGTCGACCCTCGCCACTCCCTCCAGCCCCGGTCGCAGCCAGGCGTGCCGGCCTTCCAGGTCGACGTCCACCAGTCGCACGCGCACCTTGAACACGTTGCGCTGCTTGACGACCTCGGCCACCGGGTTGATCCGCTCGACGACGAAGTCGATGCGGTCGTCCGGCCTGCTGACGGTGGCGAGCTGGCCGCGCTGCCCGACCTTCACGTCGGCGATCTGGTCTTCCGGCACGGAAAGCTCCGCCCGCAGCGACTCCAGTTGGGCGATCTCGAACAGCACGTCGCCGGTCTTCAGCGGCGCGCCGATCTGGCGCTCCAGGTCGCCGGCGACGACGATGCCGTCGATGGGCGAGACGATGCCGGCCTTGGATATCTTGTCATCCAGCACCTTGATCTTCTCGGCCAGGGCGTCGGCGTTGGCCTGTGCGACCTGGCTGGCGGCGAACTTGGCCGGGTCGCGGGAGACGGCAGCCTCCCGCATCGCTGAGGTGGCCTGCTTGATGTAGCCGACCTGCTCGGCCCTGGCTGAGGCTAGTTGCAGTCGCAGCTCGGAGCTGTCCAGCTCAGCCAGCGGGCCGCCCTTGTTGACGTGGTCGGCTGGGTGGGCGGAGACGGCCTTGAGGAACCCGTCGAACGGCGCGGGGACCACTTGCTTGTGGGCGGCCTCGATCACGAACGGCGCCTCGGCCTGGTAATCGCCCTTGGCAAAGACCAGGAACAGCACGCCGGCCAGGACTGCTATCGCCAGCAGCTTCGCCCAGGTGTGCTTGGCCCCCAGTGCGCCGGCGAGGACCTTGCGCGTCGAGGCGGCGAGCTTCGCGCCGAACCAGCGGTCGTTCTCATAGAGGTTCATCTGTCGCGCGGTGCACAGGTCGCAGGTCAGCCGCAGGGCCTCCATCTCTTCCAGGTCGAACGGACGGTCGCCCTGGCGCTCCAGCGTGACCACGGCGACGGGTTCGCCCTCGCGCCGCAGCGGAAGCGACGCCACGACGGCCGGGCCGTGCCTGCCGGCCAGCTCGCCCGCAGCCCTGCCGACATATGAAGCGTCATCCTCGCCCGGGTAGACCACCTCGATGTTCTGGTCCAGGCATTCCTCCATCGCCGACTCGATATCCTGGGCCAACTTCATCTTGCGGGAGAACTTCTCTGTGTGGCTCATGGCCTTGAGGTGGACGTATCGGCCCTTGAGGAACCCCAGCGAGACTCGCTGGCATGACCATCGGCTGGCCAGCTCGTTGCAGAAGGCCATCGCCGTGGCGGCGAAGCGGTCCTGCTCGTTTACGGCGGCGAGGGTTTCCATGGCCGTCCTGAGCCGGCGGAGGTCCATGCCGCGCCGCTGGAGCGTCAGGCGCATCTCGTACAGGCTCAGCAAGCTGACGGTGAGCTCCAGTCGCTCCTTGCTGACCTCCAGCGCCGCGGGATCCTCGGTCATGACTATGAAGGCGGCTAGTCCGCGCACGCCTTGCCCGCCGCGCAGCGCGACCATCACCAGCCACTGCTTGGCCGGCGCGCCGTAGAGGTCATCCGGCGAGTGCAAGGGCTTGACGACGGTGGCGCCCTCGGCCTGGACGGCCTGGGCTGACTCAGCCGCCTGGGCCAACCACACCGGCGCGGTCGCACCCTCGCGCATGGGCGGATAGACGGCCAGCAGCTCCGCACCGCCCTCCTTGCCGCCGCGCAGCATCGCCCCGCCGGCCGCGGATGCGATGTGACACTGCACGGCCAGCAGGTTGAGCAGGAACTGCTCCGGCGGGCCGTCAAAGCGACTGAGCTGGTCCACCAGCTCGCCGGTAGACGGCACGCGGCCTTGCAGCCCCGCCCGCGAAGTGCTCCTGCCGTTCACAGTCATTGCTTACTGTCCGCGGCTGCGCGCCGCCTAGCTGCCTTGCCGCCGCTTGTTGACGTCCATCTCCAGCTCGCCGAACTGCTCCTCGTGGCGACGGATCAGTTGCGTCAGCGTGATGGCCAGCCGCTTGGCGGAGTAATAGTTCAGGATGACGCGGTTGGACACCTGGAAGGATATCTCCGGTGTCTTCTGCTCTCCGACTGGCGGGGCGATGAAGTTGATGCCGAAGTCCAGCATCACTTCCTCCGCCGTCCCGTTGGTGCGGAAGGCATTGGCGTAGACGGTCTTCATCTCACGCTCGTCGAACCGCACGCGCACCTGCTGCTGGCCGGTCTGCTCGCGAGCCTGGTCTTCCACTGGGTTGTCGCCGGAGGGGGCGCTTTTCGGGGTATCAGCCATTGACTACTCCTTTGTCTTCGGTTGGGTGGTTGTCTTGGTCGCTGGTTGTGTCGCCGGTTGACTGGTTGCCGGTAGACTGGTCGGTATCTTGGCTGCCGAGGTCCGCGCGGCGGGCCTGGGCGGCAGGTTCGGCGGCGGAGGGAAGCTCACGAACGCCCTCTCGCCGGCGGGCCTGCCGGAGGGGTTCGGCGCCTCCACGCGAACCATCAGCGTTCCGCTGGCCGGCTCGGCCACGGACGCTGTGTAGACAACCGTGCCGCCGGCCACGGGCGCGCCGGGCTCGTCGTATTCCACGAGCGCCGGGTGATGGAGCCTCAGCTTTCGCGCCTGCTCCAGCGGCACGTAAACGTCGACCCACAGCGGATCGACCTGAACCACACGTACCACGGGTGTCTGGGGATCAGCCGACTCGCCGGCCCGGATGGCGAGCATCTCGACGGTCCCGTCGATCGGGCTGGTCAAACGCATCCTGTCGACCTGGGCCTTCAGCTCCTCGTACTTGCGCCGGTCCTGCGTCTGCTCGAACTTCGCCAACTTCTCGGACAGCTCGGCTATGGTCACATCCAGCTTCGCCATCTCGATCTCGGTAAGCGTGGTGGCCGTGGCCCTGAGCTCCTCCAGCCTCTTGAGGTGGACCCGCTTCTGATTCAACTGGGCAGTGGCGTAGCTGATCTTGGTGTCGTCCTCGGCCTGGGCTTTCAACTGGGCCAGCTGTATCTGCTCGGCGGTGTCGTCCTGTCGCATGAGCGGCTGGCCGGCCCGGACGCGGTCGCCCTCGACAACGAGCACCTCGGCGATCCGCCCGGCGCGCACGAACGACAACCTCACATCGTGGCTGGGCTTAGTGATAGCCTCGACGCCCCGATCGGCCGGGGCGGCGACGGCGGGCGCCCCTGCCAGGCAGATGCCCAGCGCGACACGGCTAGCGATGAATGCGATCATGGTTCTGTAATCGGCTCTCCAGGGGGGCAACCTGCATGATACATGGCCATTTCCACCACGTAAGGAACGGACTTCCGCCCCCGGCATGTGCCGCAGAGGATCCATGCTAGCCACCTGGCGGCGGCCAGGCAACAGGTTTTCCACACCTCGGACCTGTGCAGGCGGCACGGGGAGGGATGCGGCGGGCGGGCGAGTTGCCCCAGAAAGCGAGAAAGGCCGACCGGCCCCCAACTCCGGACGGCCCTCGCAAACATCTATACCGTCGAACACGGCGTCGCCCCACCACGCCGCGGATTCTGCAATATCCAAGTCGGTGCCGATAACTCGGCCGATCAGTGTAAGCGCCTATTGTACCCCCTTTGAGGGTTTTGTCAAGAGTCGGCGGCTGCCTTTCCGGCTAACTGCTTGCCAAATAAGGCGATGCGTCTGACAAACCGCCGAGGTCGGGCCTGCGATGCCCGCTTCGTCCTATCGCCGGCCGGCGGGGTCGCCTATAATCCGTGGTCGCGGCGGCTTCCGGACGTAACAGGTCGCCCGCGAGCACGGAGGTAGTCTTGACGATCGTAGCCGGGATAGATGAGGCCGGGTTCGGCCCGGTGCTTGGTCCGTTGGTGGTATCCGCGGCTGCGTTCTCCGTGCCGGATGACCGGGCCGGGGAGTCGATGTGGCGGATGCTTTCGGGCGCGGTCACTCAGCGTGCTTCCAAGCGCCCCACCCGCATCGCCATCGCCGACAGCAAGAAGCTCTATGGCGGCCTGCGGGGCGCCGCCGGCCTGGAGAATCTGGAGCGCGGCGTGCTGGCCATGTTGGGCACGCGGGGGCTGCTGCCGCAGTCCCTGGCCGGGCTGCTGGAGATCGTCTGCCCGCCGGCGGTCATAGAGGCCCAGCGGCGCCGATGGTACGAAGGCGTCAACATATCCCTGCCGCGGAACCTGTCGGTCCTGGAGGCGACGCTGGCCGCCAACGCCCTGGACGTGGCCATGCGCCAGGCGGACGTGAAGCTGCTGACCATTCGCAGCGAGGTCGTCTTCGAGCCGGAGTTCAACCGCCTCACGCAGGCGGCCAACAAGTCGGTGGTGCTGTTCGACGTGACCTGCCGGCTGCTGATGCGCCTCTGGCAGACGGGCAAGAAGGACATGCTCATCCACGTCGACCGCCACGGCGGGCGCATCCACTACCTCGAGCCCCTGGCCAGGGCGTTCGAGGGCTGCGCGTTCAAGGTAATCGAGGAATCCGCCGACCACAGCGCATATCAGATGGCCGCGGGCGGCCGAACTGCCGAAATACACTTCCACGTGGAATCAGAGCGGCTGCACATGCCGGTGGCGCTCGCGTCGATGACCAGCAAGTATCTTCGCGAGCTGTTCATGCGAGTGTACAACTCGTTCTGGGCGCAGCAGGTGCCCGGCTTGAGCCCCACGGCCGGCTACTATGCCGACGGCAAGAGGTTCTACCAGCAGATTCTGCCGACGGCTGAGACAATGGGCATCGACCGGCAGACGCTCTACAGGTTAAGGTAGACCCGCCCCCCGGCCTGGCGGGCGAGGAACATGTCATGGAGAAAGTGATACGGGCGATCATCGCCGGTGGTCTTCTCTTTCTGGCCCTGGTGGCGATGCTGAACCTGATTCGCGGGTTCCGCCGCTACTCGCGCCTGGCTGAGGGCAAGCCGGTCGAGCCGATCAAGGAGGTCAACCCCCCGCTGCCGGTGGTCAAGACCGGCGCCGTGGAGCTGGTCGGCTGGCTGGCGATCGTCTGGTCGCTGGCGAACCTGGCGATCCTGGTGGTCTGGGCGCTGACCCTACAGGACAGCCCGATGCTCTCCGACGTGAAGGTCCAGCTCGTGGGGATGGCCTATGTGCTGCTCTGCACGATACTGCTCGGATGGGGCGGCATCATGCTGCTGAAGCTGCTTGCCTACGGGCGCAGGGTGATCGCCTGGGGCGCGGCCCTGTACGGGCTGATGGGGCTGTTCATGGTGGCCTTGTGCCTGCTCGTCCGCCAGCGAGAGGACGTGCCCACGAGCGTCCAGACGCTGGCCGCCCCGCTCGCGGTGGCCCTGGCGGTGCACATAATGATAGACACCGCGATCGGCGTCGCGGCACAGCACGTCGGCGTCGAGGAGTCGCCGGTGGAAGCCTAGACGGCCGGGGCGGCCTGGGGCATTGACTCACCGCCCTGGCGGCATGTATCCTGCAACGCGCGCAGGAAGGAGTCGCGTCCGATGGCGATACAGAACTGGTCGGAAGAGATAACCGTCGTTGAGCTGGGCGACGATCCGCTGTTTACCGATGACGTCTCGGCGCTGGCAGAGGCGCTGGAGGGCAATCCGACGGACGTGGTGCTGAACTTCTCAGCCGTGGGGTTCATCAACAGCTCCAACATCGCCCGCCTGCTGCGACTCCGCAAGCAGATGATCGCCCTAGGTCGCAAGCTGCTGCTGTGCGGGGTCAATTCCCACGTGGCCGGGGTGTTCCAGGTGACGGGGCTGGACAAGATTCTCAAGTTCACCAACGACGTCTCGACGGCGCTGGCCAGCCTGCAACTGGCCGCGGAGTAGCAGCCTGGAAGCCTCCACGTTTGTCCTGTCATCCAGCCGCAGCCGCGCTGTGCCTCCGCGCCACCGCAACGTTCAATCGACCAGGATCTCATCCCCCCCAGATTTCGGCCAGCCCTCCATATGCATAAGGTGCAGTCTGGCGAGCCGGTATTGCCCGCGGCCTCGCTTGGGGATCAGTCGGACGGCGTCATAGCCCGCCTCCGCGGCGTAGCTTGGCACACCGGCCCCCCAGGCCATCGTGGGAGGAATATCCGCCGGCGCGTCGAACGTGCCGTTGGCCAGTGGCCGCCCGTCGCGGCAGTACACGACGTAGTAGTCCCCTTGCGAGAGTGAAAGAACCGCGACCTGCTCGTGATGCACGCCGTCCAGCCGCACCTCCAGCCCGCCGTGCCCAAAGCTCGTGCCGCCCTCCACGGCCGCGCTGTTCACCTCCTGCCAGGTCGCCGTCGCCATCGGCAGCGAGCGGTAGGCGTCCAGCAGGTGATCGTTCATGCCGAGATTGAACCGGACGATCTCCGCCAGCCTCTTGCGGCTGAAGATATTGCCTCGGGTCACCAGCAGGAGCCGCTCGTAGTACTCCGCCAGGCCGGGGTCGGCAATGAGGTTCCGGCCTGACTCGACGCTCTCGACGTAGCCGGGCGGCAGCGATCGAGCATAATGGCCGACGCGCCAGGCCATCCGCGCCCCGATGGCCGGCAGGTGGGCCAGCAACGCGTCCGGCAGGGCGAACGGATCGATTATGTGGTGCTCCGGCCCGGCGAAGTAACCGAAGAAGCCGACGTTCTCCATGACTACAACGCCGGGCGGCTCGGCCCGTAGCGCCCGGCCCTTCTCGGCCCACTCGTGTGTCGGCTTGGTTGTCGCGGTCTCCGCGAGCAGACCCGTCGTCGGATAATAGACTTCCCGCTCGTCGGCTATGCCCGCCCAGTCGAACTTGTCGTCATAGGCCGTCATGGCGCCAAACCGGCTGTCGGTGAGCAAGGGCGAGGCCGAGCAGAGCGCGCCCAGTCCGACGGCCAACACCAGCGCCGCCAGCCAGGCCGCTCGGCGGGCGGGCATGGCCACTGCCAGGACGCCCGCGCCGACCACCACCAGCGGCGAGAGAAACCGCCCGGACATGAAGTCGCCGCCGATCCACACGGTGTAGGCGAGTTGCAGCACAATCCCACCAGCCAGCGCGATGTATGCCGCATTGCGCCTCGCAATAGCGGCGACGATCGCGGCGACGGCGAGCGCCAGCGTCAGCGGGTCGCGCAGCAGGCAGTTGAGCAGGTACGCCAGTCCCTGTAGCGCCAGGTCCGCGCGGGGAATCGCTGTGTTGAGCTTCGCGTAGGCGGTGTTGGGCAGCGGGAAGCCGTAGTAGACAAGTGCGAACAACTCCCAGGCGATTAGCGGCGCCATCCCCGCCAGCAGCGGCACGACGGCCTTGCGACCGCCGACCTTCCAGGCCGCGTACGCCAGCGGCGGCGCGACGATCAACAGCGCGTCCAGGCGGTTCAATCCGGCCAGCGCCGCCACCAGCGCCAGCCAGCCCAATCGTCTCCGCGTCCACTCGCCGGCCAGGTATACCCACAGGAACACTGCCAGCAGGAGGTACGTCATCGGGTTTTCCAGGCCGCTCGTGGCCCAGTCGACAAACGACTTGGACATCGCCAGCACCGCGACCATCCAGATCGCCGCCAACACGCCTCGCGCGAATCTCATCACCAACACGGCCGCGGCTGCCATCGCCGCCGCGACGGACACGAAGATCGTGGTGAGGTACTCCTCGCGCGTGAATAGCTGCACGCCCGACAGGAGGAACATCCACAGCGGGTGGGTGTAGGCCTGGACGCGCTCGGCCGGGTTCCACGTCAGTCCTCGGCCGTGGATGAAGTTATCCACGGTTCGCAGCGTGATGTAGGCGTCGTCGCAGACCCACGCGCTTCGCAGGATCACAGCGGCAAGTGCGACCAGGCCGACGGCTGCGACACACGTGCGGGCGGTGAGCCAGCCCGGTCGGCGTACGGCGAGTTGGTTGCCGTCGCCGGCTGCCGGATTCGCGTCGGTCATCCGTGCCTCCCACCAGGCCGGCGGGGGCGTCACTTCCGCCCGGCCTGGGCGAGCTTGACTTGGGCGGCGTGCATCTGCTCGGCCGTCGGGCTTCGCCCGGTGTCCATCATGTCGCGGAAGCAGTCGAACAGGTACGTCGCGTCGTGCGGGCCGGGCGAAGCCTCCGGGTGGTACTGCACCGAGAACAGCGGCTGATCCGCGTGCGTGAAGCCCTCGACCGTCTGGTCGTTGAGGTTGATGTGCGTTACCGTCGCGCCGGCTGCCGCGAGGGACGTGCCCTCGATCGCGAAGCCGTGGTTCTGAGAGGTGATCTCCACCTTGCCGGTGGCCTGGTTGCGGACGGGATGGTTCGCGCCGCGATGGCCGAACTTCAGCTTGAACCGCTCCGCCCCCAGCGCCAGCCCCAGGAGCTGATGGCCGAGGCAGATGCCGAAGATCGGCACTCGGCCGATGAGCTTCCGCAGCGTGTCGATCGTGTAGGTCACCGCGTCCGGGTCGCCCGGGCCGTTCGAGACGAACACGCCGTCGGGATTGCCGGCAAGGATTTCGTCAGCCGTCGCCGTGGCGGGCACGACGGTCACGTCGCAGCCGGCCTCGACGAGGTTGCGGAGGATGTTCATCTTCGCGCCGCAGTCGATGGCGACGACGTTGAACACGTGCGTGCCGCGGTCGCGGCGGGCCTGGGCGAATCGGCTGGTGAAGCCCTCGCCCCACTTGTAGCCCGCTTCCGGCGTGACGGCCTTCACCAGGTCCAGACCGAGCATCGGCGGGGCGGCCTGGGCGCGGGCGACGAGCTGCTCGTCGTCGAGAATCTCCGTGCTCATCGCGCCGTTCTTCGCACCGGTCAGCCGCAGCCGGCGCGTAAGCGCGCGGGTGTCCACCCCGCTAATGCCCATCACGCCAGCGGCCCGCAGATACTCATCCAGCGACTGATCGGCGCGGAAGTTGCTCACCACCGGCGACAGCTCCTTGACGACGAACCCGGCCACCTGGACGCGGCGGTTGTGGCTCTCGACGTCCTCGGCGTTCACGCCGTAGTTGCCGATCAGCGGGTACGTCATCGTCACGATCTGGGCGACGTACGACGGATCGGTCAGCGCCTCCTGGTAGCCGGTCATGGCCGTGTTGAAGACGGCCTCGCCGGCGGCCGTGCCCTCGGCGCCGAAGCTGTATCCGCAGAACACCAGCCCGTCTTCCAGGGCCAGCTTGCATGTCTTTCGCTCACTCATCCGTTGTCTCTTCGTCGCAGGCCATTCTAGGCCTTCGCGCCGCAGCACTTCTTGTACTTCTTACCCGAGCCGCACGGGCAGGGGTCGTTTCGCCCGGGCTCGCCGTCGGCTATGATCGGCTTGACCTTCTCGGTCTCCTTGATGAGCTTCTCCTCGGCCTCGATCTCGTCCTTGCTGCGGCCCTTCTTGGCCCGCTCGTCGAGCTTGCCGGCCTGCTGCTTCTTGTCGAAACGGTCCGATATCTGATCACGCGCCATCAGGTGCTCCTTCCGGCAACGGCTAGGACTTTGATTTCAGGTGTTCGGCCAGGGCCTTGATGCTCACGGCCTGTTCCTCCATGGCCTTGGTCATTGAGTGGCACTCGGCGTTGTAGTTCTTCGCGATCACGTTCAGCGCGTCGCCCATCCGCCAGACGGCCGCCACCAGTATCACCTGAAGCACGAGGCCAATCACTGCTAAGGTTTCCATGCCCGTCCTCCCCGGCCGGCGTCCGGCCCGTTCGTCAGTTGACGTTCTTTCCGCAGCATTTCTTGTATTTCTTTCCCGAGCCGCACGGGCAGGGATCGTTTCGGCCCACCTTGGCCGCCTGGCGGATGATCGTCGCGATCTTCTGCGGCGGGCCCGCGGCGGCGGCCTGCTCGGCGGCCTGCCGCGTGAACCTATCATATCCGGCCAACTGCTCGTGGACCATGTCGGAGACCTGGAAGACGCTCCGCATCTCCGTGCCGGCGGCCAGGCGGACCTTGAAGATCATGCCCGTCACGCGATCGCGCAGCGACGCCTGCATCTCGCCGTACAGCCTCGCGCCCTCGCGCTTGAAGGCGACGCGCGGGTCCTGCTCGGCGTAGCCGCGCAGGCCTATGCCGCTCTTGAGGTGGTCCATGCCGAGCAGGTGGTCTTTCCACGCGGCGTCGGCGATCTGGAGCAGCACGAATCGCTCCAGCTCGGTCATCTCCCGGCGGAGGAAGGCTCGCCCGGCCCGGACGAGCCGGCCTACGATGTCGCCGTCGAAGTCCTCCGGCGACAGTTCCGTGTCGAATCGCCGGCGGGCGAACTCGATGGCCTCTTCGACCCGCGGCGCGCTGCCCAGGCCCGTGTGGATGGCGGCGGCGAGCTTGGCGTCATCGGACCATTCGCGCGACATCGCCAGCAGGCGGTCGCGGACCTCGCCAAGGCTTGCGTCGCGCAGGTCCTCGCCGATCAGCCGAGCGTCGTACTTGTGGTTGGCCCAGCGGACGAGATTCTCCAGCGCGTAGACGTTGCCCGTGCCGGCCTGGGCGACCGACATGTCGAGGGCGTACTCAACGGGGTATTCGACTTCGCGGCCGCGGTAGGCCTCGGCTACCTTGCTGTTGAGCGCCTCGCGTGCTGTCTCGGCGTCGTCGGCCAGCTCCTCGCCGGTTACTTCGATGGCGAACTTCGCCACGGCCCACTCCGCCAGGGACTGCTGCGGGAAGTCGCCCTGGAGATATCGGCCTACCGGAGAGAGGTCGAGCTGGTCGATCCGCTCAGCCGCCGCCGCGGAGAGCATCTGCTCCACCTCGCGCGGGTCGGCCTTGCGGAGCTGGTTCTGCGAGACGTTCACGCCGAAGCGGCTCATCGCCCAACTGCTCAAGCCCCTCAGGTCCCACTCGCGGCGGTCTAGACCATCATCCATGTACTCGCCGAGCGTCTTGGACACCTCGCTGAGTGCCTCGTCCTTGGCCCGGCTGCGAAGGTCGCTCTCGAGGCCCTCGATTTCCTCGATGCTGGTGGCCTTGATCTGTCCCTCGTCGATCTGGACCTGGAGGGTTTGGCTGGCCCACTCGGCGATGCATCGCTGGACGTATCGTCCGCCGAGGTAGTCCTCGACGGCCTGGTCTATGGACTGGGCGATCATGTCGGTGATGATCGTGCCGAGGTCCTTGCCCTCGAGGATGTCCTGTCGCATGGAGTAGTGGGCGCGGCGCTGGTAGTCCATCACCTCGTCGTACTCCAGCAGGCTCTTGCGCATCTCGAAGTTCCGTTCCTCGACCTTCTTCTGGGCGCGTTCGATGCCCTTGGAGACGCGCTTGTCCTCGATGGCGACGTCGCCCTGCAGGCCGAGCCAGCCGAGGACCTTCAGCGTCCACTCGCCGGCGAAGATGGCCATCAGCTCGTCACGCAGCGACAGGAAGAACCGGCTGGAGCCGGGGTCGCCCTGTCGGCCCGAGCGCCCTCGAAGCTGATTGTCGATACGCCGCGCCTCGTGGCGCTCCGTGCCGACGATGTGCAGGCCGCAGGGCACCTCCTCGCGGCAGTCGCTCTGCCCGCGAAGGGGGAAGCTGTCGTCGAGCTTCGGCTTGAAGCAGTGGGCGCAGTCGGTCGTCAGGTCATACTGCGGGCAGTGGATGCAGCACTTGTTTGACCCCGGCGGGAACAGGTCCTCGACCTCCACGCCGAGCTTGGCCAGCTCGTCAGCCGGCGGCACCCTGCACGTCGGGCAGACCACGCCCTCGCCCATCTTGATGTCCGTGCCGCGACCGGCCATGTTCGTCGCGATGGTCACGTTGCCGACCATCTGCTTGCTGCCTTGCTTCAGCGGCCTCTGCTGACCGGCGCGGGCGACGATCTCCGCCTCCCTGCCGGCGTTCTCAGGCCGGGCGTTCAGAACCTGGTGCTCGATTCCGTACCGACGCTTCAGCGCCTCGGAGATCTTCTCCGACTTCTCGATGCTCGTCGTGCCGACCAGCACGGGCCGGCCTTTCTTGGAAACGGCGTTGATCTCCTCGATCAGCGCGTCGAACTTCGCGTCCACGTCGCCATAGATGCGGTCGTTGTGGTCCATGCGATTGACCGGACGGTGCGTCGGCACGGAGACCACGTCCAGGCGGTATATCTTCGTGAACTCGTCGGCCTCGGTCATTGCCGTGCCGGTCATGCCGGCGAGCTTGGCGTACAGCTTGAAGAAGTTCTGGAAGGTGACGGTGGCGAGGGTCTGGCTTTCCTCCTTGATCGGTACGCCTTCCTTGGCTTCGACTGCCTGGTGCAGGCCCTCGGACCACTGCCGACCTTCGAGCAGGCGCCCCGTGAATTCGTCGACGATAATCACGCTGCCGTTCTGGACGACGTATTCCTTGTCGCGCTCGTAGACCAGGTGCGCCCGCAGCGCCTGCTCCATCAGGTGCGGCCATTCCATGTTCGCGCCGACGTAGAAGCTGCCCACGCCGGCGACGTCCTGGGCCAGCGTGACGCCCTCGTGCGTCATGTGGGCACTCTTGCGGTCCAGCTCGACGTCGTAGTGCTTCGTCTCGCGCGCCAAGCGGGCCTCCGCTTCGGCAAGCTCGCTCTCGCCGGCGTCGAGCTGCCTGGCGACCTCGCCGGCGTCGGCGGCCTTGGACTGCTCGCCGCGAAGGGCCTTGATCTTCCGCTTGAGCGATTCAACACGACTGTTGGCGCGGTCCCACGAGCGGTTGCGCTCGATCAACTGGCGCGCGACGGCATCCGCCTTGCGGTAGCGGTCGGTGTCGCCGTAGGCCGGGCCGGAGAGAATCAGCGGCGTGCGGGCCTCGTCGATCAGGATGCTGTCCACCTCGTCGATGATGGCGAAGTCCAGCCGCCCCTGCACCTGCTCGGCCAGCGTGACCTTCGTGTTGTCCCGCAAGTAGTCGAAGCCGAACTCGTTGTTCATGCCGTAGGTCACGTCGCAGGCGTAGGCCGTCCGGCGGGCCTCGACGCCCTCGCCGTAGGCCGGCATCGAGGAGGTGATGAAGCCCACCGTCACCCCCAGAAGCGCGAACACCGGCTTGGCGAAGCCCGCGTCCCGCTCGACCAGGAAGTCGTTGACGGTCACCACGTGGACCTTCATCCCCTCCAGCACGGCCATGTAAACCGCCGGGTAGCAGGAGTAGGTCTTGCCCTCGCCGGTGGCCTCCTCGGCGATTCGGCCTTCGTCAAGTATCATGCCGGCAACGAGTTGCACGTCGAAGTGGCGGATGCCGAGCGCCCGGCGGCTGGCCTCGCGGACCAGCGCGAACGCCTCCGGCAGGATGCTGTCGCGGCTCTCGCCGCCCTGGCGGCGGCGGCGGAGGTCGATGCTGAGCTGGAGTACTCCCTCGTCGCTGAGGGCGCGCATCCGCGGCTCGAGCGGGTTGATCTTCTCGGCCACGATGCGCATGCGTGCCTTGACGATCCGCTCGTTTCGCGTGCCGCCGATCAGCTTGACCAGCACCTTGTTGAGTAGTCCCAGCATGTTCCCAGACTCTTCCCCCGTCGCGTCTGCGGGGGCCGGCGCAGTATCCCACAATCGCCGCGGGCCAGTCAAGCCAACCGCCCCTGCCGCCGGCAGCCGCTTGACCGCGGGCGCGATCGCCGCTACCCTCTCCGCGGGCATATCCAGCGGGAGAGCTATGGCAGTCAGCGGCAAACCTGTCGCCCTCGGCCTGATCGGCTGCGGGCACTTCGGTGCGTGGTGCCTGAGCGTGTTCTCGAAGATGCCGCAGGTGCGCGTCGCAGCCGTGGCCGACACGGTCGGCGACCTTGCCGAGCGGCTGGGGCGGACCTACGACGTGCCAGCCTACGACGATCCCCGGGCGCTGATCGCCCAAGAAGACGTGGAGCTGGTCCACATCGCCACGCCGCCGTCGACGCACCATCCGCTGGCGATGGCCGCCCTCGACGCGGGCAAGCACTGCCTGGTGGAGAAGCCCCTCGCCATAACGACCGACCAGGCCGAGGAGATCGTCGCCGCCGCCGAGGGCGCGGGGCTGATCGCGCCGGTCAACTTCGTGCTCCGCTACAATCCCGTCACCGAGGCCGTCAAGAGGCTGATCGACAGCCGGCTGCTTGGGCAGGTGCTCTCAGCCCGGCTGACCAACTGCGCCACCGACACGCACCTGGGCGAAGGCCACTGGTTCTGGGATCGCGACCTATCGGGCGGAATCTTCATCGAGCACGGCGTGCACTTCTTCGACCTGTACTCGTATTGGTTTGGAACCGGCAGCGTGGTGTCCGCCCACGCGGAGGTGCGCGAAGACGGCATATGCCAGGACCGCGTGACCTGCCTAGTCCGCCACGACAACGGGGTGCTGGCCAGCCACTACCACGGCTTCGATCAGCCGGCGCTGATGGACCGCCAGGAGCACCGGCTGGTCTGCGAGCTGGGCGACATCTACGTATTCGGCTGGATCCCGCTGACGATTCGCGTCGACGCCGCGGTGGATGACGCTGCGGCTGAGAAGCTTGCGGCCCTGCTGCCCGCCGCCCGGATGCAGGTGCTCGAGACGTTCGCGCCCGAGCAGTCGCGCACCCGCAGCCGCGGCAAGGAGCGGCGCATCACCAAGCGCGTCGCGATCGAGCACACGCCCGAGCCGGACAAGCCGACCGCCTACCAAGCCGGCGCCCGCGACCTGCTTGCCGACCAGCTCGCATACGTCCGCGACCCGCGCCACGTCCGCCGAATAACCGAGGCCAACGGCCGAGACGCCGTAGCACTAGCCGACGCCGCCAGACGACTGGCAGAAAGGGGTGAATCGGGGGCATGATTGCGCGCGTTCACAGTTCCGTCCTTCAGGGCATCGACGCCATCGGCTGCGAGGTCGAGGCCGATGTCGCGGTCGGCGGATCGGGCGAGCTGAAGCTGGTCGGCCTGGCCGAGGCGGCTGTGAAGGAGTCGGTCTCGCGGATTCAGGCCGCCCTCCGCAACAGCGGCTACCGCTGGCCTGGCCCGAAGGTCACCATCAACCTCGCCCCGGCCGACGTGCGAAAGGACTCCGCCGCATTCGACCTGCCGATCGCGCTGGCCGTCTGCATGGCCGGCGGGATGTTCGCCAGCGAGAAGATCGATGACTTCCTGATCGTCGGCGAACTCGCCCTCGACGGGCGCGTGCGGGCGATCAAGGGCGCGCTGGCCACGGCGATGTTGGCCAAGCGGCAGGGGCGCCGCGGCGTGATAGTCCCGGCCGACAACGCCGCCGAGGCCGCCGTCGTCGACGCCCTGGACGTCATCGCCGTGCGGTTCCTCACCGAGGCGGTGGGCTTCCTCACCGACGAGCTGCCGATCGATCCGACGGCCATCGACATAGGCGAGATCTTCGCCGTGGCCGGGCGGTACGACGCCGACTTCGCCGACGTCCGCGGGCAGGAGTCGGCCAAGCGGGCGCTGACCGTCGCGGCGGCGGGCCATCACAACATCCTGATGATAGGCCCGCCGGGCAGCGGCAAGACCATGCTCGCCAAGCGCATCCCGACCATCCTGCCGCCGCTGACGCCGGCTGAGTCGCTCCAGACCACGCGAGTGTACTCGTCTCGCGGGCTGCTCGAGCCGGGCCAGTCGCTGATGGCCGTCCGCCCGGTGCGCACGCCGCACCACTCCGCCAGCCCGGCGGCGCTGATCGGCGGCGGGGCGATACCCCAGCCCGGCGAGGTGAGCCTAGCCCACCACGGCGTGCTGTTCCTCGACGAGCTGCCCGAGTTCGCCCGCACGACGCTGGAGATGATCCGCCAGCCGCTGGAGGACGGCTGGGTGACGATCCCCCGCGTGCACAGCACGCTGAAGTTTCCCGCCGTCATCATGCTCGTCGCGGCGATGAACCCCTGCCCATGCGGCTACTACACCGACCCGCGCCGGCCTTGCAAGTGCAGCCCGCTGACAATCGAGCGGTACCTCTCGCGGATATCCGGGCCGCTGATCGACCGCATCGACATCCACGTGGAGGTGCCGCCCGTGCCATGGCGGCAGCTCCGCAGCCCGTCCGACGCAGCCGGGCGGGCGACCGACGGCATGACCAGCGAGCAGATGCGCGAGCAGGTGCTCGCCGCACGCGACATCCAGCGCCGACGCTTCGCCAAGGAAGCAGAGCCTCCCGACGCGGAAGACGTTTCCTCCAATCCGCAATCCGCAATCCGAAATCCACAATCCTCCACTTCGTCCATGCGCTTGCACGAGCAACGTAGTCACGAGTCGGTCCGAGCCTCGACAGTAACGAATGCCACCATGTCTCCCCGCCAGGTCCGCCGGTTCTGCAGGCTGGACGCCGCCGGCGAGGCGCTGCTGAAGCAGGCCATGACCGAGCTGGGCCTGTCCGCCCGCGCGCACGACAAGGTCCTCCGCATCGCCCGCACCATCGCCGACATGGAGGCCGTCGAGGCCATCGCCCCGCACCACCTCGCCGAGGCCATCCAATACCGCCGACTGGACCGGAAACTCTAGGCGGCGGATTGCGCAATAGTGCGCGGCGGAGCTCCTGCTCCGCCGCGTCTGGAAGCACCATTCATGGCACGCGTCAAACATGGGCAAGACGACTGGCTGAGCTACCACATAACGACTAGAACACACGGTCGAGCCTTCTATCTTGCGCGTCCTGATGACAAGCGGGTGATCACAGACGCTCTGGATTTCTACAGGCGCCTTGGCCGATTCAAGGTTTTCGCGTTCGTCGTCATGGCCAACCACGTCCATCTCATCATTCAGCCCGCGCCGGGAGTCAGCCTGGGTGACATTGTCCGGAACTTCAAGGCGTGGACGAGCAGGCACAACAGCAGCAAGCCCCCGGGGGAGCCCTTGTGGGAACGGCGATATGACGACAATAGGATCAAGACTGCCGAGGAGCTGCGGGCCGTCATTGAATATGTCCACCACAATCCGGTGCGAGCCGGGATTGCCCGAAGTCCCCGGGAGTACGCCTGGTCAAGTGTCCACAACTACTCAGACCAAGCCGGGAGGATAGTCGAGATAGACTCCGACTGGTGGCAGTACTGAGGGC
>CAYUYH010000011.1:0-20004 GCA_964449175.1 uncultured Planctomycetaceae bacterium
GTGCCGGGGGCCCCCGCGGGGCCCCCCCGCCACCCCGGCCCCCGCGACGAGGCTGAGCGGTCGTATGAGACGATCACACTTGTCTATCCCAACACGCGATGGGCGGATCTCGCCCGCAAGCGACTGGCGGAAATCCGCGGCCAAGAAAGCGGACGACTGCCGAGAAAGGAACCTAGCCATGAAGCGCAACCTACTACTGATGGCCTTGTGCTGCGGGGCGATGGCGTGCTCGGCCTGGGCTGAGGAGGCTGTCCCCTCGAGCGTGCGCTTTGCGCTCAAGGTCGAAGGACAGGAGCAGGTCCTGGCGCCGGGCAGCATGACGATCGTGCTGGACCCCAGGACGATCATCCCGGCCGCGGCAAAGGCGGCGAAGTTGGACCCCGCCGCATGTCGGATGGAATCGCGACTCGTTTCCATGAGTAAGTTGGCCGGCAGGCAGGTGTTCTTGCTCCAGGTAACGACACACCTGACGTCAGGCGACAACGCCCAGACAGAGGCCTTCGCGGAGCAGGCCCTCGCGCACATCCGCAAGTACCTGCAAAACTGGGGCGACGGCGAGAAGGAGGCGCTGGAGCGGCGGCTGGATGTTCTGCGGGGCGAGGCGGACAGATTGGCCGAGGAGATCACCGCCGACCAGCAGGCGGAGTTAGCCAGGGCGGTTGAGGACCGCGGCGCCGTGTCCGTCGAGGAGGTACTGGAGCGCATGCAGCGGGCCAAGAGGAACATCCTGGACCTCCAGATGACACTCGAGGCCGACCGGGCGAGGCAGCAGGCGCTGGCCAGGCATCTGGGCCAGGCCCGCGACGAGATGGAGGAGAGGATCGCCGGCGACCCGGCGATGCAAGAGCTGAAGAAGATCGTGGACCTGCGGGAGCAGGCGCTGGAGCGGGTGAAGAAACTGGCAGATGCGGGCACGAGCACCCAGGGCGACATCGGGGCGGTCATGGAGAAGCTGGCCGAGGCCAAGCTCGCCATCTACCGCCGGCGCGAGGAGGCCGCCGGGCGTGGCAGCGGCGATATGATGGACAAGCTCCGGCAGGAGATGCTCGCGATCGAGGTGGACGCGGACAAGCACGAGCTGCTTATGAAGGCAGCCGCCGGAAGACTCGAGGACCTGGTCCGCAAGGCCAAGGAAGGACCGGTCGCTGGGGAGTGGTCCGTGGATCTTGCCCGACACAACCTGGACCGGCTGATGTCGGCTCATTCGCGCATTGCGAATGAGATCCTGGACCTGGAGATGGTCTTGCGGACGATGGGCGACGAGCCGATCCGCGTGACCTTGATGACAGACATCGCCGCCGGGGCAATGCCGTCTCCGCCGGCTGATGAAGACGACGAGGGACAGTGATCCCGGCCGTCAGTAGCGGTAGTCAAGCACGGTGTCGCGCATGGCGAGGAAGTTGGCCAGCGGGACGGAGTTCTGGAGCTCGGCGCTGGAGCCGATCATGATCTTGCCCTCGGCCGCGTCGATGGTCGCACGGACGACATCGGCGACTTCCCGCGGCGAGCCGTGCGGGAGGAGCTGGGCAAGGTCGATCCCGCCGGTCATCCACAGATTCGGGTGGCGGCGGTGGATCTCGCCGACGTCCATGTTGGCGTTGATCTCGATGGGGTTCAGCCCGTCGATGCCGCATTCGACGAGCTGGTCGAGCAACGGCATCAGGTGCCCGTCGGAGTGGAACAGCACCTTCGCGCCCTTCGCGTGCCAGGCGGCGATCACGCGGGCCAGACGCGGGAAGTAGTGCTGCTCGAACCACGCCGGGCTCATGAACGGGCCTGTCTTGAAGGCGATGTCGTCGGCGAGGAAGACGGCCTCGACGCCGTGGTCGGCGGGCAGATGGGCGACCCACGCCTCGCTGACGATGGTATTCAGCTCCAGCAGCTCGTCGATGATGTCCGGGCAGTCGGCCAGGTAGTAGCTGAACTGCTCGAGGCCGACCTCGTGGTACAGGGGGCAGAGGTTCACGTTGCGGACCGAGGGGAAGTAGAAGACCTCGCCCAGCCGGCTGCGCACCTCGGCAACGTTGGCCAGCCATCTGTCGATGCGGGCCTGCTTGTCGGCGGTCCAGGCGGGGTCGTAGCCATCGAGCAGCTTGCGCTTGGCGGCGGCGTAGGCGTCGGAGCTTTCGTAGCTGTGGTGCTCGGCCCAACTGGTCCAGCGGAAGTCCTTGAACTCGCGGCCGTCGGGCAGCTTTCCGGCGGCCTCGGCCTTCGGCAGACGGACGCCCTGCCGCGTGGCGTCGATCGCGGGGGCGTAGGCCGCGAAGACAACCTCCGGGGCGTTCTCCACGGTCAGCGTCTTGGCGGTGAAGTGGTTGATGACGGCATCGTTGCGGAGCAGGTCGAACAGCGGCGGGCGGTCCGGCAGCCGCCCGTTGATTACGTCACGAACACGATGGATGGAGCCTTCCATGGGCGGGTCGTGCCCTCCGGCGCCAGAATGTTCCGCGTGCAACCCGCCTGCGGCGGGCCTACGGCGAGTTGCACGCCCTACAACCACAGGCCCGCGCCGGCCGCGGGCCAAAGGGCGGCATTGTAGCCCCGCGCGCCGACGCGGGCAACGCCCTGTCCGTCCCCGGCCGGTCGGCGCCGTGGCCAAAGACACTTGGCACGCCCCGGCCCGCCCGCTACGATGCCGGCCATGAACGACAAGTCCCCATCCGTCGCGGTGCTGATCCCCTGCTACAACGAGGAGGCCACCATCGGCAAGGTGATCGACGACTTCCGCGCCCAGTTGCCCGAGGCGAGGATCGTCGTCTTCGACAACAACTCGACCGACCGCACGGCCGAGATGGCCCGCTCCGGCGGCGCGGAGGTGGTCGTCGAGCCGCGGCAGGGCAAGGGGTACGTGGTGGAGACCATGTTCGACGCGGTACGGGCGGACGTCTGCATCATGGTCGACGGCGACGACACGTATCCGGCTGAGCTGGTCGGCAAGCTGCTGGAGCCGGTGCTGAACGGCTCGGCCGACATGGTCGTCGGCGCTCGGCGGGCGGAGAACATGGATTCGGCGTTCCGTCCGTTCCACGCGGCCGGCAACAGCCTTGTCCGCGGGCTGATCAACAGGATATTCCACGCCCAGTTGACGGACATCCTCTCGGGGTACCGCGCGTTCAATCGCAAGGTCGCTCGGACCGTGCCGGTGGTGTCGGCCGGCTTTGAGATCGAGACGGAGCTGACCGTCCAGGCGCTATACCACCGCCTGGCCGTGATGGAAGTGCCCGTGCCCTACCGCGGGCGGCCCGCCGGCAGCAGCTCCAAGCTGCGGACCTTCCGCGACGGGTCACGGGTGCTGTGGAAGATCTTCAGCCTGTTCAGGGCGCTGAAGCCGCTGACGTTCTTCGGCGGGATCGCCCTGGTGCTGATGGCGCTGGGCATATTGGCCGGCATCCCGCCGGTGACGGAGTATTTCACCAACGAGGGGCACTACGTCACACACGTGCCGCTGGCGATACTGGCGACGGGGCTGGTGCTGCTGTCGGTATCGTTCGCGTTTCTGGGGCTGATGCTGCACGCGGTCAACTGGCGGTTCAAGGAGCTGCACAACGTGGTGACGCGCGGGCGCGGCTAGTCCCGCCGGCCGGAAACGAAAACACGGCCCGAATGAGCCGTGTCGGGAATCTCGCGGATTGGGGCTTGTCTCAGTCGGCCATCGCAAGGATCTCGCTAGCCACGGCCTGTTCGAACACCTCCTCGCCCCAATGGTCTCGGATGGCGTCCAGCTCCTCGTCGCTGCAGTGGGCGAGGAAGCCGCTGTCGCGGACGAACAGATCGCGCAGCGAGGCTGGGTCCTTGAAAAGCCCCTTGGCCATGATCTCCCAGCCGTCCACCATGGTGCGGTAGGGGTTCTGGTCGACGTAGTAGTTCACGAGGAACGCGTTGTCCTCGTCGTCGTCCTCATTCGCGCTGGCCACTCGCTTGCCGACGGCATCCTTGCTGAGGCGGACGAGGACGACCGGGTCGTCGAAGTCCTTGGAGTAGCTGCGCACGTCGCTGACGGGCTCGAACGCCAGCAGCGAGTAGAAGCGCACGTGGCCTGGGCTGACGGCGCCGAGGAAGTCGGTGTAGCCTTCCGCCATCGCGTGGGCGAACGCACAGCGCATCAGCTCGGTCATCAGCGGCGTGTTGCGGTACTTTTCAGCCATTACCCAGTTGGTGCCCTCGCATATCCTCCGGCCTTCGGCGCGGAGCTTGTCGATCTCATCCCGGAACGCCTTGTCGGCGGGTACGCCAAACTCCGGCGTATCCGGTACGACGCTGAGGACGCCGGCGATCTCGCCGTCGCCCCATGCGACGAAGGTCGCGGCTTCGGGCAGCGCCTCGAAGCATCGGATTCTCATGCCGCACTCGGCCGGCTGGATGTAGCCCATGTCAACGAACGAGTCATGCACCAGGGAGAAGGCGGTGCGAAGATCCCCCAGGCTGGTCGCCCTGGCGATGCTCGTGCCGGGCGGGTAGCTTCCGAAGAACCCTGCTCGCTTGAGCAGGGCCATACGCCGGCTCTGGCGACGCGACGGTGTGTCAGCTCCGCCGCCGGTCGGCTCTCTCCAGCAAGCTGAACTCGTGCTGCTCATCTCGGCTCCTCCCGATTCCATAATCTCGGCAATGCCCCTGCTACAGCTGAAGCATAAGATTCCGCCCGCCCGACTGCAAATGGGGGGATACAAGGAATGCTGGTAATTCAGGCTGGTTCCGAGGCCACCTCAGCCTCCATCCACGGGGTGCTGAGCATCGCAAGAATCTACTGCCAGCCCCCCGAGCGTGCAAGCAATATTATCGGACCTGGCCAACAAAAAAAACCTGCCCCGCCCGGACGGTCCAGGAAGGACCGCCGTCGGCCGGTGGCTGCGCGCAAGATCCCCGCGCACGGACAGATAGGTGCATGGCAGTCGGAAGTCCGCTCTCCCTCCTGGCGTGTCGCCCTACTTGCGGGCGAGCCGCTTGCGGAGATACCCGCCCAGGCCAGCCAGGCCCGCTGCGACGCAGACCGCTGAGATCGGCTCGGGGATCGGCGGCGGGATCTCGCCGGGCTGCTGCTCCCAGGAGGTGCCATACAGGAACCAGACATTGGTTATGTCCCTGCACGGCTTGAAGTTACACGGCAGCCCACAGAAGGTGAAGACCACCTCGTGCTTGATGATCGGCTCTTGACCCGTGACGTCGGGGTTGTTGCCGGTGTTGGGGTCGTCGCCGGCACTGGTGATGCCGTAGTTCGAACCGTCGGGGCTGGCGGGCTTGTCCAGGTCGATCTGGGGCGGGAAGAGATCATGCGGCCCGAACAGGTCGATGCCCACGCCGCTGATCCCGTAGGCGGCGTCGCCCGGCGCGCCCTCCAGGCCGGACTTGAAGGCGAATTCCCCGCCCACGACGTTTGGGGCGAGAGGCGCATGAGGCTGGGAGGGATTGGCGGCCTCGGGGAACAGGACCTCGCTGCCGTCAGGCACGATGGCACTATAGGGCGTCATCGGGACCGAGCCGGCAACGTCGAAGAACACGGCGCTGAGCAGCTCGACCTGGAACATCACGTCCCCGGCGAAGGTGTTGCTCAGGCGGACCTTCATCTTGCCCCTGCGAACCCTGCTGAAGGAGACCTGGGCGGCCAGATCGTGGTCCGTGCCGTCGCCGTCGGTCCACGTCCCGCTGTAGGTCCAGACGCTTCCCCCGGCGTTCTGTGCCTCGAACGCCGGATACTGCGTACCCTCCGCGCCCACGGCTGCCAGCAGCAGCGTGCCCAGTACTGCCAGGGCTGTCAGATCTCGCTTCATAGCCCGGCCTCTCTGCCCGTGCTCGGCGCCAGGTCGTCGTGCCGCCCTATCAGCCGGCCGATGCAAACCGCCTGCGAAGATAGCCGCCAACTCCGCCCAGGCCGAGGGCGAGCGTAATCATGCTCATCGGCTCCGGCACGCTCGGCGGCGGCGGTGGCGGCGGAGGCGAATAGGTCGGCAGCATCACCAACTGGTCTTGTGCCCTGTCGCTCACCAAGGCCACGAACGTGGGCAGCGGCCCGTCGTAGCTGGACGAGGTGGCGAGGTACATGTTCGCCTTCGCCGTGTTCACGCTGCTGGCCTGGAAGTTGCCGGCTGTCACGTCCCAGACGCCTTCGGACTCGTTGACGATCTCCCAGACGGCCGCCTGGAACGCGGCTGCGTCCACGTGTGTGGTCGTCCCGGTCGCATAGTGCATTCCGTACAGCCGTTGCAGCGCGAGGCGCTCGGTCTCGTTGATCTTGCCGTCGGAATAGACGTCCGGCGTGGGCCCCTCGGTCGGGTCCACCACCTCCCAAGTGTAAGTTCTGCCCTTATACACGGGGTTGCCTATGTCTATGCACATTGCGTGAAACACGTCGCCTACGCCGCCAAGCTCCGTATACGTCGTGCCTGCCTTGATCTTGAAGTTGTACACGCCCGCCCACGTGGTCAGCTTCAGCCGCGGGTCGGTCGAGTAGTCCTTAATCACGATCTGCTTGCCCGGATTCGTTCCTGTATACTTGGCCGTGACATAGTACGTCGCCGCATCCGCGTTCGCGGCCAGCACAAGCGCCGCGAGCGCCACAACCACCAGCTTGTACATCACTACCTCCGTCTGCACTGCTTGCCCCGGAGCACACACCTTCCCTCACTCCGACGCAACCCTCCAGTCGCCACGTGCGCCCGGGCCGGCTACTGCCGCCAGTCCGGGCGCCGCTTCCATGTGGCGCACATCGTACGTCATGTGGCGCCGCGCCCTCTCGGCCACGGCCGCCACGCTATGTTATCAGGCCGCACGAAGCCCCGGCCTGTCAGGAGCCCGTTTCCGGATTCCTTTGCACTTGCGCTGCTAGTCGCGGCGCCTTCTGCGGATGTAGGCGCCCAGACCACCGATGCCCATGCAAACGCCCAGCATCGTCATCGGCTCGGGGATGATGAATGCCCTGCCGGTGTCTTCGCTGCCGATCCAACGGGCGGTGGAAGTGGTGCCGATCGTCCAGACCTGCTGGATATCGGAGGGGACCACGCCCGTTATGGGCGACCACCAGTCGATGAACAGATTAGCCCACGCGCCGCTGGTGACGTCCAGGTACGTGGTCGTCTGGCCTGCGGGAGGAAGCGTGGCCGCATTGCCGGTGAACTGGAAGTACGTGCTGATGCCAGCCGCCACCAGTTCAGCCGGAGTGCCCGTCCAACCGGGGAACGTACCGGCGCCCGTGCGATCGCTCGGATCCATGCCGTTCACCAACGGACTGAGCGGGTCGCTCCCCAGCGTCCTGTCGAACAGATTGAACTGGAGGTTGCTGGCGGTGATGACCTGTATCGTCGGGGTGGCGATCTGGACTATCTGGTCCTGGCCGCCGTAGAACATGCCCATCAGGTACTGGTTGGCATCGCCACGATTCCAGTAGTTGCTGCCCTGGATCAGCGGAGTGCCCGGGCCGCCGGTGGTCGTGCCGTCCCACAGCTGCGTCACGTCCATCAGGCCCCAGGTGTCCTCACCGGGCAGCAGACCCTTGTCTGTCGGGCGAAGGATGGTCAGCGAGGGGTCGCTGAACAGCTTGTGAGTGGCGTTGTTCGGGTCGTAGCCTGGCACCCCGGCATCGCGGAAGTACGTGTTGCCTGGAGTACCCACGTACAGCGTGCTGACCTCGTAGTTGAACGTCTTGAAGATCAGCGGCCCGTTCTGTAGCGACACCGCTCCGGCGGTTGCCGTCACGGCCAGCACCAGGCTCAGTGCCGTAACTATTTTCAAGTGTCTCATATCCTCAGCTCTCCTTCTCTTTCGGCGCCGCGGTCCTTTTCGCGGCCGCGCCGTGTATCGAGTCTCTTGTATCCGTCGACTGCACTTGTCGGCCCTTGGACTTTACCTCCATCCGTCGCCGCGTGCGGGTCGCCCCGCTCTCACCCGGCTGGTAGCAGTCTTCACCGGCCGGGCGATCTGGCTTTCGCCAGACGGAACGCTATGCTGCATCCGGCCTCCTTTCTCCTACGCGATGGCAATAATCCTGAGTTCTCACAGTTGCTTGCTTTGTCTATCAAATGCTCCGGCCCCAACTGAGGGGCCGGGTCGCTTTCGGGTTCAATGGGCCGTCTCGTCGTTCAGCTTGCCCAACGTCGCGGCCATGATGCGAATCTCGTTGCTCCAGTTGCGGTCCGCGATGTACTCCAGGTCCGCTTCCAGCTTCCTGCGGACGGACTCCACGTCCCTGTCGTAGCCGTTGCGAACCTGCGCCAGGCCCGTGATGCCGGGACGGACGCTCAGCCGCTGCTTGATGTCCGGGAAGACCCTCTCGAGTTCAGCCAGTATCTCGGGCCTCTCGGGGCGGGGCCCGACCAAAGACATCTCGCCGCGGAGCACGTTGACGATCTGCGGAAGCTCATCAACGTGGCTGCGGCGCATCCAACGCAGCACGGACACCACGCGCGGGTCCTTCTTGGCGGCCCAGACAGCCCCGGTCCGCTCCTCGGCGTCGGTGTACATCGTGCGGAGCTTGTACATCCTGAAATGCTTGCCGCCCTTGCCGACCCGGACCTGCGTGAACAGCACCGGGCCCCGGCTGGACAGCTTGATGAGGATCGCGCATACGGTGAGCAAAGGGAGGATTAGCAGCAGAGCGAGGAAGCCAAGTACGATGTCCACCACTTCCTTGGCGACCTCGAAATAGCGCCTCGCCAGATGAGCAGCCAATCCCGTGATGCCGCTGCCCACGGCTATGAGTGTGACTGGCTCTGGCATCGCGTTGCCTCCAGTCGCTTGGCCTTCGCCGAGCAAGAACGGAAAACTCAGAAAAATCCTTTGACTTGCGCCGCCCCCGTTGCCTATAAAAAGACATATAGGTACGGGGCTGGCACCAAAGGTGCCTGTCACCTGCTACCTGGTGGACCAGTTGCCCCAGCCAAGGAAGCCTACTGGTCCACCTCTTTATTTGTCACTTCTTTCAGAGGCGCCAGCCAGACGAAACGCTCGGTGGCCAAAAGCACAAGCCCGGATCATTCCAGCCTTTCGAGGCCCAGCAGACGCGCAGCGACAGATATCGCGCGGTAACAAGGGCATCCTGCCCAGAACTGCCGGCCCCACGAAAGCCATGACCTCCAGATTGTAGTTGCGTTCCGCCGCTGGCGCAGCTCATGTGCGGCTTTTGACAATGATACCACGATGTCCAGGTCTGACAAGGAGAAAAACTCTCCAAATCTCCAACAAACTGCACTTGCGCGCGTCCGGGACCGGCCGACCCAAAGCCGTCTGGAAAGCATGGACGCCACAGCCCCGATCCCAAACTCCTGCCACAAGACACGTCCAGACTCAATCGGCGAATACGGTAACACATTGCTAGGCAATCGCTTACCGCGACCGATCCCCTCGGATGCCCCCCCGGGCCGCTTGGGCGATTGGTCGCCCCCCCTGCGGCGCCCGTCCACCCCGGCTGAGTTCCGACTAATGCGAATGATTAGAAACTACCGGGCCCCGCGGGCGCTCAGGCACCGGTCGATCCTGGCCAGGGCCTTGTCTCTGCCCAGTATCATCAGCGTCTCGAAGATCGGCGGGCTGACGGTTCGGCCGGTGACTGCGACGCGAATCGGCTGGGCCACCTTGCCCATGCCGACGGACATCTTCTCGCACTCCGCCTTGACGATCTCCTCCAGCGCTGCTTCGGTCCACTCGCACTCGGCCAGCCGCGGCCGAAGCGCGCGCAGGACGGCGAGACCCTGGCCGTCATTCCTCGTAAGCACCTTGGCGACGGCGTCCGCGTCGTATTCGTACGCGTCGTCGGGCGCGAACAGCACGTCGCACTTGGCCGGGATGTCTGCGAAGGTTCGCAGGCCCGGGCAGGCCGCCAGAAGCTGCCGCAACACGTCGTCGTCGCGGGGGATCAGCGTGTCGTTGAGCGAGAGATAGTCCTTCAAGCCGGCCAGCAGTCGCTCCGGGGTGGCGGCGGCGACGGCATCGGTGTTGAAGGCGAGCAGCTTGGCGCGGTCGAACTTCGCGTTGGCCTTGCCGATGCGGTCGATGCTGAACAGCTCGATCATGTCGTCCAGCGTGAGCTTCTCGCGGTCCCCGCCGGGGTTCCAGCCGAGCAGCGCGATGAAGTTCAGCAGCGTCTCAGGCAGGTAGCCGGCCTGGCGGAAGGCGTGGACCTCGACGTCGCCGTCGCGCTTCGATAGTTTTCGCCCCTGCATGTCGGCTATCAGCGGCAGATGAGCGTACGCCGGCTCGCCCAGCCCCAGCGCCTCGCGCAGCAGCACCTGCCGCCAGGTTTGGCCGAGGAACTCCTGACCCCGCATGACGAGGTTGATCTCCATCGTCGCGTCGTCGATGACGTTGGCGAGGTAGAACGTGGGCCAGCCGTCGGCCTTCTGGATGATGAAGTCCTCCATTTCCGAGGCGGGCATGGTCACCTCGCCGAAGGCCTGGTCGTGGATGGTGACGTCCCTCGCCGGGCAGCAGAACCGCACGACGACGGGCTGGCCGGCGTCGCGGGCGGCCTGGACATCGCCCGCTGTCGGGAAGCTCGCGGGGCGCGGATAGTGGAAGTCGCGCTTATCCTCAGCCGCCTTGTGTCGCCTGGCGTCCAGCTCCTCGGGCGTGTCGAAGGCGTGGTAGGCCTTGCCGGCATCCAGCAGGCGCTGCACGGCGTCGCTGTAGAGGTCCAGCCGCTCGCTCTGGCGATACGGGCCGTGCGGGCCGCCCACCTCGATTCCCTCGTCCCACTCTATGCCCAGCCAGCGCAGGTCCTCGATGATCTTGCCGACGGCTGACTCGTCGTGGCGGCGGCGGTCGGTGTCCTCGATGCGCAGGAGGAATTGCCCGCCGCTGCGCCGGGCGATGAGCATGCAGTACAGGGCCGTCCTGGCGCCGCCGACGTGCAGGTAGCCGGTGGGGGAGGGTGCGTAGCGTGTTCGCAGTTTCTGCATTGGGTCGTCCTGTCCGGTCGGTCTCGGCCTCGCCGTCTCAGCCGGCGGGCACGAGGCCATCTTACACAACGCCTCGCGGTCGCGGCAATCGTCGGCCGCGGGCGCGATCGCCCGGGCGCGGGCAGCCGGTGCTTTGGCGTGGCGGCGGGGAGCGGGTAGAATGCCGCCGATGGAAGATGACAAGCCGACATCGCGGAGTGAGGGATTCCTCGACCACCGCAGGCAGTGGCGGGAGATGCTGTACGTCTACCCCGTGCTGGCGAGGCGCAGCGGCGGGCTGAGCATCGGGGTCAATCTGAACTGGGACAAGCGATGCACGTTTTCATGCGTGTATTGTCAGATCGACCGCGGCGTGGCCCGTCCGGCCCGCGAGGTGGACCTTGCGGTTCTCCGGGCCGAGCTGGACGCCGTGCTGAGCGAGGCGGTCAGCGGCCAGATCTGGTCGCAAGCGCGGTTCGCCGGCGCGCCCGCCGAGCTGCGGAGGATCAACGACATCGCCTTCAGCGGGGACGGCGAACCGACGTGCGTCGCCAACTTTGCCGCCGCCGTCGCCGTGGCCGCCGAGGCGAAGGCGGCCGTCGGGCTCAATGACGTGAAGATCGTCGTCATCACCAACGGCTCGCAGCTCACCTCGCCGCGGTTCCAGGCCGCCCTGCCCATCCTCGACGCCAACAATGGCGAGATCTGGGCCAAGCTCGACGCTGGCAGCGAGCAGTACTTCCAGACCGTCAACCGCCCGGAGGCAGGGATTCATCTCACCGACATCCTCGCTGGGATCGTCGCCGTCGCGCGAGGCCGGGCGATGGTCATCCAGAGCCTGTTCTGCGCGCTGCACGGCTGCGGACCGGATGATGAGGAGACAGCCGCCTATTGCGACCGGCTGCGGGAGATCGTCGCCGGCGGCGGGAAGATCAAGCTCGTCCAGATTCACACGGTCGCCCGCCCCCCTGCCGAGCCCTTTGTCTCGGCGCTGAGCGCCGAGCAGCTCGAGGCGATCGCTGCCAAGGCGCGCCAGGCTGTGAGCGGCGCGGCGGTGGAGACGTATTGCGGGGCGTTCTTCACGCCGCCGGCGGACGGCGGGGACGCTACGAGTCGTACTTGATCAGGCAGTGGATGGGGTAGCCGGCGAGCTTGTCCCGGCCTTTCAGGAAGCACAGCTCCACGACGAACGCGATGCCGACAATCTTGCCGCCGAGGGACTCGGCGAGCTTGCACGCGGCGGCCATCGTGCCGCCAGTGGCCAGCAGGTCGTCCACCATGAGCACCTTCTTGCCCGGCGCGATGGCGTTGCGGTGCATCTCGATGCTGTCCGTGCCGTATTCCAGCTCGTAGCTGGCGGAGATGGTCTCGCCGGGCAGCTTGCCGGGCTTGCGGACGGGCACGAAGCCGGCGCCCAGCCGCTGCGCGACCATCGCTCCGAAGATGAACCCGCGAGATTCGATGCCGACGACCACGTCGATGTCGGCGTCGGCGAACGGCTCGGCGAGCTTCTCGGCGGCCTCGGACAATGCGCCCGGGTCGCCCAGCAGCGGGGTGATATCCTTGAAGACGATGCCCGGCTTGGGGAAGTCGGGCACATCGGCGATGTACGCGGCAAGCTCCGTCATCTGTTGACCTTGTTGCGGGTGCGGAGCGGCAGGGCCGTCGCGGCGGCGACGGTCACTTCGACGCGGCGATCGTCCTCGCCGACGCCGCGGGCGGGCGGTAGGCCGAGGTAAGATACAGGTGCCTGGCCATCTCGTAGTACGACAGCATCCGCTCGTTCATGTCCGCGACCTTCCACGGCGCCTGGTTGTCCGCGGGCAGTTGCCTCATCGTGCCCTGCCCGAGCCTGAACAGCATGCCCTCGTGCCTGGGCGGGGCGATCATGGCCAAGTCGCCACTGACGAAGGCGAACCGGTCCTCGTCGTGGATGAAGGCAAAGCCATCGTCGCTCGTGGGCGCGAGCAGGTTGCGCCCGAGGAAGCAATGCTCATATGTCCCGCCCAGCAGGCCCAGCAAGGTCGGGGCAATGTCGGTCTGGCTGGCGACGGTCGCGATGCGCGCCGGCGCGACGATGGACGGCGCGTAGATCAGGCACGGGATGCGGTAGCCGGGCACGTCCACGAAACGCGTTGCGTCGAGGTCTCGCCCGTGATCGCTGACGAGCACGAAGATAGTGTTCTTGAAGTAGTCAGCCGTTCGGGCCCGGCGGAAGAACTCGCCCAGCGCCCAGTCGGCATACCTGTAGGCATTGAGCTTCTTGGCCTGTTCGGAATCGCCCCCCAGCACCTCCGTGAAGCTGGAGGGGATGTCGAACGGCGGATGGTTGCTCACCGTCAGGATGAGGGCGAAGAACTTCTTCTCGCCCATGGCCTGGAAGGTTTCGTGGGCGGCGGCGAAGGTCACTTCGTCGGGGACGCCCCAGTTGCCGATATTCGCGCCCGTGCGCGACATGTCGCTCTGCGTGATGAAGGAAGAAACCCCGCCGGCGGCAAGGAACTCCTTCATGTTGTCGAAGTCCGGGTCGCCGCCGTAGATGAACATGGTGCGGTATCCCCTGGCGGCGAAGACAGCCGGCAGGGTGAGGAACTTGCCCACGGCCAGGTCGCGCGAGAGGATCGACGCGCCGTTGATGTCCGGATGGGCGCACAGCACGCCGACCATTCCCCGGCTGGTGTGCGACCCGACGGCGTACATCCGCTCGAAGAACACGCCGGCCCCGCAGAGCGCGTCGAGGTTGGGAGTGTGGCTGGGGCTGTGGCCCAGCACGCCCACGGGCTGGCCGGCCATGCCTTCCATGAGGATCACGACCACGTTGTAGTCGCGCCTCGGCGCCCCGCTGTCGCTGCGGCGCCACAAGGGGTTGACCGACCCGCCGAGCACCGTGTCGCCTTGTTGCAGCAGCATGCCGCTGGTGACGCGAATGGCCTTGGACAGGGGCGGAAATGAGTAGTAGTCCGACTCGTCGCCCTTGTCGGTCAGGTTGATCTTGGCGGCGTGGAACAGGCTGAAGAAGTTGTTCTGTGCCAGGTGCGCGATGAGCTTGTTCGGCGTGAAGTAGGCCGAACTCTGCCGAAGGGGCTGCTGGCTCCACCCGCCGTGACAGGCTGAGACGCATAGCGCGACCAGCACGGCGGCAAGGGCGGCACGTCCGGCGACGCCCACCCGCCTCGGGCCCGGACCAAACCACAGCGCCCTCCGCAGCGCCCACCACACCGCGGCGGCCAGTATGGCCACCACGACAAACAGGAGCACGACCGGATACTGCTGCCAGATGTAGACGGCCGCCTCGCGGAAATGCCCGAAGTACGCCAGCGCCATCCAGTTCAGCCGGGCGCCGAAGTACAGGAAGAACGCCGCCCCCATGATCTCGACGGACACCGCCAGCATGAGCATCGCCGCGGAGTACGCGGTGACGGCCCGGCGGAACCACCGCCTGCGGAACAGGCGCCTGGGCGCCAAAGCCAGCACGAGCGCGAGCGGCAGCAGCGCGTAGCCGATCGGGACGACGTCGAATCGCAGCCCCGTCAGGAAGCACCGCCCTATCTGCGAGCCGGTGAGGTGCTCGACGAGGTGGTATCTCGCCAGCAGAAGCGCCGCCCTGAAGATCGTGAACAGCGCCAGCCCCACGCCGGCCAGCAGCAGCACCGGCCTGAGCCTCATGCCCACCAGCGGGTCCAGCGCGTAGCGGAGGCGCTGGGCGACGGGTGCGTGGCGTGGTGAGCGTCCGGTGGCGACTTTGCCCTCTTCCATGGCGTATTCCGTTGCCGCGTGGTTCCTCGGCCCGCCGTGGCCGACGAAACGTCAGGCCCTCGCCCCACGCAACTGCACGGGCCGGGGCACTGGGAATAGGATACACACTGGACGCAGGAGGTCAAGCAAATCGGTGTCGCGAAAGACGGCAATGACATGGCCCCCCCCGCCGGGGGTTTGTGACTTCTGCCAGGGCCCACGGGGCGGTAGAATCATCGCGCTGCCGCGACGGCAACGATTGGTGACCGCATGTTCCTTTCACGTTGGATTCGCAAGGCTCCGGCCCTGCCGCTGCTGTGGGCAGGGCAGGTTCTGTCATGGGCGAAGCTGCCGCTATCGGTCAGCTTCCTCAAGGCGGCCTGGATCATAAGCGGCGACGGCGACTGGGGCAGACTGGGCCTGCTCGCCGCGTACAGGGTCTGGGGCATCGAAGGCGCCCGGCCATGTGCCGGAGAGTGGATGAATCGGCGGCCGAGCCCCGAGCTGGCTGCGGTGGCCGGGCTTTGGGCGCTGGAGGCCGGCGACCTGGACGCTGCCGAGGAACTCCTTCGCCGTGGGCGCGAGCTGGGCGACGACCGCCACGGCCTGCTGGACACACTGGAGCTGCTGACCACCTCACGCCGAGGGCGGGCCGAGGAGGCGGAAGTAGTCAGCCGGTTCGTGACCCGACGAGACCTGCCCCCCATGGTCAGCAAGATGGTCCAGACAAGCGTCTGTTGGACAGCCCTGCTGGCCGGCGATGTCGGCCAGGCCGAGTGGCAGGCCCGGCGCCTCCTGGAGGTGGAGCCCAACGGAGTCGCGGAGATTGTCCTGGCCACCGGCGCCAAGGCACGAGGCGACGATGCCCGCGCCGCAGCCCACTTGGCTGCCGCGAATGACGTGTCCGCGCCGAAGCGGCTGTACTTGGAGGCGATGGGCGATGCGGTCATCGGCCGCGCCGACGAGACCCGCCAGGCCATAGCGTCTCTGCGCCAAGACCACCCGGAACTGGCGCTGGATCTCGAACGGTTCCTTACGAGCAGGGAGGGCGCCGCGTGACAGCCTGGACAGCGAGCGCCGCCAGCGCCATGCCCCTTGCGATCACGGACTTCGCCACAGCCTTGGTGCTGCTGCCTGGGCTGGTGATCGGGCTGACGCTTCACGAGTTCGCCCACGCATGGTCGGCCAGCCTGCTGGGGGACGACTTCGCCCGCCGTCAGGGGCGGGTCAGCCTGAACCCCTTCCGCCACCTCTCGCTGCTGGGGACGCTGGCCATCTTCATCCTCCCGTTCGGCTGGGCCAAGCCCGTCACCGTGAATGTCTACAACTTTCGCCGGCCCAGGTGGGACTATCTTCTGAGCAGTCTGGCCGGGCCGGCTGCCAACATCGCTGTCGTTCTTTCGGGGCTGGGACTTATGCATCTGACGCGCCACACGTATGCCTTCGGGCTGAGCGGGGCAGGCTGGTTGGGCTTGGCGCACCTGCTGCTGATGATGATCATCTTCATAAACGCGATCCTGGCGGTGTTCAATCTCCTGCCCATTCCGCCGCTTGACGGCTCGAAGATTTGGCCGGTGCTGCTGGGTAGGCGCATCACCACCCCCGGCAGCAAGACGGGCTGGATCGCCATCATCGTGCTGATCCTGCTCATGCGCGGGGGCATGCTGAACGGCCTGTTCGACACGGCTTTGGGATCGTTGACCGCCATCGCGCCTGTCGCCGATTCGGCGATCGTCGACGACAAGGCCAAGCAGGCCGACCAGGCCACCGAGCGGGGCGACTACGCGGCCGCCGAGACGATCTACGGTGAGATCCTGGCGATTACCGGCGACCACCCCGGCTTCCTGTATGACCGGGCAAGCTGCCGCCTCCAGCAAGGGGACGTTGACGGCGCCTTGGCCGACTGCGAGAGGGTTCTGGCCCTGCCGCCCGGCACGCCGGGATTGAGCGAGGTGCGAGAAGCGATGAGCCTGTTGCGCGATTCGCTTATCGCGACGGGGACGGAATCGCCCTCGGCGACGAAGCCGACGAAGCCCCCCGACGCCCCGGCTGCAAACAGGTAGCCGTTGCTCTGGAACGGGCGCGGCGGCGGTCAGGCGACCTTGTCGGCCAGGTCCTTCAGGCTGGCGAGGGCCTTCTTCTCAAGCTGGCGGACGCGTTCGCGCGTGAGCCCGACGATCTTGCCGATCTCCTTGAACGTCCGCGGCGGGCCTTCGTAGCCGTCCAGTGCGAAGCGCAGCTCGAGGATCTTCCGCTGCCTGGGCTCGAGGTGCTGAAGCAGCGCATGGACGATCGGCGTGTTGGAGGCGTCCATCATGGCCTGCTCGGGGCCGGCCTCGGTGTCGCCGACGATCTCGGCGATGGCGGAGGAGTCTTCCGAGCCGATCTGCGTGGGCGCGCTAGCCGCCTGGATGCCCTGGCGGATGATCTCGGCCTTTTTTCGGCTGATGTGCAGCTTGGAAGCCATCTCCTCGACGGTCGGCGGTCGGCCCATCGAGGCCTCCAGCTCGCCGGCGGCCTTGCGCCACTTGCCGATCATCTTCACCAGGTACGCGGGGATCCTGATCTGCATGCCGGAGTTGACCATTGCCCGCTTGATGGCCTGCTTGACCCACCAGGCGGCATAGGTGCTGAACCGCACGCCGGCTTCGGGATCGAACTCCTCCACCGCCCGCATCAGCCCCAGGTTGCCCTCGGCCACCAGGTCCGCCAGCGTCATGCCGGGGTTGGTGTACTCCTTGGCGATCTTGATGACCAGTCGAAGGTTGGCCTGGATCATCTCCTCGCGGGCGTCATAGTCGCTGTGCTCGCGGATGCGGTAGGCCAGCTCGCGTTCCTGCTTGGCCGTCAGGAGCGGCGTGTGCTTGATCTGGTCGAGATACCAGCCCAGGGCGGTTTGCGCGTTCTTGGCAGCCATGGCCTCGTCTGCTCCCTCTGCAGAGTCCTCTGGTAGGTCTCCTGTCAGCCATTCCGCGTGCAACCCGGCTTCGCCCTTCGACTCGCTGCGCTCGCTCAGGACTACGCCGGGGCTACGGCGAGTTGCACGCCCTACAACTGGCGAGTCTCCTGTCAGAAGGTTCTTCGTCCGCAGGCGAGTCGCACTTCAGTAAGGCCGGGGGGGGCAGCTCTGGGCGCAAGTGAAAGGGGCGCGACCCTTTGTCGGGCAGCGCCCCTGGTGTGTGCTACGTCGTGCCGTCGCGGCGTTACTGCTCGGCGGGCTTGTCTTCCGGGCTGTCTGTCGGGGCCTGCTCGGCCGGGTGGTCGGCCGGTTTCTCCGGGGTTTCCTCGGGCGCCTTGGCCGCGGCGTCCGAAGTCGGAACGCCGGGCTGGTCGGCAGGCTTGATCGCCTGGATGATCTCGTCGCCCAGGCCGCCGGTCGGGCCCTCCAGGCCGCCGCGACGCTTGACGGCCTCCTCGGGCTCGACGGGGGCCTCTCCTTCCTCCGCCGCCCACTGGGCGCGCTTGAGGGATAGGCCTATCTTGCGGTCCTCGGTGTCCACGCGGAGGATCTTGACCTCGATCTCCTCGCCGGCCTTGACAATGTCCTGGGGGTTCTCGACCTTGTGGTCGGCCAGCTCACTGACGTGCAGCAGGCCCTCAAGCTCGTCCTCCAGCTCCACGAACACGCCGAAGTTCGTCAGCTTGGTGACCTTGCCCTTTACGATCTGGCCGGGCACGTAGTGCTCGGGAATGCTCCGCAGCCACGGGTCCTCGGTGAGTTGCTTCAGGCCCAGCGCGACGCGCATCTTCTCTTCGTCCACGGCCAGCACGACGCACTGGAGTTCCTGGGCCTTCTTGAGCAGCTCGCTGGGGTGGCCTATCTTGCGCGTCCAGGACAGGTCCGAGACGTGCAGCAGGCCGTCGATGCCCTCCTCGATCTCCACGAACGCGCCGTAGTTCGTCATGTTCCGCACGATGCCCGTGATCACCGTGCCGGGCGGGTACTTCTCTTTCACCAGAGTCCAGGGGTTCACCTCGGCCTGCTTCATGCCGAGGGAGATCTCCTGCTTGCCCTTGTCGATGTCCAGCACGACGACTTCCACGTCCTCGCCGGCGGAGACCATCTCGGAGGGGTGGTTCAGCCGGCGCGTCCAGCTCATCTCCGAGATGTGGACCAGGCCTTCAAGGCCGTCCTCGAGCTTGACGAACACGCCGTAGGCCATGATGTTCACCACCGAGCCGGTGACCCTTGTTCCGACGGGGTACTTCTCCTCGACCGTCTCCCACGGGCTCGCCGTGCGCTGCTTCAGGCCGAGGGCGATCTTCTCTTTCTCGCGGTCGACCGCCAGGACCTGAACCTCGACCTCCTGGTCAATCTTCAGCATCTCGCTGGGATGTCCGATTCGCCCCCAGCTCATGTCGGTGATGTGCAGCAGGCCGTCCAGGCCGCCGAGGTCGATGAACGCGCCGAAGTCGGCGATGTTCTTGACGATGCCCTTGCGGACCTGGCCTTCGGCGACCTCGGCGAGGAGGTTGGCCTTGGCCTCGGCGCGGTGCTCCTCGATGAGCTTGCGCCGCGAGACGACGATGTTCCGCCGGTCCTGGTCGATCTTGAGGATCTTGGCCTCGATCTTCCGCCCGACGTACTCGCCGATGTCGCCCGGGCGGCGGATGTCGACCTGGCTGGCGGGCAGGAACGCCGGCACGCCGATGTCGACCAGCAGCCCGCCCTTGATCTTCCGGGTGACGGTGCCCTTGACGACGTCGCCTTCCTGGTTGCTGGAAAGGATGCGCTCCCAGCCGCGGATTCGGTCGGCCTTGCGCTTCGACAGTACGACCAGCCCGCTGTCGGACTCGACTTCCTCCAGCAGGACCTCGACCTCCAGGCCGGGCTTGACGTCTTCGGCCTCTTCAAACTCGCTGATGTCGACGGTGCCCTCGCTCTTGAGGCCCACCTCGACGATCACGTCGTCGCCGATGACGTTTACCACGCGCCCGGCGAGCACGGCCCCGGGCTGATGAGTCGTCTGATCCTGGATCGCCTGGGTCAGGGCCTCCTGGTCGAATCCCTCGCCCATCGCCTCGGAGAGTTGCTTCTGGATTTCGTCGTCGCTGACGTTCAGCGACTTGATAAGGCTGTAGTCTACCATTGTCTGCCTGTTTCCTGTTTGACCCTGGGTGTCCTCGGCGATCAGCCTCTCCCCACGATGGGAAGGGCGCCGAGTCCGCCGATCTCCCTGGCGGCGGGTGACTGGACCGCCCAGCCTTTCGGCCGCGCGGGGCGGGTGATCCCGGCCCGGCGCGGCGAACGGACGAGTCTACAGGCCCGCCCGCGGGCAGGCAACACTATTCGCCGCCGCCGCGGGGGGCGTCTGGCGCGTGTCGTGGTCATCTCGCCGCGGCGAGTCACCGTGGCGACTTGACCGCGCGTGGCGCGGCCGGCGCGGCCCCGGCCCCGTGGGCCACA